>JAURVQ010000103.1 GCA_030655395.1 Gammaproteobacteria bacterium | reverse complement strand
CGCGCAGCGCGGCGATGTGCACCGAGGCGGGGATATTCACCGTCATGTTGAGCGCAAACATCGGCGTGGCGGAATGTGCCGAGGTGTAGCCGCTGGTGTATAGGTCTTCGATGTTGATGGTGCGAGCGGTGAAAAAGTCCGCCATGCGGTAGATGATGCCGGGGCGGTCCACGGTGACGATCTCGGCGATGTAAGGCAGCAGCGGAGTCTCGGTGGCGCGCGCCTCGGTGCGTCGCGCGCTGATCGTGAGCCCCAGCCGCTCCTGCAACGCGGACAAGCCGCCCTCCACCTTGGCAATCGCACTCCAGTTGCCGGTAATCATGAGCACGGCGGCGAACTCACTCCCCAGCACCGTCATGCGGCTGTCGGCAATGGTGCAGCCGCACTCCATCAGCGCCTGCGCCAGCTCCTTGAGCAGCCCGGCCCGGTCTTTGCCCAGGGCGGAAATAACGAGCAGGACTTTCATTCGATATAGGCGCCCCGGTGCACCTTGAACCCTGTGGATATTGATGGGATGTTAAGTGGCCTTCATTATACAAACAATTCACCACCGCGGAAAAAGAAAAGCCCCTCGCGAGAGGGGCTTTGAGTGATTGGGCCTGTTGTGTGTTCAGCCCAAGGGTGCTTGTTGTGATGGGTGACGCTTCGCTTCACCCATTCTACGAGCTCCAGAGTATATCTGGCGGCGCAAGCGACCTCACAGGTATACTTGAGTAACCATGCGCCTTTCCGACCACATTCGCCGCGAGATCAAGCTGGCCGCCCAGTGCTATTTCAAGCAGGCGCCGGTCTACTTGTTCGGTTCACGCCGGGATGATTCCAGGCGTGGCGGAGATATTGATCTGTATATCGAGACAGTAATGTCCGATAGTGAGGTGGCGCAGGCCAAGATCAAAATGATGGCGCAACTTTACCGGCGCATTGGCGAACGCAAGATAGATATCGTGGTCAATAACGGCGGTGCAGCGCTGCCCATTTTTCAGCGTGCGCGCCGAGAGGGGGTTCCCCTGTGAGAAAACAGCTATACGCCCAGCTACTCGAATGCCGAAGGCATACTCACTTTATCGAGCACGCCAGGCGCCACATCCCTGCGCCTGATGCAACGCTGCTGGAAAATCCGTCCGATGAGTTGGTCGCAGCGCTGGATCAGTTCGTCTACCGCTTCAGCAAACTGCAAGATATGCTGGGGCGGAAGGTATTACGCGCCGTTCTGGTCGAGCATTTTCGTGAACCCTACGAAGATGCGCCGTTTCGTGACGTGCTCGACCGCCTCGAAGCGTTGCGCATAGTGGACTCCGCTGATCGCTGGGACGAATACCGCGCGGTACGAAATGCGCTTGTCCATGAGTATCCGGAATCAGCGGCAGAAAAAGCGCGAGTGCTCAGCGAAGGATTTGCCATGTCCGTGGAACTGGCGAGCTTGGTAGATCGTCTCACCGAATTGCGGAAAAAGAAAAGCCCCTCGTGAGAGGGGCTTTGAGTGATTGGGCCTGGTTTCGTATTCAGCCCAACGGTGCTTGTTGTGATGGGTGATGCTTACTTACAGGAGCCGGGAAGATATCTGGCTGGGCTACCAGTACAGGCCCAGGTAAGAGTTTGAGTGCCAGCTGTTCCAGCGGGGGTTGGGGTCAAGGTGATAACCACAGCTGAAGAAGCACCCATTGCGGCGGCACTGCCGGTGACACTTATTACTCCGGTATCAGCACCCACCGAAGAAGCAGTCACCTTCCCAACAACATCAATGGTCACACCCGTCCCGCAGCCCGTGAGAGCGCCCTTGGACTGGAAGCATTCGGTAATGGGCGTTTTGGCAGCACTGGCGGCCAAAATTAGCTCGGACACCTTGGCTCTGACAACATAATCCTGATACGCCGGAATCGCCACCGCCGCCAGAATGCCGATGATGGCGACCACGATCATCAATTCAATCAGGGTAAAACCTTGTTGCAGCTTTTTCATAATGTGCTCCTCATGTAAGTTAACTACTGAACCTCGAGCCCGATCTTGCGGCTGGTTACTACGGACTCGCAGCTTGACGGGCATCTACTCAGCAGCATTCGTGCCACCCGGCCTGACCCAAGGCTTTATTTAAACCAACTCACTGTTTTTCAATAATTTTATATCCTTGTACACCGCTTCTTTCGACACCTGAATGAGATCTTTCCGGGGTAGGCATTATTCGCGTCACCTAACGTTTAGCGCAGAATGTGACCTAAAACGTCACTTGTCCACGGAGCCTCGACCGTGAATCCCTCATCTACCATAAGTTTGCCGAATTGTAACCTTATAAGTTACAATTTAGCCGGTGATAAAAACATTCAAGCATAAAGGGCTGGAACGGTTTTTTCTCGCCGGAGAGCGGCGTTTGCTGGATGCAAGCCAGACGCGTCGTATTGAACGTATGCTGGATGCCTTGAACAATGCCTCGGATATTCGTGATCTCTTGATGCCGAGTTACGGCTTGCACAGGCTAAGCGGTGACAAGAGCAACATCTGGAGCATGAAAGTATCGGGCAATTGGCGCTTGACCTTCCGCTTCGAGAACGGCCATGCCTGTGACGTAAATTTGGAGGATTATCACTGATGGAAACATTGGCATTTAAGGGCAGGCGTCCGACCCATCCTGGCGCACTGATCCGCGAGGATGTGTTGCCGGAACTGGGGCTCACACAGGCTGAATTGGCCGAACAACTGGGTGTTTCGCGGCGCACCATTTCCGAGATCATTCACGAGCGCAGGCCGGTGACGCCGGACATGGCCCTGCGGCTGGGCAAGTTTTGCGGTAATGGTCCCAGGCTGTGGTTGAATATGCAGCAGGCCCTGGACTTATGGGAGTTGGAACACCTCAAGGCCAAGGAGTACGGTAAGATCAGGAAATGTGCGTGAAGTGAACTTGGGAGCATCGAGGAACCCATGACTAATCCGGAACTACAGCGCGGTCGTTTCCCCCACACGCGCATGCGCCGCATGCGGCGCGATGATTTCAGCCGCCGCTTGATGCGCGAGACCACACTCACGGTGGACGATCTTATCTACCCGATGTTTGTACTTGAAGGCAAAAGCAAGCGCGAGGCCGTGGCCTCCATGCCCGGCATTGAGCGTGTGAGTGTGGATGAACTGCTGAAAGAAGCGGCGGCGCTGGTGACGCTCGGCGTGCCGGCAGTGGCGCTGTTTCCGGTCACGCCGCCGGAAAAAAAGTCGCTGGATGCGCAAGAGGCGTGGAACCCGGACGGCCTCGCGCAGCGCGCGGTGCGGGCGCTGAAAAAGGAATTTCCGCAGCTTGGTGTGATTACCGACGTCGCGCTCGACCCGTTCACCACGCACGGGCAGGACGGGCTGATAGACGCCACCGGCTATGTGCTGAATGACGCAACCGTCGCGGCGCTGGTGAAGCAGGCACTGTCACACGCCGAGGCCGGCGTGGATGTGGTGGCGCCCTCGGACATGATGGACGGGCGCATCGGCGCGATCCGCAATGCACTCGAAGCCAAGGGCCATATCCACACGCGCATCCTTGCCTACGCCGCGAAATACGCCTCCAGCTTTTATGGCCCGTTCCGCGATGCGGTCGGCTCGGCGGCAAATCTGGGCGCGGGCAACAAATACACCTATCAAATGGATCCGGCCAACAGCGATGAGGCGCTGCACGAGGTCGCGCTCGATCTCGCCGAAGGCGCGGACATGGTGATGATAAAACCCGGCCTGCCCTACCTCGACATCGTGCGGCGCGTGAAGGATGAGTTCGGCGCACCGACGTTTGTGTATCAGGTAAGCGGTGAATACGCGATGCTGATGGCAGCAAGCGCCAACGGCTGGCTGGACGAAAAAGCGGCGGTGCTGGAATCGCTCGTCTGCATCAAGCGCGCGGGCGCGGACGGCATCCTCACCTATTTCGCCAAACGCGCGGCCGAGTGGCTAAAGCAGGGTAGGCCGGATCAAGCGTAGCGGATCCGGCATCAGTTTGCCGGTTCCGCGCTGCGCGCTGGAACCGGCTGCTGTGTAACACTCCCGTCACATATGTTTCATATCCTCACGCCATGAGCGATATCGACTTGAAACAACCGGAACTCTATATCAACCGCGAACTCTCACAACTGGAGTTCGACCGCCGCGTGCTTGAGCTCGCGGCGGACAAAACCGTTCCTCTGCTGGAGCGGCTGCGCTTTTTGTGCATCTCCAGCACCAACCTCGACGAATTTTTTGAAATCCGCGTCTCCGGCCTCAAGCAGCAAGCGCAGGCGGGTGCGGTGCAGGCGGGGCCGGACAATCTCAACCCGCAGGACACGCTCAAACGCATCAGCGCAACGGCGCACGCGCTGGTCGCGGAGCAATACCGCATTTTGAATGAAGCGCTGATCCCGGAGCTGGCCGAGGCCAACATCCGTTTCGTGCGGCGCACGCACTGGAGCGCCAAACAGGCCGCCTGGGTGAAGCGTTACTTCAATGAAGCACTGCTGCCGGTGCTGAGCCCGATGGGACTCGACCCGGCGCACCCCTTCCCGCGCATACTGAACAAAAGCCTCAATTTTATTGTAGCGCTGGAAGGCAAGGACGCCTTCGGGCGCAACAGCGGCGTCGCTGTGGTGCAGGCGCCGCGCTCGCTGCCGCGCCTGATCCATCTGCCGCGCGATTGCTCCAAAGGCCCGCACGATTTCGTGTTCCTCTCCTCCATCATTCACGCGCACGTGAACGATCTGTTCCCCGGTATGAAGGTCACCGGCTGTTTTCAGTTTCGCCTCACGCGCAACAGCGAACTGTTTGTCAACGAAGAGGAGATCGACGACCTGTTGCACGCGCTGGAAGGCGAGTTGCCCATGCGCCACTATGGCGATGCCCTGCGCCTGGAAGTAGCCGACAACTGTACGCACGAAATGGCGCATTTTCTGTTGCGCCAGTTCGACCTCAACGCGGAAGATTTGTATCAGGTCGCCGGGCCGGTGAATCTCCATCGCCTGATGATGATCCCCGATCTGGTCGACCGGCCTGACCTGAAATATCCCGCCTTCACCCCCGGCCTGCCGCGTCGTCTGGCACACACGACCGACGTGTTTGAGGTGATGCGGCGCGGTGACGTGCTGCTGAATCATCCGTTTGAATCCTTTGCGCCGGTGATTGATTTCGTGCGTCAGGCAGCGGCGGATCCGGATGTGCTTGCCATCAAGCAGACCCTGTACCGCACCGGCGCCGAGTCGGCACTGGTGGATATGCTGGTCGATGCGGCGCACGCGGGCAAGGAGGTCACCGTGGTGGTGGAGCTGCGTGCGCGCTTCGATGAGGCGGCCAATATCCACTCCGCCAACCGCCTGCAGGACGCCGGCGCGCACGTGGTATACGGCGTGGTCGGGTACAAGACCCACGCCAAGATGATTCTGGTGGTGCGGCGTGAAGGCAAACGGCTGCGCCGTTATGTACATCTCGCCACCGGCAACTATCATTCGCGTACCGCGCGCACCTACACCGATTTCGGCCTGTTTACCTGCGACAAGGATATCGGCGACGACGTACACAAGGTGTTTCAGCAGCTCACCGGCCTCGGCCGCGCGATCAAACTCAAAAAACTGCTGCAATCGCCGTTCACGCTTTTCAAAACCCTGCGTGAACTGGTTGCACGCGAAGCCGCGCACGCAAAACAAGGCAAGCCCGCGCGCATCATCGCCAAGATGAATGCGCTTTCCGAACCTCAGATGATTGAGGCGTTGTACGAGGCCTCACGCGCCGGCGTGAAGATCGACCTGATCGTGCGCGGCGTTTGCTGCCTGCGTCCGGGTGTGCCGGGCGCTTCCGAAAACATCCAGGTGCGCTCCGTCGTCGGCCGTTTTCTTGAGCACAGCCGCGTATTTTATTTCCACAACGACGGCAACCCCGCGGTGTATTGCTCCAGCGCCGACTGGATGACGCGCAACCTGTTCCGCCGCGTTGAAGTCTGCTTCCCGGTCGCGGACAAGCGTCTCGCCGCGCGCATCCTGAACGAAGGCCTGCAGCCGTATCTCGCCGACAACAGCCAGACCTGGCTGTTGCGCAGCGACGGAACCTACAGGCGCATCAAGGCCGGCGGCCATAAGCCGCGCTCGGCGCAGCAATTCCTGTTGCAGACGCTCGCCGACTGAGTCTCAGGCGTGTAGGTTGGGTTAGGCGCGTTTTTTGCGCCGTAACCCAACAAAAGCCTGCGTTGAAGATTGGGTTTGTTGGGTTACGCGATAAAGCCACTAACCCAACCTACATGACTCGCCGAATGATCTATTAGATCAGCTTCAGCCTGATACCGGCACCCCTGAGATGGTTTATCTCTTCTTCCAGATCGGCCTGCGTCAGCGGTTGGCGCGCGGCCCAGGATTTGGGCAGCGTAATCTTCAGACTCTTGCCCGCTGCGGCGCATGCAATGCGCGGCGAGGGCCGCGCATTGCGGCTGCGATTCAGCAGCACCGCCAGCCGCAGCAGTACACACAGATGCAACCCCGCCTGCTTCAGCCTGCCGGGCAGAACCGCGAACGCCTCCACGGGAATTTTTCCGCGCTGGCCCAGAATCAACACCGCCAGCAGTTGCTGATCGCGGCGCGAGAAACCGGCCATGTCGGTATATTCCGCCAGATACGCGCCGTGTTTGTGATGCTGACCGTGGCTGATCGAAAGGCCCATCTCATGCAGACGCGCGGCCCACTTCAGTATATGGGCATCCTCCGGGTCGTGCAGATGCCACGCCTGCGCGACCTGTTGCAGCAGCAACAACGCCGTGTGCTCCACCCGCAGCGCCTGCGCTGCATCAACGTGCGTGCGCAGAGCGAGCCACTGCACGGTGCGCTCACGCACGTCCTCGCGGCTGCGCAGACGGCCCAGCATGTCATGGAGCACGCCCTCGCGCAGCGCGCCGTCGGCATTCGTCATGCGCGTAATGCCCAGACTTTCGAAGATCGCAATCAGGATGGCGACACCGCCCGGAAACACTCCGGCGCGCTCGCTGCGCAACCCGTCCAGCTTGAGCCGTTGCACACTGCCTGCGGCGATCAGCGCCTTGCGCAGCTTGGCGAGACTGACCCGCGTAATGCCGTGCTCACTCCACCCCTGGGCACGAACCACGTCCTGCACGGCGTTGATGGTGCCCGAGGCGCCGGCACATTCACGCCAGCCGATAGCGCGGTAGCGCGCCGCCAGCGGCTGCAACTCCTGCTGCGCGGCGATCTGCGCCCGCTCGAAATGGGCGCGGCTGATCAGGCCCTTGGGGAAATAATGCACGCTGCCGCGCACACACCCCATGGACAGACTTTCCATGTGCAGCGGCTCAAAGCCCCGTCCGATAATCAACTCGGTGCTGCCGCCGCCGATGTCCACCACCAGACGCCGCTCCTTGCTGCCGGTCAGACTGTGCGCCACGCCGAGGTAGATGAGCCGCGCCTCCTCCCGTCCGCCGATCACTTCGATGGGATGGCCCAGCACGCGTTGCGCCGCGGCAAGAAATTGCGCCGCATTGCGCGCCCGGCGCAAGGTGTTGGTGCCGACCACACGCACGCTGCCCGGCGGCAGGCCGCGCAGCCGTTCGCCAAAGCGCCTGAGACAGGCCAGCGCGCGCTGCTGCGCACGTGCGGTGATCTCTTCTTTTTTATTCAAACCCGCGGCGAGCTGCACCATCTCACGCAGCCGGTCCAGCACCTGCAAGCGCCCCTGCACCACGCGCGCAACGATCATATGAAAGCTGTTGGAGCCGAGATCAACGGCGGCGACCATGTCGGGCAATTTATTTGATGTACGCGCCAATGAATTCTCCACGCAGCGGCTGTTATAATCGAAAGTATATCCGAACATGCTGTAGTAAAAGTTACAACTGCCGTCCTGGCAAGGCACAGGTCTAACAATCATGTCATCGTTATTTGACTTTGAGCAGCGCGAAGAGCGCTATGCGGTGATGGGGAATCCCGTTTCCCACAGCAAGTCGCCCTTCATCCATGCAGCGTTCGCGCGTCAGTGCGGACACACGATCAGTTATGACGCGATTCAGGTGGACACAGGCGGATTGGCGCAGGCGCTTGGCAACTTTCAGGCCGCGGGCGGCAAGGGCGTCAACATCACGGTGCCGTTCAAGCAGGAGGCGTTTGCGCTGTGTAATGAAACGAGCCTGCGCGCGCAACAGGCCAGGGCCGTGAATACCATCACCTTCAGAGCCGACGGCACGCGCTATGGCGACAACACCGACGGCGTGGGACTGGTGCGCGACATCCTGCATAACCACGGCGGCGTCATTGCACGGCGGCGCGTGCTGCTGCTCGGCGCGGGCGGTGCGGCGCGCGGCGTGGCGGGGCCGCTGCTCGCGGAAATGCCCGCGCAACTGGCGATCACTAATCGCACGCCGGACAAGGCGCTGGAACTGGCCGCCGAATTTTCCGACATGGGCACTGTCACAGGCTGCGGCTTTCCCGCGCTTGCGGGAAAATCGTTCGACCTCATCATCAACGCCACCGCCGCAAGCCTGCACCAGGAATTGCCGCCGCTGCCGGAAGACGTGGTGGCGCCCGGCGGCTGGTGTTACGACATGATGTACAGCGCACAACCGACCATTTTCATGCGCTGGGCAAGCGAGCATGGCGCGGACAAGGCGCTGGATGGACTAGGCATGCTGGTGGAACAGGCCGCAGAGGCGTTTTATCTCTGGCGCGGCGTGCGCCCACAGACCGCGCCTGTCATTGCGGCCTTGCGGAAAAATAACTGATTGCCTCTACTCTTACTGGTACACACATGTCCAACCCTCTGCTCAATCTCACCGGCCTGCCACCCTTCGCTTCCATCCTGCCGGAGCATGTCGAACCGGCGGTCGATACGCTGCTGGCGGAAAACCGCACGCGCATCGCGCAACTGCTGTCCGCGCACGAAACCTACACCTGGGACAATCTGATCGCGCCGCTGGAGGAACTTGATGACCGCCTCAGCCGCGCCTGGTCGCCGGTGAGTCATCTGAATGCGGTGATGAATTCGGAGCCATTGCGCGCGGCCTACAACGCCTGCCTGCCGAAGCTCAGCGATTACGCCACCGAATTCGGACAGAACGCGCAACTCTACCAGGCCTGGCAATCCATCGCCGCAGGCGCCGAATATGCGCGCCTCGACGGCGCACAGAAAAAGGTGATCGACAACGCCCTGCGCGATTTCCGTCTCTCCGGCGTGGCGCTGCCCCCTGCACAACAGGAGCGCTACAAGGCCATTCAACAGGAACTTTCCGCACTCACCGCCAAGTTTGAAGAAAACGTGCTCGACGCGACACAGGGATGGACCCGACAGGTCACCGACGAGGCCGAACTGGAAGGGCTGCCCGAAAGCGCGCGTGCGCTCGCACGGCAGACGGCGCAGCAGGCGGGACAGACGGGCTGGCGGCTGACACTCGACTATCCGCTGTATGCGCCGGTGATGAAATACGCCGCCAGTGCCGCGTTGCGGCGCGAGCTATACACCGCCTACATGACGCGCGCCAGCGATCAGGGCCCGCATGCGGGCCGGTGGGACAACCAGCCGCTCATGGAGCAACTGCTTGCGCTGCGGCACGAACTTGCCCGCTTGCTGGGTTATGCCAATTACGCCGAACGTTCGCTCGCTAAAAAGATGGCGCAATCCACCCAACAGGTGCTGGACTTCCTCAACGACCTCGCGCGCCGCTCGCGCCCGATGGCGCAGCGTGAGCTGGACGAACTCAAGCACTTTGCGCGCGAACATTTCGCCGCGCAGGAGCTCGAAGCCTGGGACATCTCCTATTATTCGGAAAAGCTGCGCGTACACCGTTATGCGCTCTCGCAGGAAGACCTGCGCCCCTATTTTCCGTTACCCCGCGTGCTCACCGGCATGTTCGAGATCGTGCATCGCCTTTATGGTCTATCTGTCGCCGAAGTAAAAAATATCGAGACCTGGCACCCGGATGTGCGCTTTTTCGAAATCCGCGACGCCGGCAACGAACCGCGCGGCCGGTTTTATCTCGACGCCTATGCGCGCACGCACAAGCGCGGCGGCGCGTGGATGGACGAATGCATCGCGCGCAAACGCACACCGGGCGGCGTGCAGACACCCGTCGCCTATCTCACCTGCAACTTCAGCGCGCCGGTCGGCGCTCAACCTGACGTACAGGGACGTACTAATGTCGCGGGAGGTAGGATGCCGGGAGCGACCTCGTTGCTCACGCACGACGAGGTGCTCACCCTGTTTCACGAGTTCGGCCACGGGCTGCACCACATGCTCACGCGCGTGGACCAGCTTGCCGTGTCCGGCATCAACGGCGTGGCGTGGGACGCGGTGGAACTCCCCAGCCAGTTCATGGAAAACTGGTGCTGGGAACGTGAAGCGCTCGACCTCATCTCCGGCCACTATCAGACGGGCGAGCAGCTTCCGCAGGCGCTGCTCGACAAGATGCTGGCGGCGAAGAATTTTCAGTCCGGTATGCAGATGGTACGGCAACTCGAATTCTCGCTGTTCGATTTCCGCCTGCATCTGGAATACGATCCGGCGCGGGGGCCGCGCATCCGCGAGCTGTTGCGCGAGGTGCGCGACGCCGTCGCGGTCATCCAGCCGCCCGGGTTTGAACGCTTCGCCAACAATTTCACCCACATCTTCGCCGGCGGCTACTCCGCGGGCTACTACAGCTACAAGTGGGCCGAGGTATTGTCGTCGGATGCCTTCGAGAAATTCGAGGAGCGCGGTATTTTCGACCACGCCACCGGACAGCAATTCCTGCACAGCATCCTGGAGCAGGGCGGCACGCGAGATGCCATGGAATTGTTCATTGAATTCCGTGGCCGCGAACCGCGCATTGATGCGCTATTGCGCCACTGCGGCATCGCCGCGTGAAAATCGCCACCTGGAATGTAAACTCACTGCGCGTGCGCCTGCCGCACCTGCTGGCCTGGCTCGATACCGAAAAGCCCGATATCGTCGCCCTGCAGGAAACAAAAACGGTGGATGAAGATTTTCCGCTGGGCGAGATTCACGCCGCGGGTTATCAGACGGTTTTTTCAGGCCAGAAGAGTTATAACGGCGTCGCCCTGCTGAGCCGCCTCACCCCCACCGGGGTAACGCGCGATATTGCCAACCTCGACGATGCACAACGCCGGCTGCTGGCCGCGAATTACGACGGCCTGCGCGTCATCAACCTCTATGTCCCGAACGGCGCCAGCGTCGGTTCGGAGAAATATGCTTATAAAATGTCCTGGCTTGAAAAAATAAGCGCCTGGATTCAGCAGCAACTCAGCACGCACGAACATCTCATCGTGCTGGGCGATTTCAATATCGCACCCGAAGACCGCGACGTGCACGACCCGGCGGCCTGGCAAGGCCAGGTGCTGGTGAGTGACGCGGAGCGCGCCGCCTTCACGCGCCTGCGCAACCTCGGCCTGCATGATTGCTTCCGGCTGTTTGAGCAACCCGCCGACGTTTTCTCCTGGTGGGACTACCGCGCGGGTGCATTCCGGCGTAATCAGGGGCTGCGTATCGACCACATCCTCGTCAGCCCGGCGCTGCGCGCGCTCTGCACTTCGTGCCGCATCGACACAACACCGCGCAAACTGGAGCGCCCCTCCGACCATGCGCCGGTGGTTGCGGAATTCACCGTAAAGTAGGATTTGATCGTGACCCCCGCCCTCGCCGCCTGGCTTGCCGACATCACCGTCACCCTTCATGCCGCTTATGTGCTGTTTGTCGTCGGCGGGCAGGCATTCGTTCTCATCGGCTGGGCGCGCGGCTGGCGTGCAGCGCGCAATTTCACGTTTCGTTTGCTGCACCTCGCAAGCATTGGCTTCGTCGTGCTTGAAAGCTGGCTCGGCGCACGCTGCCCGCTCACGGTGCTGGAAAACCATCTGCGCCAGGTGGCGGGCGGCTCCCCGCTGGATATAAGCTTTGTCGGCTACTGGCTCAGGCACCTGTTATTCTATAGCGCGCCCGAGTGGGTGTTTACGTTGGTATATACCCTGTTCGCCGCAGCGGTAATCACGACCTGGCTTGTGTATCCGCCGCGCCGCCGCGCATCATAATCAGCCTGACCTACAATGCTGCCAATGACGGGTCTGCAAGCCCCGCCGCCAGATTTGGGTAACGCAGCACGACGCCCAGCTCCTCGCGCATACGCCGGTTGTCCATGCGGCGCGATTCGTTGAGATAAGACAGCATGCCGGGGCTCAATACCTTTTGCGCCTCGGCCAGCGATATCTGCGGCGGGCGCGCGCGGCCGAGCGCATCGGCGACCGCATTGAAATAATCTGTCATCGTGCTGTGCTCGTCGTCGCACACGTTGTAAATGCGCCCCGCACCGCCGCGCCCGGCGGCGGCGAGACAGACCCGCGCCAGATCGTCCGCATGAATGCGATTGGTGAAGGGCGCTGCTTCACGCCGCAGCACCGGCTCACCGCGCCGGATACGCTCGACGGGCTGACGCCCCGGGCCGTAGATGCCGCCCACGCGCAGTATCACCACCGGCACTGAATGATCACGCGACCATGCCAGCAGCCGCGTCTCTGCGTCGAGGCGCGCCTGTGCGCGCGCCGTCTGCGGATGGGGCGGCGTGTCCTCGGTCACCCACGCGCCCTTGCAATCACCGTACACGCCGCTGGTGCTGATATAGACGATTTTATGCGGCAGTGCGTCGCGCGTTATCGCCTGCAGAAACCGCCCCATGCGCGGGTCGGTAAGTCCGGCCTCCGGCGGCGGGGCAAAATAATAGACGAGGGCATGCTGTGCCGGTAGTGCGGCGAGCGAACTGGCGTCATCCAGATCACCGGACACGGGCGCCACGCCCAGCGCCTCAAGCTGCGCGCAGCGCGCGGGTGAACGTGCCAGCGCACTCACGCGCGCACCTTGCGCAAGATGGAGCGCGGCCACGCGTCCGCCGATATCACCGCAACCCACCATCAGCACAGTTTCGCTCATGGTTCCGCTACGCAATAAAAACGGCGATAATGGGTTGCTTTATACTCGTCTAATCTGCAAGGTGTGTGCATGAGTTTCAACGTTTGCGTCAGGGCGGGCGGCCACAAATTCTCTGTCGATGCCAACGAAACCATTCTGGATGCAGCCCTGCGTCACGGACTCAGCTTGCCTTATGGTTGCCGAGGCGGCGTATGCGGCGCCTGCAAATCCAGGCTCATCACCGGCGAGGTGGATTATGGCATGTCGCAACTGCCGGCGCTGAACAGCGCGGATATGGCAGCAGGGTACGCCCTCCTGTGCCAGGCGCGGCCATTGTCTGACGTCACCGTTGAACTGAGCAACGCCGAGTCTATCTGCGTAAAAAAACTGCCCTGCCGGGTCGCCCGGCTGGAGCCGCTCTCGCCTGATGTGACGCGCGTTTATCTCAAGCTCCCCCCCAGCGAGCGTTTACAATTTCTAGCCGGCCAGTATATCGATTTTCTGTTGCGTGACGGCCGCAGGCGCAGCTTCTCCATCGCCAACGCCCCGCACGATGATGAGCTCATCGAGCTGCATATCAAGCGCATCGAAGGCGGACGCTTTACCGATGATGCCTTTGCCGAGATCAAGGAAAAGGCCCTGCTGCGCCTTGAAGGACCCTTCGGTAATTTTTATCTGCGCGAAGATTCGCCGCGCCCGATTATCTTCGTCGCAGGCGGCACCGGCTTCGCCCCGGTCAAGGCGATCATCGAACACGCCCTGGCGGAGCGCATTGCGCGTCCCATGCATCTCTACTGGGGCGCACGCAGCCGGCGTGATCTTTACCTCGATGCGCTGCCACGGGCGTGGGCGGAGCAATGCCGTCACTTCCGCTACACGCCCGTACTCTCGGAGCCGCTGCCCGAGGATGACTGGCGCGGCGCGCAGGGTTATGTGACGGATGCGGTGCTGCGCGACCACCCGGCGCTGAATGCATTCGACGTGTACGCCAGCGGGCCGCCCGTGCTGGTGCAGGCGGCGCACCGTGATTTTATCGCGCACGGACTGGCGCCGGAAAATTTCTACGCCGACCCGTTTGAATTCGCGCATGATGCCGCACCCGCAGGTGCGGCGCGCTGACGCGTCTTACAGTGCGCCGAATGCCCTGACCGGCGCACTTGCTTCACTCCTGGCCGCAGACGCTGCGCCGTTCAGTGTGGACTGCAATCCCCGGCGATAGTAGTCGAGTGCGGCGGACTGTTCGCCTAGCTGCTCATGCAGGCTGCCCAGCGTCTGATACGTCTCCGCCCGCGCGGCAAGATTGAGGCTCCCTTCGAGATAGGTGCGCGCTTTGCCCCACAGGCGATGATGCATGCACAACCGGCCCAACGTGAGCAGCAGCACGGGATCATTGCCGTGGCCTGCCAGCCAACCCTCGGCGCGCGCAAGCTGCTCCGTGGCGTCGGCGCCCTGCACCAGGCCGTAAAGGTGCGCCAGATCGTCATTCCACTCTCTGCGCAGCGTGCGATACAGCAGCGCCTCCGCATCATCCTCGCGGCCCTGTTTGCGCAGACATTGTGCATACTGAAGCACGAGCCGGGGATGGCCCTGCAATGCCTTCGGCACCTGCGCCCATACCACACGCACGGCGTTGTCATCTTGCGCGCGCGCGGCCATCTCCAGCACCGCGCCATGGGTTTTTATCTCCAGCTCATCGGCTTCGTGTGTGGTGATCACCTTGCGCTTGCGCAGCTCTGGAATCAGCTTGACCAACTGCCCCCAGTCACCGAGCGCCACGCTAAGCTGCATCAGCAAACGCAGCACATAGGCGTGCCTGGGCGCGATCTCATGCAGGTGATTGAGCGTTGCCAGCGCCTGTTCGAGTTGCTGGTGACTGAGCTGGAGTTCGGCCTGGACCAGCCCCACCGCGACATCCGCCTGCGGCGTGCTCGCATGCGCCAGACGCAGATGATCGTCGCGCCTCTCGTGCGCGCCCAGACGCTGCGCCGCGCGCGCGGCGGCGAGGTAATTGAGCAGCGGCGTATCGCTGTGCTCCGCATACTTGAGCAGCGTGACCTCCGCCTCGCGCCACGCCCCTTCTTCCAGTTGAATCAACCCGCGCGTGAGGGCGTTGCGCGCCTTGATGCGGCGGCGCTCGCGGCGCCAGGCGCGGATGCGCTCCGGCAGACGCCAGGCCCGTATCACGAAACGGATCATCAAATAAAACAGCAGAAAGGCCACCAGCAGCAGCACCACAAACGCCACCAGGGTGCTCTCGGCGGACCAGTGGCCACGGCTCAGCAGCACATAACCGGGATCGGTTTGCGCGACCAGCGCCAGCAGCACCGCGAGCAGCAGCACAAGAATAATCGTGACGAGCAACTTCATGGTAGCTTCGTTCCATTACTGTGCGTGCCCGCTTCGGATTCGATCACATCGTGCAGCATCGCCCGCAGGGAGGAGAGCTCCGGCAGCGGCGGGGCGATATCGGTTTGCTCAAGCGCATCCAGTGTCTCAAGCAGCTCCGTAGTCACCTCGGCATGGACATCAAAATAGCGCTTGATCCAGTTGCGCGCCGTGCCAAGACTGGCGTGGAAAGCGCGCGCATCACGGCGCAGCAAACTCAGCCGCGCCATCTCCAGTTCCAGCCGCAGATTCTGATACAGAAAATACTGTTGCGTCGGCGGCAACAGCGGCACCACCGTTGCATCGCGGTGGCGTATCGAGACCAGGGTTTTCAGTTCGGCCCAGAGGCCCTGCAACAGGGTTTTCCAATGAGCCGCCTGCGGCGCAGACGGCGGTGCCGTCATTGCGGCACGGGCGACAGGAAGCTCCTCCACACGCTCCGGCCAGTTCTTCAGTTGCAGCGCCAGTTGCGCAATATCCGGCACCCTCACCTCACGCAGCGTGCGCAGCGTGTCGGTGATCTGTGTCCTAACGGCCAGCAACCGGAAATCATCGGCCTCCTGCAGGCGCTGCTCGGCGGCGGCAAGCGCATCGATAGCGCCGGGAATATCATAGGCAAAGGAAAGATGATAGTGCGCGATGCGCACCAGAGAATCGGCCTCGACCGCCACACGCACGGACATGCCACGATACGCTTCGGCACGTAGGCTATCGAGCGCCCCCTGCATCACCTGCTGCTGTGCGCGCAAGGCCTGCGTCGTGGACTCCTCTTGTCGGATCCCGTCCTGAAGCCTTTCCACCTGAGCCGCAAGGCGCTCCTGCTGGTGACCCACGCGCCACAGGCCATAGGCTCCCGCCGCCGCACTCAGCACCACCAGCAGGGCCGGCAGCGCAATCCACAGGCGTTGCCTGCCTCCGGCGTTATGCGTCTGTGCGTTGTCCTGATCGTTCATGATGAGCTACCTTTCGTTACCCTGCGCCGCCGTGATTACGCCATCGAGCAGACCTTCGTCACCCGCCTGCCCCGCCACCACTGCCGCGCCAAAACCCAGACTGCGCGCGAATTCGGCGTTACGCGTGCTCATCACCACCAGCCGGGTGTGCCGCAATAACGGCTGTCCCTGCGCGCCCGCCATCTCGAACAGATTCTGCAGGCCCTCGTTGCTGGTGACAACGATGATGATGTTTTTATTTTCCCCCAATACCCGCACCAACGCCGCACTTTCGTACTCAGGCCGCACGCGCCGGTAGACCTCGGCGTAACTCACCTGTGCGCCGCGCCGGGTGAGGGCCTCGCCCAGCAATTCACGCCCGCCTGCGCCGCGAAAGATCACGACATTTTTCCCCTGCACGTGTTGCATCTCCGGCAGCGCGAGCAAGGCCTCGCTGGTGTAGCCCTCGTGCGGTTGAATATCGGCCCGCAGCCCATGCGCCTGCAATGCCTCGGCGGTGCGCCTGCCGATGGCCGCCACACGCAGCCGCGCCGGAAAACCCGCGCGCGCGGCCATCATCGGCGCGGCCTTGTGCACCGCATTGGCGCTCACAAAAATAGCGAGATCGAATTCGTCCAGACGCTGGATCAATGCGCGCGCCGGGCCGATATCCTCAACGTCGATGATTTCCAGCACGGGGAACAGTACGGAGCGGCCGCCGCGCGCCTCGATCAGATGACACAGACGCGCCGCCTGATGACGCGGGCGCGTCACCACCACCGTCACACCGGCTAATACGTCAGTGGCCGTCGGCAAAGCGTTCGTCGGCATAGACATCGCGCAGAATCTCGCGCGCGCCGCGCGCGAGCAGATCATCGGCCAGCGCGATGCCGAGCGGCCCGGCCTCTGCCTGCGGGCCGCTGACCTCGCCGCGCACCACCTCGCTGCCGTCGGGCCGGCCCACCAGACCGCGCAGACTGAGTGTGCCGGAGGCGAGCAGCGCATGGCCCGCGATCGGCACCTGGCAGCCGCCCTGCAGGCGATGATTCATGGCGCGCTCGGCGCTCACGCGGACGTGCGTCTCGGCGTCGTTCAACACGCGAATGAGATCATGTACGCGCGCATCGTTGGTGCGGCACTCGATGCCGATGGCGCCCTGACCGACGGCGGGCAGGCTCACCTCCGGCTCCAGCAACTGTGTGATGCGCGCGCCGAAGCCGAGACGCAACAGTCCCGCGGCGGCGAGTATCACCGCATCGAACTCGCCATCGTCCAGCTTCCTGAGGCGCGTGTTCACATTGCCGCGCAGACTGACGATGTGCAAATCCGGACGCCGCTCCTGCAACTGACACTGTCGCCGCAGGCTGGACGTGCCCACGCGCGCGCCCTGCGGCAGCGCGTCCAGCGTGGCATGGCGGTTGGACACAAACGCATCGCGCGGGTCTTCGCGCGCGCCGATCACCGGCAGGCACAGACCCGCCGGAAATTCCATCGGCACATCCTTCATCGAATGTACGGCGATATCGGCGCTGCCGTCGAGCAGCGCCTGCTCCAGTTCCTTCACGAACAATCCCTTGCCACCCACCTTGGAAAGCGGCGTGTCGAGAATCTTGTCGCCCTGCGTGCTCATGCGCACCAGCTCCACTTGCAGTCCGGGATGGGCCGCGAGCAGGCGGTCGCGCACGTGTTCGGCCTGCCACAGCGCGAGCGGGCTTTTGCGGGTGGCAATGCGCAGTGTCTGCGTTGGCATGGTATTCCCTGAAAATCAAAGCACTAATGCTAAGGCCTGCGCCGCCGCGAGGCAAACACTACCTGCGGAACATGCGCACTCAACCTGCCTTCATGCGCCGGCGCAGCTCCGCCACATGGCGGCGGCTGACTTCGAGCCGCTCTTCGATACCGCGCAAGCGTACCAGGCACAAACCCGATGCGTCCCTCTCCAGCGCAGTCATGCAGGCCACAGCCACCAGCGCATTCCGGTGGATGCGCATAAAGCGCTCGCCGAATTCCTCCTCCAGCGTCTTGAGTGCATCCTCGATCAGCACCTCGCCCTCGGGGGTGCGCAGCGTGACGTATTTCTGGTCGGCCTTGAAATACACGATGTCGGCGACCGGAATGAGCTGGATCGTACCGCGCGCATGAGCGCTGATGTATCTGCGCGCGCGCGCCTCACCGCTGTCGCGGCGCACCACGGCAAGCTGCGCCCGGTTCATCTGCCGCGTCTTGCCGAGCGCGCGTTCCAGTTGCTCCTTGCGGATCGGTTTCAGCAGATAATCCGTGGCGTGCGCCTCGAAGGCGGCGAGCGCATGATCGCCGTAGGCGGTGGTGAAGATCACGGCGGGCGGCTCGTCCAGCAGGGCGAGGTGCAGCGCAGCCTCCAGCCCGTCCAGCTCCGGCATGCGGATGTCCATCAGCACCGCGTCCGGCAGCAACACCGCAGCGCGTGCCAGCGCCTCCTTGCCGTTGGCCGCCTCGCCCACCACCTCGTGGCCGCCGAGTTCGGCGACGAGTCCGCGCAGACGTTCGCGCGCCAGGGCTTCGTCATCGACAATGAGAATTTTCATGTCTCGGCGCGCAAATAGGGAAAGCGGAGGCTGACGCTGTAACGC
Source organism: Gammaproteobacteria bacterium (assembly GCA_030655395.1). GTDB lineage: Bacteria > Pseudomonadota > Gammaproteobacteria > SURF-13 > SURF-13 > JAQBXX01. Next base: position 8,762 of record JAURVQ010000103.1, on the reverse strand, counting down.
CAATCATTATGCTCAGCAGCCACAGCAACGATGAGACTGGCATCCGCACCGTAGTAGGCCACAAGACGCTCGCGCACGTTGTCCACTGCAATGTGGTTGCCCTGCGCACGAAACAGCGCACCCTGCGGCGCCACCGGGTTGGTGAGCGTGATCTCGATAACGCCGTCCGTGGCGCGGCCCTGAATGGAAATCACGCCGCCCTCCGCCAGCGGCTCGATGCCGTGATAGACGGCGTTTTCCAGCAGCGGTTGCAAGGTCAGCACCGGCACCAGCGCATCCTCCGCCACCGCATCCATGTCCCACTCCACGCGCAGGCGTTCGCCCAGGCGCAACTGCTCGATGTGCAGGTACTTGCGCGCCATACCGATCTCTTCATGCAGCGGCACGCGGTTACGCGCATCGGCCAGACTGGCGCGGAACAGGTCGGCGAGATTCTCCACCGCCGCCTCCGCCAACTCAGGACGGCTGCGCGTGAGACTGGCGATGATGTTCATGCTGTTGAACAGGAAATGCGGGCGGATACGCGACTGCAGCGCCTGGATGCGTGCACTGGACTCCGACTCGATGTTGCTCTTCCACTGATGCTGCACATAAAAATAGCGCAATGCCACCGCACTTATGATCGCGCTCACCGCGAGACTGCGCAGCAGAAAATCACGATGCCAGAACGCAGGCAATGAAACGCCGACGACATCGCTCCGCAGCAGCCAGTACGCCGCCTCACTGACCAATGCCGTTACCGCAAGCAACAACAGATAACTCAACAGCGCGGCGGAGCGGTTGGACAGGCGGGCAAGCCAGCGGCGGCTGGCGCACAACGCGGCGGCGCTGGTGAGCGCCACCCACTGCACAAACAGCGAGAGCACACTGAGATCGGCCCAGCGGTCAGCGCTCTCCAGCGCCCCCAAGGCCAGCACCAGGGCAAGCAACTCGGCGATTACCATCAGCGCCAGCACCATGCGCACGCCGCAGAGGTCAGGCAGAAACAGCGTGTCTCGGATAGCTATGGCCTTAATAATGAACTCCTTTTTAGAGGTGCCCTAATCTTGCCAATACAGCATATAATAATGCGGCATCCGGCAACAGCGCGCAGGAACATGGCCAAAAACACATCCACCGAAAAGCCCTGGGCAGGCCGCTTCACCGAACCCACCCAGGCCTTCGTCGAGGCCTTCACCGCCTCCGTCGGCTTCGATCATCGCCTCTACCAGCATGACATCGCGGGCTCGCTGGCGCACGCGCGCATGCTCGCGCACGTCGGCGTGCTCAGCGCCGCCGAGTGCGAGAAAATCGTGGGCGGGCTGCAGGCGATTGAGCATGACATTGCCCAGGGCAAATTCGAATGGTCGGTGGCGCTGGAAGACGTGCACATGAACATCGAGGCGCGTCTCATCGAGCGCATCGGCGAGGTGGGCAAGAAACTGCACACCGGTCGCTCGCGCAACGATCAGGTGGCGACCGACATGCGGCTGTATCTGCGTGACGAAATCGACGCGATACTGGCTGAGTTGCTCCGCCTGCAGAATGCATTACTGGACGTCGCCGAGCGCGAGGCGGAAACGATCATGCCCGGCTATACCCATCTGCAAGTCGCGCAGCCGGTCACCTTCGGTCATCACCTGCTCGCCTGGTTTGAAATGCTGGCGCGCGACGGCGCGCGTCTGCGCGAGTGCCGCGCGCGCGTCAACGTCATGCCGCTCGGTTCAGCGGCGCTGGCCGGCACCAGCTATCCGATTGACCGCAATTACACAGCCCAATTGCTCGGCTTCGACGCCCCGTGCGAGAACTCGCTCGATGCGGTAAGCGACCGCGACTTCATCATCGAATTCGTCAGCGCCGCTGCGCTGCTCATGACGCACCTGTCGCGCTGCTCCGAAGAACTGGTGCTGTGGTCGTCCACACAGTTCGGCTTCGTCGATCTGGGTGACGCCTTTTGCACCGGATCGTCGATCATGCCGCAAAAAAAGAATCCCGACGTACCGGAACTGGTGCGCGGCAAGACGGGGCGTGTGAATGGTCATCTGGTGGCGCTGCTTACGCTGATGAAGGCGCAGCCGCTCGCCTACAACAAGGACAATCAGGAAGACAAGGAGCCGCTGTTCGACACCGTGGACACGGTGAAGGGTTCGCTGCACGTGTACGCCGACATGGTCTCCGCCCTGCGCGTCAATCGCGCGGCCATGCTGCACGCGGCGCGCAGCGGCTACTCCACCGCCACCGATCTTGCGGATTATCTGGTGCGCAAGGGCGTGGCGTTTCGTGATGCGCACGAAGTCGTGGGCAAGGTGGTGCGTCACTGCATCGACAGCGGCCGCACGCTGGAGCAGCTCACGCTGGAGGAGTTGCGCGCGCACTCCCCTGTCATCGGCCAGGACGTATTTGCCGTGCTCACCGTGGAAGGCTCCGTCGCGGCGCGCAACCATGTGGGCGGCACCGCGCCGGTGCAGGTGCGCGCCGCGCTCAAACGCGCGCGGGTCCGGCTGGGCAAGTAGTCTGCAAAGCAGCTTGCATCAGCACTGGAGAAAATCCGCCGTGCCAAGAACTTTGCTGCTGTTCGCTCTAATACTGTTCACGGCAGCCGCCCTCTCGTCCACTGCATTGGCCTCAGGCAAGCTCTACAAATGGGTGGACGACAAGGGCGAGGTGCATTATGGCGACAAGATTCCGCCGGAATACGCGCAGCAGGGCCACACGGAGCTCAACCAGCAGGGCGTCACCATCAAGACCACCGAGGGTGTCAAAACTGGAGAACAGCTTGCCGAGGAGCAACGCAAACAGCAGGCGGGTGCGGATGAAAAACGCCGCACCGACGAACTGGCCGCGCGCGACAAGGTGCTGCTCAACACCTATGCGAGCGAGACCGACATCACCCAGGTGCGCGACCGGAAGCTTGCGGTGCTCGGCGGCGAGATCACCATGAACACGGGCTACAGTGAGAGCCTGAAGAAACATCTGGAAGACATCATGCAGCAGGCGGGTACATTTGAGCAGCGGGGCAAGCCCGTGCCGGAGAAATTACAAAAGGATATCCGTGAATCCAAGGCACAGTATGAAAAATACATCACCTTCATCAAGACCAAACAGGCCGAACAGGACGCCATCCAGCGTCAGGCCGAGGCCGACATACAACGCTTCCGTGAGCTAAAGACCGGCCCGTGACAGAGTAGGCCTACTCTCTCCCGCCCGTTTCAAGTTCGGCCCTCACCACCCTGCCGCGCGCATCGAGCCGCACACGGAAGCGCCCCCAACAGGCGACACGCCCGGCCTCGCAGCCGGAACCTTCCATGATGACCTCGTCGAATCTCACCGCGCACAGCGCCTGCCTGTCGTCCTCCTCAAGCAATTCAATACGCATACTGGCTGGATCAGGCCAGCCGTTTTGCGTGCACAGTGGGGCGAGGGCTGCGGTGCCGGAAAAAAATTCCTGCAAACTGGTTTGATTCATCACGCACTTACGACCGAATTAGTGTTCCCACTCCTTCGTCGGTAAAGAGTTCGAGCAGCACGGCGTGCTCCACGCGGCCATCGACGATGTGCGCCGCGCCCACACCGGCCTGCACCGCGTCCAGCGCGCAACGTATCTTGGGCAGCATGCCGCCATGAATGGTGCCGTCGGCAATCAATGCCGCGACCTGTTTGGCATCCAGGCGCGCAAGCAGCTTGCCCGCCTTGTCGAGCACGCCCGGTGTATTGGTGAGCAGCATCAGTTTCTCGGCGCGCAGGGTTTCGGCGAGCTTGCCCGCCACCAGATCGGCGTTGATATTGTAGGACTGGCCGTCATCACCCACGCCCACGGGCGCAATCACCGGAATAAAATTGCCGCTGACCAGCGTATCAATCACCGCCGTGTCGATGCTCGCCACCTCACCCACATGGCCGATGTCGATGATCTCGGGCACTTCCAGCTCCGGCGTCTTGCGTGTCAGCAGGAGCTTGCGCGCGCGAATCAGATCGCCGTCCTTGCCCGACAGCCCCACCGCCGCGCCGCCGTGACGGTTGATGAGATTCACGATTTCCTTGTTGACGAGACCGCCCAACACCATCTCGACCACGTCCATGGTCTCGCTGTCGGTCACGCGCAGGCCGTCCACAAACTGGCTCGGCTTACCGAGCTTCTCCAGGTGCTTGCCGATCTGCGGGCCGCCGCCGTGCACCACCACCGGATTGATGCCTACCAGCTTCATCAACACCACATCGCGCGCGAAGCTGCTCTTCAGTTTTTCGTCCACCATGGCGTTGCCGCCGTACTTGATGACGATGGTCTTGCCCTGAAAGCGCCGGATGTAGGGCAGCGCCTCGGTCAGCACGTGGGCAATGTTATTTGCGTTGGCGGTATTCTTCATGGTCATGCCATCAAAACGGAAGTTTCAAATTCGGTTCCAGAGTCAGTAATGCGGCACGAAATTGCTGCTGAATGCGCACCAGCGCCGCCTCGTTGTCCGCCTCGAAGCGGATCACCACCGTCGGCGTGGTGTTGGACGGCCGCGCCAGGCCCCAGCCGTCGTCAAAATCGGCGCGGATGCCGTCTATCGTGGTGAGCTTCGCGCCCGGAAATTGCGCGCTCTTTTGCAAACGCTCCATCAGTTTAAAATGCTCGCCTTCCTTCATCTCCAGCTTCAGCTCCGGCGTATTCACGGTCTCCGGCAATTCCGCGAACACGGCGCTCGGCGCGCGTGCATCGTGCGACAGTATCTCCAGCAGGCGCGTGGCGGTGTAGAGGCCGTCGTCGAAACCGTACCAGCGCTCCTTGAAAAAGATATGGCCGCTCATCTCGCCCGCAAGCGCCGCAGCGGTCTCCTGCATCCTGGCCTTGATGAACGAGTGGCCCGTCTTCCACATCATCGGAATGCCGCCGTGCTGCGCGATCACCTGCGCCAGATTGCGCGTGCATTTTACGTCATAAATAATCGTCGCGCCCGGATTGCGTGACAGCACATCCTTTGCGTACAGCATCATCTGCCGGTCAGGCCAGATGATGTTGCCTTCCGCCGTCACCACGCCGAGACGGTCGCCGTCACCGTCGAAGGCGAGCCCCAGGTCGGCGTGCTGCGCCTGCACCGCGCGGATCAGGTCCTGCAGATTCTCCGGCTGGCTTGGGTCGGGATGATGATTGGGGAAGTGACCGTCCACCTCGCAAAACAATTCACTGACTTCGCAACCCAGCGCACGCAACACACGCGGCGCGAGCGCGCCCGCGACACCGTTGCCGCAATCCACCACCAGGCGCAACGGTTTTTTTAGTTTCACATCCGAACTAATGCGCGCGATGTAATCCGGCACCACGTCCACGGACTTCACCGTGCCCGCGCCGTTTGCCAGCTTGCCTTCGACAATGCGCGTGCGCAGCGCGGTGATGGCCGGGCCGGACAACGTCTCCCCGCCCAGCATGATTTTGAGGCCGTTGTAGTCGGGCGGATTGTGGCTGCCGGTGATCGCAACGCCGGACCCGGTATTGAGATGATGCGTGGCGAAATACAGCACCGGCGTCGGCACCATGCCGATGTCAATCACGTTCACACCTGCCGCACGCAGTCCGCCACCCAAGGATTTCGCAAACTCCGGGCCAGACAGACGCCCGTCGCGCCCTATCACCACGGTGTCTTGTTTGCGCGCGATAGCCTCGCTGCCAATGGCGCGGCCTATTTCAAAAACGATTTCGGCAGTCAGCGTCTTACCGACGATGCCGCGTATGTCGTAGGCCTTGAAAATAGTCGCCGGAATTTCCACCGTATTTCCCCTTGCTACTTGCTACTTGTAACTTGTCACTGTCGTCCTGAATGCCCAAAACCGCCCGCGCCGCGCTGAGTCTCATTGAATTCACTCACCACTTCAAACTGTGCGCGCACCACGGGCACGAACACCATCTGCGCGATGCGTTCGCCCGCGTTGATGGTGAAAGGCTCGCTGCTGCGGTTCCAGCACGAGACCAGCACCTGACCCTGATAATCCGAGTCGATCAGGCCGACCAGGTTGCCGAGCACGATGCCGTGCTTGTGGCCAAGGCCGGAGCGCGGCAACAGTACCGCGGCGAGTGCGGCGTCGGCGATGTGCATCGCCATGCCGGTCGGGATCAGGTGGGTCTCGCCCGGCTTGATGACCAGCGGGCTGTCCAGACAGGCGCGCAAGTCGATGCCCGCAGAGCCGTCCGTGGCGTACGCGGGCAGCGGAAATTCATTGCCGAGGCGCGCATCAAGAATTTTGAGTTGTATGCTTTGCATGATATTTCTCTGCGATGATGGCGATGAGTTCGCGCGCCAGCCGGGCCTTCGATGCGCGCGGCAACAGCCTGCCGCCGCCCTCCCAAAACAGTTTGAGTTCGTTTTCGTCGCTGTCGAAACCCAAGCCCGGTTGATTCACCCAGTTGGCGGCGATCATATCGAGTTTTTTCGCGGCGCGCTTGGCTTGAGCGTTAAGCTCAAGGTTCTCCGTCTCGGCGGCAAAGCCCACGGTAAACGGCGCCTGCGGCAGTGCCGCAACGTCTTCCAGAATGTCCGGATTGCGCAGCAGTGCAAGCGCAAGCTTTCCCTGCGTCTTTTTCATTTTGCGGGGAGCGCTCTCTGCTGCGTGATAATCGGCCACTGCGGCGGCGCTGATGAAGATGTCATGCTGCGGCGCGCGCGCCAGCACCGCCTCGTGCATTTCCTTTGCGCTTGTCACGTCCACGCGCGCCACGCGCCCCGGCGTAGCGAGCGCCACGGGGCCGCTCACCAGCGTCACCTGCGCGCCCGCCTCGGCGGCGGCCTCGGCCAGCGCGTAGCCCATCTTGCCCGAACTGCGATTGCTGATATAACGCACGGGGTCCAGCGCCTCGCGCGTGGGACCGGCGCTCACCAGCACGCGCAGGCCGGAAAGCAGGCCGACCTCGAACAGGGCGGCCACGAGAGGCACGATGTCCACAGGCTCCAGCATGCGTCCCGGGCCGATTTCTCCACAGGCCTGAGAACCTTCGCCGGGCCCGAACAGGCGTATGCCGCGCTGCTCCAGAATGTTCTTGTTCGCCTGTGTCGCTTGGTTCAGCCACATCTGCCGGTTCATCGCCGGCGCGAGCGCCAGCGGCGCGGCCGTCGCCAGGCACAGGGTGCTGAGCAGGTCGTCGGCGCGCCCGTGCGCCAGCCTGGCCATAAAATCGGCGCTCGTCGGTGCAATAAGCACCGCATCGGCCCAGCGCGCAAGCTCGATGTGCCCCATCGCCGCTTCGGCGTGCGGATCAAAAATATCGAGGCGTACCTCATGCCCGGACAAGGCCTGCAAGGTCAGCGGAGTGATGAATTCCGTGGCCGCGCGCGTCATCACCACGCGCACGTCGGCACCCGCTTCGCGCAACCGGCGCGTGAGGTCGGCGCTTTTGTACGCCGCGATGCCGCCGGTGATGCCGAGCAGAATGCGTTTGTTGGTAAGTGACTGCATGGTAGGCTAAAGTTTACCTCAACTATCATGAAATAAGGGATTCCTCATGGCGATCACCGACTGGCCGGAAGAGGAGCGTCCGCGCGAAAAGCTGCTGGCGCGTGGCCCGGACGCACTCTCCGACGCCGAATTGCTCGCCATTTTCCTGCGCACCGGGGTGCGCGGCAAAACGGCGGTGGATCTGGGGCGTGATCTGCTGCAGCAGTTCGGCAGCCTGCGTGCCTTGCTGGAAGCGGACCATGAATACCTCTGCTCCAGCGCGGGGCTGGGGCCGGCCAAATCTACCCAGCTCCAGGCCATACTGGAAATGGCGCGGCGGCACCTCGGCGAGCAACTTGCGCGCGGCGATGCCTTGTCCCACCCCGACGCCACCCGCAACTTCCTCACCGCCCACCTGCGCGCCTACCGCCACGAGGTCTTCGGCTGCCTGTTTCTGGATCAGCGCCACCGCGTCATCGCCTTCGACGAGCTGTTCCACGGCACCATCGACGGCGCCAGCGTACACCCGCGCGAGGTAGTAAAACGGGCGCTCGCCCATAATGCCGCCGCCGTGATCCTGGCGCACAATCACCCCTCCGGGGTGGCCGAACCGAGCGAGGCCGACCGCCACATCACTCAGCGGCTGAAGGCAGCACTGGCGCTCATCGACATCCGGCTGCTGGATCACTTCATCATCGGCGACGGGCGCGCGGTGTCACTGGCCGAGCGCGGACTACTATAAAGAGCGCCCTTAAGCCTATAGTCCTTGCTGCTGGGCCCCTGTTTTTGCTAGAATTGGCGGCTTGCAAGAGATTGTTTAAGGGATTTCACCATGGCCAGAGTCTGTCAAGTTACCGGTAAGCGCCCCATGGCGGGCAACAACGTGTCGCACGCCAACAACAGAACCAAGCGGCGCTTCCTGCCCAATCTGCGCCACCATCGTTTCTGGGTGGAGAGTGAGCGGTGCTGGATACGCCTGCGCCTCACCACCAAGGGTATGCGCATCATCGATAAGCTCGGCATCGACCACGTGCTCGCAGACATGCGCAGCCGCGGCGAAAAGGTTTGAGGGGTTAAGCCATGCGTGAAAAAATCAAGCTCGTTTCCAGTGCCGACACCGGCCACTACTACACCACCACCAAGAACCGGCGCACCATGCCGGAGAAGATGGAGATCAAGAAATACGATCCCGTGGTGCGCAAGCACGTCGTCTACAAGGAAGCCAAGATTAAATAGACCGGCTTCCTTTCCTGCAGCCAATAAAAAACCCGCCTAGGCGGGTTTTTTATTGATCGATTGCCGGAATACATAGCGTCAGAAATCGTAGCGAGCGGCTTTCAGGCGGGGGCGGCGGAGCGCAGGAACCGGAGTGTACA
>JAURVQ010000100.1 GCA_030655395.1 Gammaproteobacteria bacterium | reverse complement strand
GGCGGCGCCAGCCCCACCTTTAGAAGCGGGTACGCCAGCGGCCGATACGCCGTTTCAAGTGCTGCTGTTCAGGGTCGCGGGACTCACGCTGGCCGTACCGCTGGCGGAACTGAACGGCGTGCTGCCGTGGCCCGAGTGCATCACGCCCCTGCCCGGCCATACCCCGTTTTTTCTCGGTGTCACGACGCATCTGGGCCGGCACGTCAAGATTATCGACACCGGATATCTGATGGCGCCGGAACAGCATCGCCCTTTACAGCGTCGGTTACCGCGCCGGGCGGAAACGGGCCTGCGCCATGTCGTGTTGATGGGCGGGGGGGAGTGGGGCATGGCCTGTGAGACCATTGCCGAGGTGCTCACGCTTGCGCCCGGCGAGGTGCGCTGGCGCGCTACCCGCGCGGAGCGGCCCTGGGTCGCCGGCACGGTAACGGAACACCTGTGTGCGCTGCTCGACACGCGCGCCTTTGCCGCCGAATTGAAAGGGGGGGGTGTCAGTTCAGGGAGGAATTCCAGTTGATTTGGCATGCTTCGTGCTTTTATCCATGCAGCAGGGAAACCACGTCAATTTTATTGATACCGATGAAGAAGTGTAGGCACAGCCTTTTAAAACCGATATGAGGACAACGCCATGAGCCATGCCGCGCAGGCCGCCAGAGACCCGATCATACAATGGGTGACATTCCGCTTAGACAACGAAACCTATGGCATCAATGTCATGCAGGTGCAGGAGGTACTGCGTGTCACCGAGGTTGCCCCGGTGCCGGGTTCGCCCGACTACGTGCTCGGCATCATCAATTTGCGCGGTAACGTAGTGACGGTGATCGATACGCGCAAACGCTTCGGCCTCATGCCGCGAGACATGGATGACAGCACGCGCATCGTGATTATCGAGGTGAACAAGCAGGTGGTGGGCATACTGGTAGACAGTGTGGCCGAGGTGGTCGATCTGCGCGCCTCCGAGATTGAAACCGCGCCTAACGTCGGCAACGATGACAGCGCAAAATTCATTCAGGGTGTGTCGAGCCGCAAAGATGAGTTGCTCATCCTGGTCGATCTCAACAAATTTCTCTCTACGGAAGAATGGAAGGAGATGGTCGCGCTCTAGGGAGGGTGCGCGCGATGACGTGAGCGACGTCGGCGATATACATCCATCACCCATGGTGCGGCCCGTGCGCCCGCAGGACGGCAATGCCGAGCGCAGACGCGCACCGCCACCGCCGCCACACGACAAGGCGCAGCCCGTCGCCCCGGCGCCGGATGACGACGGCGAGCCGCATATTGATGAATACGCCTGAATACGTATACAGACAAGTACAACGCACGAGACGAGGATACTCATGGATTCATTATTAAGGCTAGACTCTCCGCCACGTTCCCGCCCCCTGTTTAGGGGGCGGGACAGGGTGGGGGTAGAGTTAACAGGGTTGTTACTCAGGAGACACTTGGTACGCAGTGTATCCTTACTTGGTGTCTCCTGAGTAAGGTATGGATATGGTGGATATCTTGACGGACACCTCAGTTAGAGGCGCGGAATTTGCGATTCTCCTGCTGCTCTGCGGCTGGTTACTGTTGCGGCTTATCTCCGCAGTCAGGGTCGCAGCTGTCGCAAAGCATGCCCGGATCAGCGCCGCTGGCCACGCATTGCAGGCGGCCCAGGCGGAATGCGAGGCGTTGCGCGCAAATATGGCGGCGCTGACCACCTGTCTGGCTCATCTTGAGCAGCAGGTGCAGCATCTGTCCGGGCGGCAGAATCAGCTCGAGCTGCGCGATCCGGTCCGGCAGACCTACGAGCCCGCCATCCGCATGGTGCGCAAGGGCGCGGACGTGGAGGAGTTGGTCTCGACCTGCGGATTGGCACGCGGCGAGGCCGAGTTGATAATGATGCTGCACCGCAACGCCGCGATTACCGGAGAGGCGCGCTGCGCGTAATTATGTAGGGTGCGTGGAACGCACCCTACATTTTGGTTATTGAAGCAGATGGCGCTCGGGCCTGCCCAGATGGTAGCCCTGCGCGTAATCGATCCTGTAATCCTTGAGTAACGCCAGCGTTTCGGCGTTTTCGACAAATTCCGCCACGGTTTTCTTGCCCAGGGTGTGGGCAATCGCGATCATCGATCTCACCAGCGCCTGATCGACCGGGTCGGAGATCAGGTTGGTGATGAAGGTTCCGTCGATCTTGAGATAGTCCACCGGGAAGTGCTTCAGATAGTTGTAGGAATTGAAGCCTGCACCGAAATCATCCAGCGCGAAACAGCAACCCAACGCACGCAGTTGATCAATCATCTTGCGTGTCTGCGTGAGGCTGGCGATGGCGGCGGTTTCGGTAATCTCAAAGGTGATGCGCCGCGCCTCCACCCCGGTAGCTTGCAGCGTATCGCGCACCAGCGGCAGCAATGCCGCGTGTTGCAATACCTGGGTAGACAGGTTGATGTTGATGACCAGATCGCTCTGGTGCACGGCCAGCGACGCGAGCATATGGATGGCGTGTTTTACCACCCACAGGTCGATCTCATGTATCAATCCGGTGCGCTCGGCCACCGGGATAAAGAAATTGGGCGTGATCAGCTCGCCGTCGTCGCCGACCAGGCGGACAAGCGCCTCGTAGTGGCGTACCACGCCGTCATTGGCGCTGATCACCGGCTGGAATACCAGGCATAGCATGTCATGCGCCAGCGCATGGCGGATTTTCGGTGCCCAGTAGGCATCGCTTTGCAGGAGATGCATGACACTGTCGTCGCGGCTGAAAAAATGTATGCGATTGCGGCCCAGTGTCTTGGCCACATAGCATGCCTGGTCGGCGCGCGCCAGGGCTTCATCTACGGTGATGGTTTCGTGCGGCTCAATGAGCGCAATGCCGATGCTCAAGCTGACGTGATAGGTTTTGACGCTGGTTTCGAACATGAATCCATCTACGGCATGACGCAGGGCCTCGGCCTGTTCGAGCGCCTGTTCGGTGTTGAGGCCCTCAACCAGCAATAGAAATTCATCCGCCCCGATGCGCGCGAGGATATCCGTGGGCTTGATGTGGCGGCGCAGGATCTGCGTGACCTCGACCAGCAGCCGGTCGCCGGCCGTGTGCCCGGCAACATCATTGACCAGCCGGAATTGATCCATGTCGAGATAAAGCAGCGCGCTCGCGCGCTGGTTATGTTGTGCGTTAATCAGGGCAAGTTCCAGCATCTGTTCCAGACGCCGGCGGTTATACAGTCCGGTAAGCTCGTCATGCGCCACCAGATATTGCAGCCGCGCCTCAACGGCCTTGCGTTCGGTGCGCTCGTGCTTCAGCTGCTGGTCACGTTGTTTGCAGAGGTCGCGTTCCAGCTTCAGGAGCAGCGTCAGTGTGAGGCAGTGTGCCAGTCCAGGGCCCTTGTCCATGACCGGCCAGATATCCGTGGCACCGGCCTCGTAACACTGTTGTTCAATGGCGCGGGTGTCGTCGCCGCCCAGCATGATGACCGGTACGACGGCACCGGCGCGGCGCCGCAATTCACGGCATGTGCGATAGCTGTCATTGTCCGGAAGGGCAGCATCCAGCAGGATCGCATCGAACGCGCCAGCCTCTGCCCCTGAAGCAGGGTGCACATATTGCAGCGCCTCCTCATGCCTGCTGGCCAGGACGAGGTTGGAAAATCCCTGTTGTTCCAGAAGTAACAGGATGTGTGCCAGCTGCTTCAGGTCATGGTGCACAATCAGGATGCGCATGGTGCGCAGCCGTTCGCGCCTTTCCATCTCGCGCGCAGAGGCGGAGATATGCGGGCGGGATGTGCCGGGTTTGTCCGAAGGGCGCGAGGTCATGAGTGCGTATTGTTTTTCTTCATGGGTATGCGGAAAAGTTTCCTTGGTGCCAAGGGTCTTAGCGGCGTTTTCCGCTCATTCTTTAAGGTCACAACTTCAAGACTTTCCGCTGGCGTCAGGTGGCGCTTTACCGCTGACCTGGTAGGCAAACGCGATCACCTCCGCCACTGCGGTATAGAGCGCCGCCGGTATTTCGGCGCCCAGATCGAGGCGCGCAAGCAGCGCCGCCAGAGGGGCATTTTCATACAGCGGGATGCCGTGCTCCCTGGCCACGGCCAGAATGTTGTCGGCCACTTCACCGGTGCCCTTGGCCGTGACGCGCGGTGCTGTCTTGCCATCGTAACGCAGCGCGATGGCGCGGGGGGGCGGGGCGTCGGATCTTTTCTTCATGCCTTCAGGCTCAGCAAGCGACGAGAAGCATTGCCAGTGCCGCTTTTGGCGGGCGGCGCCCCCGGCAGACACACCAGGCTGTCTACCTCAAGGCCGTCGTGTTGCAACTTCGCGCGCAATGTATCGAGCTGCCGGTTAAACAGGGTGACGGCTTCAGTGCGCTCCGCCCACAGCGACACCGAGACGTGAGCCTGCTGCACGCTGACCCGGGCATGCACCGGCCCCAGCCGCTCCAGGTCGAACGCCAGTTCGATGCTCCAGCGCGCACGGACGGCATGAGGCGCATTGCCGTGATGCTTCTCCGGATCAGGCGCCTCGATGCGTATGTGGAACACATTCACCAACTCGCCGTGGCGCACGGGGAGTTCAAACATCCACGCCGGTCTTTTATCCTCCGGCACAGGCAGCGAGGCGATCTGGCTCAATTGAATGCGCGCGAGCGCGGCATCTATATGGGGTATCAGTTGCGCCAGTGTGGTGAGCGGCATGTCCGGCGCAGTTTGCGCCGTTGCGGCGGGTTGCGCCTGCAATGGCGCACCGCGCAACGGCGGCGGCGCGGCACTCACGCCGCCCACGGTTGATTCCGGCGGCGTCGAAGCGGGCGGGGGTGTGGCGAGGAGGGCGCCACGCAGTTGCAGCAATCCGGCTTTGATGTCGGAAGAAAACTGTAGCGGCTGGGCGCCGGGTGTTGCCAGCTTGGCCTCCAGCAACACACCGGAGTCGTTCAGCGCACGGCGCAGACCGGCTCCCGTGGCAATGCCCTCACTCTGTGCCAGCCGGTTGAGCAGTTGCGTAATCTGATCCAGCAGCGGGCGCGTCATGTCAGCCGCAGGCTGCACCTGGGGTTGGGCAAGCGGGGCAAGTCTGGCGAAGAGCGGCGGCAGCGGCGCCTGGCGCGGAAGATTTTCGCGCAGCGCAACGGCCACCTGTTCCGTATGGGTGCCGGTGGCGGATGCATCGACCAGCTTCAGCACCGGTTGCGCACCCATCTCGACCACCTGCAGCGGGAGCGACTGCCCCCGCTGTAGCGGGAACGGCGCCGATCCCGTGAGCGCGGCAGCGCCGATGCGTAGCGTTACGATACCCCCCGGGGCGACGTCTATGACCGTTGCCTGCAGAATCTCACCTACCTGCCAGGACCTCAAGACCGAGGCACTGCTCACAAGTGTGAAGGTGGGTGTAAGTGGTGTGGGACTGGTGATCTGCATTGTAGTTTGACTTGTCCTCTGCCTCGCTCCGTCCTTGGAGCCATGCAATGCCCCGATTTTGGCACTATTCTTGAAGTATATAAAGAGTTAAAAGAGTGGTTAAGCATGAGAACCAAGTGATGCAACCCAAACACCTGTGGTATACCCGCCGCGACAATGAGATACGCGGTCCTTTTCCCGCTGGTCTCATCACCCGGCATCTCCTGCTGGGCCGTGTTCGCGGCGAAGATGAGCTGAGTACGGATCGGGAAACGTGGCGCCGTGCCGACAGCGTATGGGAGCTTATGCCCGATGCCATGCGGCCGGGCGTGGATGAAGGCGCGCGCGTCGCGCGCGTGTTTGCAGCGCGCCGCTGGGAAGATGAGCGCCGCGGACTTGATCGCCGTACGTTACAAAGTGCGGCGCTCGAAAAACTCCACCGTGACAAACGCAGCGGCATCGAGCGTCGTGACGTGGAGCCCGGCGAGCAAGTTCATCATCGGCTGCTCAGCTATCATGCGCACAAGCGCCTCAGCCCGCAGCGCGAGCGCCAATTCAGGCAGGTGCTGCTGGTGCTGGCGCTGGCCTGTATTGTGGGCGTGCTGATGTATCTTCTCCCGCGCGGGGAAGTACCCACGCAGGTGATCTGCATCGCGCCGCCGCAGCCGCAGGTCAACTGGAACAACTGCGCGCTGGAAGGCATGCAACTCGCAGGGCAGGATTTGAGCAATGGAAAATTGCGCAACACCAGGCTCACCGGCGCCAACCTGCGCGGCGCGAAACTCGCCGGCAGCGATCTCGCCTACAGCAACCTGAGTCTCGCCAATCTGAGCTACGCCAATCTGGAGCGCGCCACACTCACCGGCGCGGATCTGCGTAATGCCGACCTGTCGTCGGCCAACCTGCAAGGCGCGGATTTATCCTACGCCGATCTCAGCGGCGCCAATCTCGGCGGCGCGGAGATTGCCAACGCAAAATTCGACCGCGCCATCTGGTTCGACGGCAGCGTGTGCGCGGCGGGCTCGCTGGGCCAGTGCCTGATAGCCCCGACTCTGCCCGCGAGTTGACCGGTGTGTTCATGCGGTGTAGGGTAACTGCCGTGTACACATCTTCCTGCAGCATGCGCGCATCTTTCCGTCACCGGTTGCGTCCGGTAGCGCGCGCCATGCTCACGTTGCTGACTGCTGCCTGGCTCATGCTCGCACTCCAGCCGTGCGCAATGGCGCAACCGTGCGCGATGAGCATGCCGCAAGACTGTGTGCAGTGTCCGGCGCCGGACTCCGGCGTCACCGCGCAGGCGGATGGCATCACAATGGCGAGCTGCGCCGCCATGGATGACCGGCAGCAAATGAATCCTGCCGGTGTGACGTCCGTCACGCCGGCGTTGCCGATACTGTTGTCGTGGCACGCCCCGCCGTACCCACCGGCCGCAGTTGTTTCCACCCCGCCTGACTACGTCGCACCTTCCCCTTTGCTGAGGTTCGGCAGCCTGCGTATTTGATCGTCACTCCAAAAGTCTAGCCCATCCCCCGCACTTGCTGCGGGCACAAAGCGATGGGATTTCCAAAGGATTTTTCAGGAGGACGATTATGCGTGCTGTATCCCGGCCCGTCTGTGGCCTGTTTATACTGCTGTATCTGCTGTTGCCGCCCGTGGTGCGGGCGAATGAAGCCCCGCTCACGCTGCGCGAGGCCGAACAGCTTGCGCTGGAGAGCGATCCGCTGACGCGCCGTTACGATGCGCTGTCGGCAGCCTACGCCGAGCAGGCGGTGGCCGATGCGCAACTGCCCGATCCGAAGATCAGCCTTGGTGTGCAGGATATCCCCGCTTCTTCCCCGAGCTTCACGCAGGACGATTTCACACAATTGAGCGTCGGCGTCCGGCAGGCCATACCGCCCGGCGCGACACTGAAGCATCGTGCCGCGCAGACCACTGCGCTGGCCGAGGCCGAAACCGCGCGTGCGCACGAGCAGACACGCCGCCTGCTGAACTCCGTGCGCGGCAGTTGGTTCGAGACGTATTATCAGGCGCGTGCGGTGGATATCCTGCGCGCGAGTCACACGCTGCTCAGCCAGCTTCTGCAGATAACCCGCACGCAATACAGCACCGGCCTCACCGGCGCGCAGGATTTGTTGAATGCGGAACTGGAGCTGCGCCAACTCAAGGAGCGCATCACGGCCACGGAAGCCGCGCACGATACGGCGCGCGCCGATTTGATGCGCTGGCTGGGTCAGCCCCATACGCCACGCACGCTGGCGGAGGAATTTTCGCCGCTTGCGCTCCCCGTCGAACGCGCCGTGATCGAGGCGCACCTCGACGAGCATCCGCTCATGGCGGCGGAGGCGGCCAAGGTGCGTGCGAGCGGCAGCGAGGTGAGCATGGCGCGCGAGCAGTACCGGCCCGGTTGGGAAGTGGATGTAGGCTATGGTGCACGCGGCGGCGGTCGCACTGATTATATTTCGGCGGGCGTCACGCTGGAGCTGCCTATCTTCGCCGACAAGCGTCAAGATCGCCGTCTCGCCGCAAGCGAGCAGCAGGCCTCCGCCGCGCGTTATGCGCGCGATGATCAGCGCCGCGAATTGCTGCACCGGTTGGAGTCCGGGTATGCCGCGTGGACGGGGCTGGGCAAGCGTCTTGTGGCGTATGACAAGGAAATCGTGCCGCAGGCGGCGCAGAATGCAGAGCTTGCGCTCAAGGCCTATCAGAATAACAGCGCGGACTTCGCCAGCGTGATGCGCGCGCAACTCACCGGACAGGAGGTGCGGCTGCAGGCGCTACGCGTGCGCGTCGATCATGCCAAGGCGCAGGCCGACCTGTTGTATTTCGCGGGAGAGGCGTCGTGAATAAAGTATTCCGCTATGCGGCTGCCAGCGCCGCGTTGCTGATTGCGGGCGTGTTGATCGGTATTACGCTCCAGCGCCATGTAGACACGTCCGCAACGACCCCTGCGCACGCCGAAAAGAAAATCCTGCTTTATCGGCACCCGATGAATCCGGCGGTCACGTCCGCCAAGCCACTCAAGGATGAGATGGGCATGGATTATATCCCGGTGTATGCGGACGATGCCGCGCCGCCGCCGATGGGGGAGGCGGGCGCCGTCAGCATCGCGCCGCAGATGATTCAGAATATGGGCGTGCGCACGGCGCGCGTCGAGCGCGGTGCGCTCAAGCGCATCATCGACAGCGTCGGTTACGTCAGCGTGGACGAAAATAAAATCCGCCGCGTGCAGGTGCGTACGGAAGGCTGGGTGGAAAGTCTGCATGTGAATTTCGTGGGCCAGCAGGTACGCAAGGGCGACCTGCTGTTTGAGCTGTATGCGCCCAGGCTGGTGAACGCGCAGCAGGAATATCTGGCCATGCTGGCGATGGATAATGCGCCGCTGCAACAGGCCGCACGGCAGCGGCTCGCGGCGCTCGGTGTTGGCGAGGCGCAGATTGCGGCGCTGGAGAAGACGCGCCGCGTGCCGCGCCTGACAGGCGTTTACGCACAGGAAGACGGAGTGGTGCAAGCCTTGGCCGTTCGCCCCGGTGCGTATGTGGAGCCCGCGACGGAGACAGTAGTGCTGGCCGATCTGTCCAGCGTGTGGGTGCTCGCGGACGTGTTCGGATCGGATGCTGCACAGGTGCAGCCGGGCGCGGAGGCCGCAGCGAATTTCGCCGCCATCCCCGGAAAGACTTGGCAGGGCAGCGTGGACTATATTTATCCCGGCATTGATTCCGCCACGCGCACGCTCAAGGTACGGCTGCGTTTCGACAATCCCGCTGCGCTGCTCAAACCCAATATGTACGCGAGTGTGCGCATCGGCACCGGCGCACCCCGCGCGGTGCTCAGCATTCCGCGCGAGGCGCTGATTCAGACCGGTGACGGCGCACGCGTGATCGTCGCGCTCGGTGAGGGAAAATTCGCGCCGCGCGCAGTGCGCGCGGGCATGGAGTCGGGCGAGCGCGTGGAGATTGTCGCGGGGCTGAGGGAAGGCGAACAGGTCGTCACCTCCGGCCAGTTTCTGATTGATTCGGAAACCAGCCTCAAGGCCGGCCTGCAACGCCTGAGCGCACCGGACGGCGCTGTTAAAAATCAGGAGGCGCCATGATCGCCGCCATCATAAGATGGTCGCTGCGCAATCGCATATTGGTGTTGCTGTGCGCCGTACTGCTCAGCGGCTTCGGCGTGTATGCCGCGAGCCACACGCCGCTCGATGCCATTCCCGACCTGTCCGACGTGCAGGTCATCATCAAGACCTCTTATCCCGGCCAGGCGCCGCAAGTGGTGGAGGATCAGGTCACCTATCCGCTCACCACCACGCTGCTCGCGGTGCCGGGCGCGGTGACGGTGCGCGGCTATTCGTTCTTCGGCGACTCGTACGTGTATGTGCTGTTCGAAGACGGCACCGATCCGTACTGGGCACGCTCGCGCGTGCTGGAATATCTCAACCAGGCCGCGGCCAGACTGCCGCGCCAGGCGACGCCCGCACTCGGGCCCGATGCCACCGGTGTGGGCTGGGTGTACGAATACGCGCTGGTGGATCGCAGCGGCACACATGACCTTGCGCAACTGCGCAGCCTGCAAGACTGGTTTCTGAAATCCCAGTTGCGCGCAGTGCCGGGCGTGGCCGAGGTGGCAACGCTGGGCGGCATGGTGAAGCAATATCAGGTGGTGGCCGACCCGATCCGCTTGCGCGCTTACAACCTTTCCCTGAATACGCTGCGCGCAGCGATTGAACGCCCCAATCAGGAGACCGGCGGTTCCGTGATCGAAATGGCCGAGGCCGAATATCTGGTGCGCGCCAAGGGCTACATCTCGCGGCTGGACGACCTGCGTGCGGTTCCGGTGGGCGTCAGCGCCAGCGGCACGCCGCTGCTGCTGGAAGATGTCGCGGAGATACGCCTCGGGCCGCAATTGCGGCAGGGTATCGCGGAATTGAACGGCGCAGGCGAAGTGGTCGGCGGCATAGTGGTGCTGCGCTCCGGCAAGAATGCGCTCACCACCATCCGCGCCGTGAAGGCGAAGCTCGAAGAACTGAAAAAATCTCTGCCCGCGGGCGTGGAGATCGTGGAGACGTATGACCGCTCCAGCCTTATCCTGCGCGCGGTCGCGCATCTGCAGGAAAAGCTGGTGGAAGAGTTTATTGTGGTGGCGCTGGTGTGTGTGTTGTTTCTGTTTCATCTGCGTTCGGCCCTGGTGGCGCTGGTGAGCCTGCCGCTCGGCATCCTCGCAGCGTTCATCGTCATGTATTACCAGGGCGTGAACGCCAACATCATGTCGCTCGGCGGCATTGCCATCGCCATCGGTGCGATGGTGGACGCCGCCATCGTGATGGTCGAGAACGCGCACAAACATCTGGAGCGCGCAGGGAATTCAGGCCACGACCGCTGGCTCATCATACAAAACGCGGCCATCGAAGTCGGTCCGCCGCTGTTCTTCGCGCTGCTCATCATTACGCTCAGTTTTCTGCCGGTGTTCACGCTCGAAGGGCAGGAAGGACGTTTGTTCGCGCCGCTCGCCTACACCAAGACCTACGCCATGGCCGCCGCCGCCGGGCTTTCCATCACGCTGGTGCCGGTGCTCATGGGCTACTTCATCCGTGGCAATATCGCGCCGGAAGGGCGCAACCCCGTGGTGCGTGTGTTGATGGCGCTGTACCAACCCGCGCTTCACGCCGTGCTGCACAAGCCGAAAATCACCGTGACGGCGGCGCTGCTGCTGGTGCTTACGCTGTTTTATCCGCTTGCGCGCATGGGCTCCGAATTCATGCCCGATCTCGACGAAGGCGATCTGATGTACATGCCGACGCTGATGCCGGGCGTCTCCATCGGCAAGGCGCAGGAATTTTTGCAGCAGAGCGACAAGCTCATCAAAACGGTGCCCGAGGTGAAGAGCGTGTTCGGCAAGGTGGGGCGCGCCGACAGCGCGACCGACCCCGCGCCGCTCACCATGCTCGAAACCATCATCCAGTTCAAACCGAAGAGCGAATGGCGCGCGGGCATGACGCTGGAAAAGCTGAAACAGGAACTCGACAGCGTGGTGCAATTTCCCGGTGTCGCCAACGTGTGGGTGATGCCGATCAAGACGCGTATCGACATGCTCGCCACCGGCATCAAGACCCCGGTCGGCATCAAGATCAGCGGGCCGGACCTGAAGGTGATAGACGAACTCGGCCAGCGCGTCGAACAGGCGCTGCGCACGGTTCCCGGCACCCGTTCCGCCTATGCCGAGCGCGTCATCGGCGCGCGCTACATCACGCTCGACATCGACCGGCGCGCGGCGGCGCGCTACGGCCTCAGCATCGCCGACGTGCAGGAGGTCATCAGCGGCGCGGTGGGCGGCGCCAACGTCGGCGAAAGCGTGGAAGGGCGCGAGCGTTATCCGATCAACCTGCGTTATCCGCAGCAGGCGCGCGACTCAGTGGAGCAACTGCGCCGTCTGCCGCTCATCACGCGCAGCGGCGCGCAGATTCCGCTCGGCGATGTCGCGCGCATCGAAATCACCAACGGCCCCGACATGATCCGCAGCGAAAACGCACTCCTCACCGGCGTCGTCTATGTGTATATCGAAGGCCGCGATCTCGGCTCCTACGTCAGTGACGCGCAGCGCAGGGTGGCGCAGCAGGTGACGCTGCCCGCCGGGTATGCGCTCGCCTGGTCGGGGCAGTACGAATATATGGTGCGCGCAAAGCAGCGGCTCCAGTACATGATTCCGCTTACGCTCGCCATCATTCTGCTGCTGCTCTATCTGAGCTTCCGCAATTTTATGCAACCGCTCATCGTGCTGGGCGCAATCCCGTTCGCGCTGGTGGGTGGTTTCTGGCTCTTGTATGCGCTGGGCTACAACCTGTCGGTCGCGGTCGGCGTAGGCTTCATCGCACTGCTCGGCGTGGCGGCGGAATTCGGTGTGGTGATGCTGGTGTATCTCGACCAGGCCGTCAAACACCGCCAGCCCACCACGCGTGCCGAATTGCGCGCGGCGGTGATGGAAGGCGCCGCGCTGCGCATCCGCCCGCTCGCCATGACCGCGGCGGTCATCATCGCCGGCCTGCTGCCCATCATGATCGGCAGCGGCACCGGCTCCGAAGTGATGAAACGCATCGCCGCCCCCATGGTCGGCGGCATGATCACCGCGCCGCTGGTGTCGCTGTTCCTGATCCCGGTGCTGTATTTGCTCTGGAAGGGCCGTAAACTCAGCTGATAAAGAACGGCCTTGCACCAAGGACAACGTTGGGGGTGATGCTTTTGGCGCGGTGCTGGTTACTCATAAGTCAGCAAGTTAAGGTTACACTTCCCGCTGCGTACCCGCCCCTTGTTTAGGGGCGGGACAGAGCCTACCCCCGGCTTGAACGGGGGGTGGGGGTAGGGTAAACAGCGTATTTACTCAGGAGTCACATCATTCACGTTGTCGCCTTACTTTGTGACTCCTGAGTAAAATATGCGCGTACACGTGTGATAAGGCGTAACCTTATTTGGTAAATGTTGTCATGCTCAGGCTTGGCTCTCTAAGGCAGAACCGTTGCTTGTTTCATCCATATCGTGCAATCAGGAGGTGTGTCATGCGAAACAGAGGATTATCGTATTTCTTGTCGTTGCTGTGCCTTGTGCTGGGGGCGCAGGCCGCGCTGGCGGCAACACCAGCGGTGCGTGACATGGCGGGCATACTGATGCATCTTGAGCATTATCCCAGTGATGCTGAAAAGGCCAAACTCAAAGACATCATCGCCAGCAAAGCCACTACCGAGCAGGAGCGCATGCTGGCTGCCGCCATTGCCAACCTCAAACACGCCGCCGCCGATGCAGACAAGCCCAAGCTCCAGCAATTGACGGGCGATACCTCTGCTCCGGCCGAGGTGCGTGACATGGCGGGCATTATCCTGAACCTGAACCATAAGCCCAGCGCGGCCGACAAGGGCAAGCTGCAACAGATGATGAAGTGAGGTGACATGCGGCACGGTCGCCTGGTTCGCGCATCGCAAACAAATAGCCGGATTACCTGGTGAAAATCTTAAAAATTATAGAGAGGAGTAGCCGTGCATACTGCCGTCACTGTTTTTTCTTCCATCCAGGTCGGTCCTTACACGTTGCCGAACCGCATAGCGCTGGCGCCGTTGACGCGCAACCGTGCCGGGCAGGGCAATGTGCCGCAGGCGCTCAACGTGGAGTATTACGCGCAGCGCTCCGGCGCCGGGCTGATTATCACCGAGGCGACGCAGGTGTCGCCGCAGGGGGTGGGCTATCCCGCGACACCGGGCATCCACAGCGCGGAGCAGGTGGCGGGGTGGAGGCGTGTGACGGATACGGTGCACGCCAAGGGCGGACATATTTTTCTGCAACTGTGGCACGTCGGGCGCATTTCGCATCCTGCGCTGCAACCCGACGGAGCGCTGCCGGTGGCGCCCTCGGCACTCAAGCCCGCGGGCCAGGCCATCACCTATGAAGGGCCAAAAGATTTTGTCACGCCGCGCGCGCTCGAACTCGCGGAGCTTCCCGGCATTGTCGAGCAATACCGCAGCGGCGCGCAGAATGCGCTCGCCGCCGGTTTCGACGGCGTGGAAATCCACGGTGCGAACGGTTACCTGCTTGACCAGTTTCTGCGCGACGGTTCCAATCAGCGCACCGACGCCTACGGCGGTTCCATCGAGAACCGCGCGCGGCTGATGCTCGAAGTGACCGGGGCGGTGTGCTCGGTGTGGGGCGCGAACCGCGTCGGCATCCGGCTGTCGCCGTTGCAGCCGTTCAACGACATGCGCGATTCCAATCCGGAGGCGACGTTCAGTTACGCCGTGGAACAGCTCAACCGCTTCGGACTGGCTTACCTGCACGTGACCGAAATGGGCAAGGACGCGCCCGGCGCGGCGGGCCCGGCGTTTGATCTCGGCAAGCTGCGGCGCATCTGGAAAGGCGTGTACATGACCAACGGTGGCTACGACCTTGCACGCGCCAATGCCGCGCTCGCCAAGGGCGAGGCCGACATGGTGGCGTTCGGCGTGCTGTTTCTGGCCAACCCCGACCTGCCGCTGCGCTTCGCCAGGGGCGCGCCGCTCAACACGCCGGATCAAGCCACGTTTTACGGTGGCAACGCGCAGGGCTACACCGATTATCCGTTCATGGGGGCGCTCTAGTCGCGCAAAAGTCAGCGCGCGCCGCGCACACGGCAAGCGGCAGCTTACACAGCGGGAAGATGGTCGAGCTAAGGCAGGGACGGTAAAAAGGGATCGGCGCTGATGTCAGACAGGGACGCCCCGGCGAGGAACGCCCGGCGTTTGGTGTGGTTGACCATGTCCGGATTGCCGCAGACATAGATGCGCCAGCCCGCGAGATTCGGGTTTTCCTCCAGAGCCCTGTCGTCGGCCCGCGCCCGCACCGTCCAGGCGGGCGCGTTGCCGCGTGATACACAGGGCCGGTAGTCGAAGCCGGGATTTTTGAGCGCAAGGTCTTGCAGCTCTTGCACCAGATACAGGCCGTCCGGCGTGCTGCTGCCGTGATAAAGCTTGATGGGCCCGGTATGCCCCTGCTGCAAGGCATCGCGGGCGATGCCGTAGAGCGGCGCCAGCCCCGAGCCGGTGCCGATGAGCAGCAGCGGCTGGTCAGGCCGGCCCGGCACGTAGAAGCAATCACCCAGGGCCTCGCCGATGGAGACCGTCGCGCCTGCTTGCAGCCGGTCGTCTACCCAGCCGCTCACTACACCACCGGGCACGCGGTGGATATGCAGCTCCAGGTCGCCATCCAAGGCCGGTACGCTGGCCAGCGAATAGCTGCGCCCCACGCCGTCGGCATTGAAAAGGGTGAGGTATTGTCCGGCCCGGTATTGATAATTCTCCGGGCGCGCAAGGCGCAGGCGTATGATCTCCGGATTCAGCCTGTCCAGGCGCGTGACGACGGTGTCGGTGCGAAACGTTTCGGCGTCGGGCAGAACGACGCTCATGTCGCCCGGCGGCACGCAGACGCAGGGCAGGAAGTAGTTTTGCAGCACCAGGGCGTCCTTGAGCCCGCGCTGGGATTCCCCGGAAGGTGTGCCCTTCAGGGCGCGCATCATGCAGGTGTGGCACAACCCGCTGCGGCAAGAATGCGGGGCCGGCACGCCATGCCGGGTGAGACAATCGAGGATGGTTTCGCCCGGACCGCTTTCGTATTCCTGGTTATCGAACAAAATCCTCGGCATGGTGTGCCGGTCTGCCGGGGTAACGCTTAGCGGCCGAGTACGTCATTGCGGGTAGATTCCGCAACGGCCGCCGCCTGGGCGATAAGGTCCGCAGGGACTTTGAGCTCCGTCAGGGTTGCCCCCAGGTTTTCCATGACGGCATCAAAGTGGGAGTCGTTCAAGCCGCGCTTCACCAAATGGGCGTGGGCGTCGCGCAGGTCTTTTCCGGTGTACTTGTTGGGCCCGCCGAAGGCGACGGTGAGGAAGGACTTTTGCTTGGCCGCCTGCTTTTCCATGTCCACGCCTTCAAAGAACTGGTTGATGCGCTTGTCCGCCAGCACCTTGCGGTAGAAGATGTCCACCGCCGCATTCACCGCCGCTTCGCCGCCGATCTTTTCAAACAGGGAAGGATTCGTCATGGTATGTCTCCTTGGGTAACCATTGATCAATATCAAACTAGTAAAATTATTCTATATAATGTATTTTAAATACATCTTATTTTCCAAATCAAACCTTGTCAATAGGCCCGATGACAGACTAACGCCATGCAGCTTACGCTCCACACCGACTATGCCCTGCGGGTGCTCATTTACCTGCGGTTAAAGGGTGATTCCCTTGTCACCATCAGCGAGATCGCCGACTTTTATCAGATTTCGCGTAACCACCTGGTCAAGGTGGTGCACCACCTGGCCAACCACGGTTTTATACACACCACCCGCGGCAAGCACGGGGGTATGCGCCTGGCACGTTC
>JAURVQ010000099.1 GCA_030655395.1 Gammaproteobacteria bacterium | reverse complement strand
CGACATCATTCCGGTGATGGACGGCGCGGTCGCGCACTTCCTGCGCCATCCGCTTACCCAGCACCTGCCGCGCAAATTCAAGATCAGTTTCTCCGGCTGCGAGCACGATTGCGCGCAGGGCATGATGCACGATCTGGGTGTGATCGCGGCCAAGAAGGACGGACGCCACGGCTACAAGATCGTGGCCGGCGGCGGGCTGGGCCATAAACCGCACGAAGCGGTCACGGTCGAGGAATTCATCGAAGAGCAGGACCTGTTGCCCAGCATGGAGGCCGTCGTCTCCTTGCATCACCGCTATTCGGATCGCGTGAAGCGCGCCAAGGCGCGCATCAAGTTTTTGGTTGATCGTTTCGGCGCCGAAGGTTTCGTGGAAAAATACAAGGAAGAATACGCGCGCACCAAGGCGGCGTTTGCAGGCCGCGACTATCCCAAGGGTGGCTGGGTGGATAACACGCCGGGCGAGGCCTGCGGCATGGGCGCGCCGCGCACCGTGTTCGCGCAGAAGCAACCGGGGCTGTCCGTGTTTCCGATCAGCATACCCATCGGCGACATCACCGGCCCGCAGTTGCGCGGCATCGCGCAACTGATGCAGGATGAAGGGCTCAGCGACATCCGCACCACGCAGGATCAAAACCTGATGCTGATGAACGTGCCCAATGCACGCATCGATGCGATACACAGCGCGCTCGCGCCGCTCGGCCTCGGCGCGCCCAAAACCGGTGATGACGTGGTCGCCTGCCCCGGCACCTCCACCTGCCGCCTCGGCATCACGTCATCGAAAATCATCGGCCCGAAACTGAGCGGCGGCAGCGCTGATCTGCGTATCCGCGCCAGCGGCTGTCACAACGGCTGCGCGCAACCGGAGACCGGCGACATCGGCATCTACGGCGAAGGCAAACGCATGCACGGCAAGCTGATACCGCATTACCAGATGTATTTCGGCGGCGACGGACGCGCCAGCGGCGGCCTGGCGCTCAAGGGGCCGTCGGTACCCGCTGCGCGGATTGAAACAGCGGTCACACGCGTGCAGGAAACCTTTTTACAGGAGCGCAGCAACGGCGAAACCTTCTTACAGTGGACGCGCCGCCGCGGCAAGGAATCGTTCACTGCATTGCTCGCCGACCTCACCACCGTCACCGCAGAACAATTGCCGCTGGTGCTGAACGACCACGGCGAAGCCTCCGGCTTCAAGGTGCTGCAACTGGGCGGCGGCGAGTGCGCGGGCGCGGCGCAGGAGTTGGTCGCGTCGCAATTCGCCGAAGCGGCCTATGAGCGCGACTGCCGCAACGCCTTTACCTCACAGCACAAATACGGCGAGGCGCTGGAATGCGCCGAGGCGATCCTGCGCCTGATCGGCCAGTCGCTGCTGTTCATCTCCGGACAGAAAAAGCTGGAGGACGTGGCGGAGATTGCTCGCGTGCTGCCCGGCCTGCGCCCGGAAAACGCCGCGCTCGCGGAACGTCTCGTGGCGCTTACACAGGGCATAGCCGCGCTCAAATCGAATCATGATGAAACGGCCTTCACCCGCCTGATGGCGGAATTGGACGACTGGACCCGCGCCAGCGCCGCAGCGTGTCAGGCGGCAGACAGCCAGCTTGATCTCACCGCCTCGCTACCCCGCCTTGTCGTGCCCACGATCAAGGCTCAGCACGCCGTCGTGCTCGTCGATCTCTCCAGCTACGGCTGTCCGGTGCATTACATGAAGGCACGGATCGAGATCGGCAAGCTCGCCTCGGGCGAGGAGATTGATTTCCTGCTGGAAGCAGGCGAACCCGCGCATCAGGTCACGGAGAGCCTCGCCAAGGATGGGCACCGCATCCTGTCCTCTGAGGGGCAGGGCACGTACACGCGCGTGCGCGTGCAAAAGCAGGAGACCAGCGTGGCACAGCCCGCTTGAATCCATGACGCTCAACGACAAAATCGCACAGGCCGCGAGCCTGCTCAAGACCATCGCGTCAGACTACGCGCCCGCGACCTTCGCCAGCAGCCTGGGCGCGGAAGACATGGTGCTGACCGATCTCATCTGCAAGCACGCGCCGGACATCAGCCTGTTCACACTCGATACCGGGCGCCTGCCGGAGGAGACTTACCAACTGATACAGCGCGTGCGCGAGCGCTACGGCCTGCCGCTGCGCGTATATTTCCCGCAGCACGAGGCGGTGGAGGAATTTGTCAGCAGTCACGGCCCCAACGCATTTTACGAGAGCGTGGCGCTGCGCAAGCACTGCTGCCACATCCGCAAGATCGAGCCTCTGCGCCGCGCGCTCGCCGGGCACAAGGCGTGGGTCACCGGCCTGCGCCGCGAGCAATCGGCCACGCGCAAGGACGCGCAGGTGCAGGAACGGGACGCAGACAACCGCATGCAGAAGTTCAGCCCGCTCATCGAATGGACAGAGCAGGACGTGTGGGATTACATCCGCCGCTTCGACGTGCCGTATAATACGCTGCACGACAAGGGCTATCCCAGCATCGGCTGCGCGCCATGCACGCGCGCCATCACCGCGGGCGAAGACGTCCGCGCCGGACGCTGGTGGTGGGAACATGAAGACCTCAAGGAGTGCGGTCTACATGCCAAGTCACATTAAATTTCGCTCTGCGCGATGTAAAATCGCGCAGGCGGCCAAAGGGGAGAGCTGCCGCCTCTCCCCTTTGGAAACCCCATTGCCAAAGTGCCCGCAGCATGCTGCGGGGCGTAAATAGAAACCCGCAGGAAGCACACACTGATGTCACCACCACTCGCTGCACGCGCGACCCGCGCAGGGCAGGACATGCCCGCTCCCCTGAGCCACCTCGATGTACTGGAGAGCGAAGCGATCCACATCATGCGTGAAGTGGCGGCGGAGTGTAAAAATCCGGCGCTGCTGTTCTCCGGCGGCAAGGACTCCATCGTCATGCTGCGCCTGGCGGAAAAGGCGTTCCGCCCGGGGCGCTTCCCGTTCCCGCTCATGCACGTCGACACCGAGCACAACTTCCCGGAAGTAATTGCATTCCGAGACCGGCGCGCCGCCGAACTCGGTGAGCGGCTCATCGTGCGCTCGGTGCAGGATTCCATCGACCGCGGCCGCATCAAGATCAGACATGAAAACGAAAGCCGCAACGTGATGCAAACCGTCACGCTGCTCGACGCCATCCAGGAATTCGGCTTCGACGCCTGTTTCGGCGGCGCACGGCGTGACGAGGAAAAGGCGCGCGCCAAGGAGCGCATCTTTTCCTTCCGCGACGAGTTCGGCCAGTGGGACCCGAAAAACCAGCGCCCCGAACTGTGGGACTTGTACAACACGCGCGTGCATCCCGGTGAACACATGCGCGTGTTTCCGCTCAGCAACTGGACCGAGATGGACATCTGGCAGTACATCGCGCGCGAGAAACTCGAAGTGCCGTCGATCTATTACGCACACCGGCGCGACGTGGTGTGGCGCGGCGGCTGGCTGCCGGTGTCGCACCTGGTGCAACCCAAGGCAGGCGAAGAAGTGAAAAACATCATGGTGCGCTTCCGCACCGTAGGCGACATGAGCTGCACCTGCCCGGTGGAATCGGACGCCGCCACAGCGGAAGCCATCATCCTCGAAACCGCCGGCTCACGCATCACCGAGCGCGGCGCCACGCGCATGGACGACAGGACTTCAGAGGCCTCCATGGAACTGCGCAAGCGCGAGGGCTATTTCTAAATGGATTTATTACGCTTCACCACCGCAGGCAGCGTGGATGACGGCAAGAGCACGCTCATCGGGCGCCTGCTCTACGACGCCAAGTCCATCTTTGAAGACCAGTTGCAGGCCATGGAGCGCAGCACCGAGCGGCGCGGCGGCACCGGCGTCGATCTCTCGCTGCTCACCGACGGTCTGCAGGCCGAGCGCGAGCAGGGCATCACCATCGACGTCGCCTACCGCTACTTCGCCACGCCGAAACGCAAATTCATCATCGCCGACACTCCTGGCCATGAGCAGTACACGCGCAATATGGTCACCGGCGCCTCTACCGCGAACCTCGCCATCGTGCTGATTGATGCGCGCAAGGGCGTGCTCACCCAGTCGCGCCGCCATGCCTACATTGCACACCTGCTCGGCATCCCGCACCTGATTGCCGCGATCAACAAAATGGATCTCGTTGATTATTCCGAAGCGGTGTATCAGAGTATCCAAACTGATTTCAGCGCGTTCTGCCAGCAGCTCGGCGCGCGTGACGTGCGCTTCATACCGATTTCGGCATTGCACGGCGACAACGTGGTGGAAAAAAGCGCGCGCATGCCATGGTACACGGGCGATACCCTGCTCGACACGCTGGAGGGCATCCACATCCAGCACGACATCAACCTGCGCGACTTCCGTTTCCCGGTGCAGCTCGTGTGCAGCCCGCAGATATCAGGCCTGCCGGACTTCCGCGGCTACATGGGGCGCATCGAATCCGGCTGTGTCCGCGCGGGCGACGACATCGTCGTGCTGCCTTCCGGCCACCGCTCGCACATCAAGGACATCGTCACCTACGACGGCAATCTGAGCGTCGCCTGCGCGCCGCAGTCGGTCACGCTCATGCTGGAAGACCACATCGACATCTCGCGCGGCGACATGATCGTGCACCCGGAAAATCCGCCGCGCAGCGCGCGTGAATTTCACGCCATGCTGTGCTGGATGAGCGAGCAGCCATTGCATCCGCGCGGCAAATATCTCATCAAGCACACCACGCATACGGCGAAGGCCGTCGTGCAGGAGATCGAACACAAAGTGGACATCAACACGCTCGCCACGGGCCCGGCGAGCGAGCTGAAGATGAACGAGATCGGCCGCGTGCTGATTAAAGTACAACGGCCTGTCGTCTGCGACGCCTATCGCGACAACCGCGCCAGCGGCGCCTTCATCGTTATCGACGAACACACCAACAACACCGTCGCGGCGGGGATGATCGAGGGCGCAGACTGACCTGCACCAGTGTAGCTCGCCTTCTGTTTAGAGCGATATCCATCCGGCAGGGTATCGTGGTCTCAAATCTCTCTTTGCTACCGGCCCCTTCGAAACAAATCCCCCCTCGCTACCGCTCGACCCCCTTTGTAAAGGGGGTGGCCGGAGGCCGGGGGATTTGGGGCCGCGCTGTTAACGCATGCGGCGCATCTTTATCATTGTGAGAGGAAATGTCGGTTCCGCCTTCCACTTGAACCGACCTACGACTACGAAATAGCGCGTAGGTCACGGTGCGCATAGCGCTCCGTGACACAGAGACTAGGCCGCAACGGTATGGATATCAACGGGCAGCTTGCTGACAGTGAGTTCTCTCATCTCAATTTTTTTACTGGCATTGTCAATGTCAATGCCCACCAAGTTTCCCTCGGCATCGTAATCCAGCACAATGCCGGATGATACCTCTTTGCTTTCCACGCTTACTTTTTCGGAGAGATCAATATAAAGGGAGTCCGTATCAGGATAGTACTGAAGCTTCATGGCTTAAACCCTCGATCAGGAAAGGCATTGTGAATAGTGGTTTTGTCATCAAGAGTAATCACTCTTAACACACGCCCACCCAGTTCATCCACAACAGGCAGCCTGACCTACACCTAGGCTCATCAATTCACAGTTACAACAAGTCCAGGGATATCCGCTTCTTCGTGCATGAGTTTATAGACCTCGGCCAAATTATTTTCGAGCTCAGTCAGGGTTTATCCCTGGCTGAAGCAATCAGGGATTTCCTTGATCCTTCCTACAAACCAACTATCATCCTGCCAATATTCCAAGGTTAATGTCACCATGGCGCACCTTTAAAGTAGTGAGAAGGTATATGGCAAAATTATAGGCCAGTTTGCGTTGCAAGGCGAAGAGGAAATGCCGGATCAAGTTTGGTTTGCCGGTTCCGCCTTCGGCTTGAACCGGCCTACAAACTCATTCTTTCCCAACGTAGCGCCGCATGTGTCTTAGGCAGCCATTCGGTGCAATGCGCTGCGCTTATTGCACCTACTATTGCACTCTACGGGCTGCGCAGCCTGACCTACAACTACTCCACTAATAAGGGATCAGGCGGCACGAACTTCGACATATTCAATAGCGGATGAAGGCTCGGGGATAGGCAGGCCTTCCTCTTGCAAACCTTCTATATGGAACTCTATGGCTTCCTGGATTAACTTCACTACCTCAGCCTTTGTTTCGCCCGCAGCCACACAGCCCGGCAAGTCGGGAACATAAGCGCCATAGCTGGTAGGGCCCTTTTCTAAAATAACCATGTAACGCATAGATTCGACCTCCGCTTATTTTAAACCGGCTTGCTTGAGTATGCTATTCAGGGTGCCGGGTGGCACATCCACGCTAGGCTTACCGGAAACAGTAACTTTACCGGATTTGCCAGGATGTTTGAACTGACGGTGACTGCCACGTGTTTTTACGAGTCGCCAACCATCCGTTTCCAGCATTTTCAGAACATCCTTAACTTTCATAGTGAAATTATACACTCTGAGAGCTGCGGACATAGTTCGATCAGCAGGGCTACCACTGGGGGCCACGATTCATGCGGATGAAACAGGGTATGGAGAGGTGGTTTGGTGGCGTTGATCGTGCGCATGGCGCACGCGTGTGAAATTCCATAAAACGCACATAAAAAACGGGCGCCCGAAGGCGCCCGTCGAAACAACTTTTAATATTTATTAACTGCTTAGAAGCTGTGCTTCATGCCGACGGCCCAAGCACGCGGGTCGAGACCGACACCAGGCGTCAACTCGCCGCTGCTACCCGTGGTACCGAGCTTATTGGATGCGCCGGACTCGTTATCCAACTGGGTATAGAGGGCATACAATTGGCTGCGCTTGGACAGGTGGTGCGACAGACCTACGCTCCACTGCTTGGCGCCAGTGTTGGCTACATCATTATCATCGCCTGCGTTGGCATAGGCCAGCTTGAAGGTGTTGTTGCCCATGTTGTGCGACAGGGCCGCGTACCAGGCATTGTGTTCCTTCACGCCCGTAGCAACAGCGCTATCCGCCGACAGGTTTTCATAGATCAGCGCAAAGGTGGTGGCACCGCCGAAGGTGTAGCTGCCGCCGATCTTGCTGGCGCGGGTGTCACTGTTCGCTGTGGCGCTCTTCACGCTCGCATGGGCAACGGTTGCATACCAGGGGCCATTGGAGTAATTGGCCTGCGCACCCCACTTGTCAGCATTGCTGCCAGCGGTCTCGTCAACACCATACTGCACATGGCCGGACAGGCCGTTGACATCGGGGGCAAACCAGATGACGGCGTTGCCGATACCGCTGTCGTAGGTACCGTTGCCGTTCATCACGCCGCTGTAGTCAGCGATGGTGTCACCGAAGATGTCGAGGCCGTTGGTGGAGGTCTTGTACGGCTGGCCGTGGAAACCGAGGGCGACCTTACCGAAGTTGCCTTCCAAGCCGACGTAGCCGTCACGGCCGCCATCGAACAGTGTGGTAGTGCCGCCGCTATCCAAAGCTACGGCAGATTCCATCAGGAAGATGGCCTTGAGGCCGTTACCCACGGACTCCCAGCCCTTCACGCCGAAGCGCGAGCCGTTGGTGGAGACGTTGGTGCGGGTGCCGGCGGTGCCGGTACCGTCGCCATCCACGCTCTCGATGGAGGCGTTGGCCTGACCGTACAGGGTCACGTTGCCTTCGTCTGCCATGGCGAGCGGGGCTGCCATCGCGCTTGCAATTGCTACTGCAAGAATTTTCTTGTTCATTCGTTTCTCCTTAATCGAAGTTTAAAAGTGCTACAAGTGTCGATTGACGTCAATTGACATGCGAAACGTACCACGCCTTTAGCGGCCCTGCAACACTTTTTATTAAAAAAACTACAGTTCCTGCAGCAATGTTGCTTTTGTGCAACATTGCTGGCGGCCCCTCCCCTTGATGGGGATGGTTGGGGAAGGGGGTGAGGATATCAGCATCGCGAACTCATGCCTTTCACCCCCTCCCTACCCCCCTCAAGGGGGAGGGAATAATCTGTATGTATGAGGGAGGTTGGTTTAAGCGCAGCGGAACCGACAAAGCAGCTGCATGCTTTATAATGGCCGCAGTGTTTTCAAATTAGTGAGGATTTCTTGAGCACCCCCGGACGTAACGACCCCTGCCCGTGCGGCAGCGGCTTGAAATATAAAAAATGCCACGGCGCAGTCGTACCCATGACGGCGCTGGTGAGCGATGAGGCGCCGGACAAACCACGCCCCTGCGGCGACTGCTCGCTGTGTTG
>JAURVQ010000046.1 GCA_030655395.1 Gammaproteobacteria bacterium | reverse complement strand
CGTCGTAGTTACTCATAAGTCATATATATAGCAGCACTTTCCGCCACGTTCCCGCCCCCTATTGAGGGGGCGGGGCAGGGTGGGGGTAGAGTTGACAGGTTTTTGCTCAGGAGACACCTTGGCCAGCAGTATATCCGTATTGTGTCTCCTGAGTGGATGCCACAGTGGTCAGCCGTTATTGCGTGGGGGAATGATCTGCGGGCGCTTCAGGCGGTCGATGATCTGTTCCGGCTTGAGCGGAAACCCGGCGGCATCACACAGGTAGTAACGCAGCAGGTCACTGCGGTAATTGGTCGGGCCGCTACGCGTGCGCACCCGCTGCCATGCGGCCGTCAGGCTCTGTTGGAAGGCGCCATCGCCGCTGCCGTAAGCGTAGGTCTTGTAGCGCCCCATATCGCAGCGCATGCCTTCAAAGAAAATATTTTTTACGCCGCTGTCTGAGACGATGACGACGGTGTAGGTGACTACGCTGTCAGCGTACGTCGCCACGGATTTGCCGTCGATGTAGTGTTTGAAGTTGCGCTGCGGCCCGTCCACGTCGAGCGCAATGAGATCGTCTTCCTGCGGCAGCGCAGGCAATGTCTTGACGTCTTCAGTCCACGGCGCGGGCTCATCATATTCGCGCTCGTAGGGCGCCGCGGCAAGCGGGCCGGGCAACAATGCAACCAGAAACAACAGCGCAGGGAGGCGAAGGTGCATCACGCCGGAATTAAGGGTGCCTCTAAAAATGATGGATTTTGCTTCAAGACAAGGCGCAGCGCAGGCGAGCAGCGCAGCATACACGTCAGTATGTGAGCAGCGCAGACAAGCTGCAACGCAGTATTGGAGCAAAAGACACATTTTTAGAGGTGCCCTTAATCAATATCCTGCACCAGCGACACGCGCACATCGTCCGGCACCGGATCGACCTGATGGCAGTACGCCGGGTGCTCGATGCCCACACCGATGGCGGCGCCGGCCTTGGCCGCGGCGGCCATCGCCGGCGTCAGCTCGAAGCGTAGAAAATGCACCGAGGAAGTCTTTTGCTCATTCTCGCGCTCCAGGTCCTCATCGGCAACCGCCCACACGTGTTCATGGCCATCCACCTTCACCCACACACGGTCTTCAATGCCGATCATGCGCGCCAGCGCGGTGCGGCGCTCACCCTCGTCGTCGTACTGGATCATGAAGGTCGCCTTCCAGTTGGCGCCATCGGGCACGAGCGGATTGTAGGCCTCGATCTCTTCGAGGATGCCCTCTTCCTCGAAGATGCGCTCCGCACGCAGCATCTCCTGCACCTGGTAGTGCATGGTGAACAGGTCTTCGAAATACAGCGTGGCGTGCGGCCCTACCGGCACACGGCGGTGAGTTTTATGCTCCATGACCCTGACGCGGAATTCGTTACGCATGCGCGCGTACTGCTCCAGCGGGTACAGCATGTCGCGGCTGAGTTTTTTCATCGTTTCAATTCCTGTCATGGCTTATGCTTGGCTTCCAGCGCGGCCAGCGGCTTGTCGGTGAAGAGATAGTCGCGTAATTCCTTGTCGAACACAGGATCACGGCGCCGTATCCACTCCAGCACCATGGCCGCGTGCTCCTTCTCCTCATCGCGGTTGTGCGCCAGCACGGCGCGCAGTTCGTCGTCCTTGCAGGCGTCCACGCGCTGGTTGTACCAGTCCACCGCCTCCAGCTCCTCCATGAGCGAGACAATCGCGCGGTGCATGTCGCGCGTCGCATCACTCAGGTTTTCTACGGCTTCGTGATAACCCTCGTTGGCCATGGCGTTCAGATTCCGTAAGCAGTACGTAACAAGGTAAGCGGGTGCGTGGGGTGCGAGCCGTTGGCAAGCCCCTCCGCCAGGTGATGGCCGGCAATCGGACAATCGCTGGTGTAATGGTCAGCGCCTGACTTCGCTATGCGCTCCACCACCGGTTTGCCGATCTTCATCGCATGCGCATGATATTCGGTCTTCGCGGCGTAGGTGCCGTTGTGGCCGGAGCAGCGGTCTATCGGCTCCACCTGGGTATTGGGTACCAGCTGCAACAGATCGCGCGTCTTGAGCCCCATGTTCTGCACGCGCAAGTGGCAGGACACGTGGTACGACACCTTGCCGAGTGATTTTTTGAAGTCTTTTTTAAGCACGCCGTCCTTGTGTCGCAGCATGAGGTATTCAAACGGATCGTAGATCGCGTTTTTTACCTTCTGCACATCCTTATCATCGGGGAACATGAGCGGCAGTTCCTGCTTGAACATCAGCACGCACGACGGCACCGGCGCGACGATGTCCCAGCCCGCGTCCACCAGTTGCGCCAGTAGCGGGATGTTGGCGTCCTTGGCGCGCGCCACCGCCTCCAGATCGCCGAGCTCCAGCTTGGGCATGCCGCAGCATTGCTCTTTTTCCGCCAGCCGCACCGGGATGCCGTTGTGCTCGAAGATCGCAATCAAATCCTGGCCCAGTTGCGGCTCGTTGTAGTTGCCGTAACAGGTGGCGAACAACGCCACCTTGCCGCGCGTATTCGCCGTGGGCGCCGCCTCGGCCTCCAGACGCTCGCGCGCACGTTCGCGCTTGTGCAGCGTGTCGCTGTGATATTCCGGCACGAAGGCGTCCGGATGTACGCCCAGTGTTATATCCAGCATTTTACGCGCCGCCTTGTTTTTATTCGCCGCGTTGACCA
This sequence comes from Gammaproteobacteria bacterium, assembly GCA_030655395.1. GTDB lineage: Bacteria > Pseudomonadota > Gammaproteobacteria > SURF-13 > SURF-13 > JAQBXX01. The sequence goes on along the minus strand of JAURVQ010000046.1, from coordinate 49,877 downwards.
TTTGCACGACCACCGGGATACCGGCGAGCTTGCCTACGGTATCGGTGCTGGTGAGAATCCTGTCGCGCGTCTTTACATCACCCTTCTGATACTTCACCGCCTTGGCGCGCAACATGAGATGGGGGAAGTCGATGTTGAACGGGTGCGGCGGCACATAAGGACACTTGGTCATAAAGCACATGTCGCACAGATAGCAGTGATTCACCACGTCCCAGTAAACCTTTTTGTCCACGCTGTCGAGTTCCATCGTGGGTGACTCGTCGATGGCATCGAACAGCGTCGGAAACGACTGGCACAGATTGAAACAACGGCGGCAGCCGTGGCAGATGTCGAACACCCGCTCGAGCTCATGCAGCAGCGCGGGTTCGTTGTAAAACTCGGGGTTTTTCCAGTCCAGGGCGTGACGGGTGGGCGCCTCCAGACTACCTTCGCGTTGACCTTCAGTCATATAACCTCAGAGAAAAGATACAAGAGAAAAGATACAAGTTACAAAAATACCAGCCTATCTTGTCTCTTCCTAAGCACCTTAATAACAAATACGGGGCCATACATTATGGCCCCGTATTTACTTGTATCTTGCAACTTGTATCTTGTATCTGCCTTTAACTTATTTACCCAACGTATCAAGCGCCTTCTGGAAACGGTTGGCGTGCGAACGTTCGGCCTTGGCGAGGGTCTCGAACCAGTCGGCGATCTCGCCGAAACCTTCACCGCGCGCGGTCTTGCACATGCCCGGGTACATGTCGGTGTACTCGTGGGTCTCGCCCGCAATCGCGGCCTTCAGGTTATCACTGGTGGTGCCGATGGGGAGATCGGTGGCCGGGTCGCCGCAGGCCTCCATATACTCCAGGTGGCCGTGCGCATGGCCGGTTTCACCCTCGGCGGTGGAGCGGAACACGGCGGACACGTCGTTGTAACCTTCCACGTCGGCCTTGGCGGCGAAATAAAGGTAACGGCGATTGGCCTGGGATTCGCCCGCGAATGCGGCCTTCAAGTTTTCATGGGTTTTGCTGCCTTTGAGTTGCATAGCACTTCCTCATACAAGTTGATATTAATACGCAGCCGCAGACTAGTGACGGCCTCCTGTATTTAGACCACGTCTAAATCTAGTGACAGTTTACACCCCCGATATTCGGCAAGTCAAAGCCGAGGGCTTCAACCCGTGCCACAGTCGGCATCTTTGCAACAGGGCCTATGATTCCCCCTGCTTGGTGCAGTCTTAAAGTTACGGACGGGGTAGTCCGATAATAACAGGAGCAGCCTCAGACCAACAAGAGAAGAGAGAGCCGTGCAGATGGAGCCTGTAAAGATACCCGCCGATGCGGCAGTACTGGAGGACGGTCACTATCTCGACCACCTTGCCACAGTCAACCAGAGCCGCGGAGTCACGGCCACTGAAGACATTTTAAACAGCCAGGGCGCCCTTATTACGCGCCAGGGTGCGCGCCTCGACCACGGCGCTACGCAGCGCATCGCCAAGCACAAGCTCAGCAAGCCGCTGGAACACCAGATTCAGATCGAAGGCACCATCACTACCAGGATTCTGGCGGAGAAATTCGCTCTTCTCTCACAGCAGTATCCAGACCTCGGCGCGCTGCACCAGAAACTCGACTTCGATGCCGACTTTCAGGCCCTGCTGACCCGCGAACCCCCCAACCCGGTGATTACACAGAAACTCACTGTGCTGCATTTACAGCAGCCGCCGCTGTTTGGACAGGCGCTGTTTGGCCTCTGGCTCGCCATGCTGATCGCGCGCGAGCTCGGCCTGCCCAGACATGAGATACACATGGCGGGTATGGCAGCCCTGATCCGTGATCTTGGCTTTCTGCACTTGCCGCAGGACGTGGTTGCAAAAGGCGGCAGCTTCACTGCCGACGAGTGGCGCGCGATGCAGGGCCACGTGGTGATCGGGCAGATCATTGCGCAGGACGTCGCCACCCTGCATCCGCACATCGCACGCGCGGTGCTTGAACATCATGAGCACAGCGACGGCACCGGTTACCCGGCGGCCAGGGAAGGCGACCAGCTCGGACTGTTCGGCCAGATCGTGGGCATGAGCGACAGATTAGGGGCGATGCGCCTCAAGCTGTTCGGCACAAGCGGCCGTAATCTGCGCGACACCGAGCCCATGCTGCTGATGAACAGCGCCGCCAGCAATCGCGCGGTATACGAGGCAGTGTGCGCACTGTTGCGCAAGTCCGGCCTGGAGCGCACCTCGATCAACCCGCTTGGCGACTTACCTGCCCTGCTCGAACAACTCAAGACACGTGGTGCCAAGATGAATAGCGCGCTACCCATCCTGTCGCGGCTCAGCATGGTGACTCAGACCACCAAACCCGGGCCTGCCATCATCAAGCTGCGCAGGGTCGCGGCGCAGACACAACACCTGATGAGCTCCTCCGGCCTTGTCAGCGGCGAAATCATTGCGTGGCTGGAAGGGTTGCAGCGGGACACCCAGCCCGCGGAAAATCCCTTTCTGTGCGAAATGGAATTACTCCAGAACGAACTGAGTTGGCACCTGAAAAGACTGGGCCATGCCCTGGATGTCTTTCTCGCCCTGCCCGGCGAGCACACCCATCGCGCCGAGATCAGCGCACTCGCGCACAAACTGCACGAATTGCTGGGCACCCACTAGCCCCGCCGCTTCAGTGCTTCGGCGTCTCTACCATGAGCGCACCGGTGAGTATCACAAAGGCGCGCACCAGCAGAACGGCCTTGCCTTGGGCGCGATGGTCGGTGCGCAAACTCAATTCACCCCGCAGGATACGCCGCGCACTTTGTATCTGCATGGCATACAGCATATAGAGTGTGAGCACCAGCAGCAGGTGGGTCCAGAGCAGGAACGAAGTCAACTCGCCTTCCGTCACCAGCCGCCGGTACCAATCCTTGGTAAGGTACAGATAAAACGGCATCATGAAATCAAACACCATCGCGCCTATCATCACCGGGACATGAAAGCGGCGCTGACGCGCCGAGAAAAACGCGGCGAGCATGAGCAGGTAAATAGCCGTGGCGGCGATAACGGTGCCTGCGGTGAACATGGCATAATGCTATCACCTTTTTCCCTGTGCCACCGCCTGCATCCCGCCATGCGCGCCTTGTCTGACCGGACACAACTCTGCTAGAGTCACACGGTTATCCGCTGAAGAGAGACGCCATGCCATCACTTTCTGCTATTCAACCGCAGCGCGGCCGTGAGGCGCTGAACGCACTGTTTCTGATCGGCGTGGCATCGCTCAGCATTCTGCTCACGACTTACCAGTGGGTTGAGCTCTATTTATTGCGCGTGCGCGGCACCGCGCCGCTATGCTCGTTCAGCGCCACCTTCGACTGCGCCGGGGTGTGGAACTCGCCGCTGGCCCATGCTGTCCATCAGGCGAGCGGCCTGCCCATCGCGGGCTGGGGCCTGGCATGGAGCATCGTGGTACTGGTGCTCGCGGGCATGTTGCGTTATCAAACCACGAAGGGAACCCCCATGAACGACACCGTGCAGGCCTTGCGTATCGTTACCGGAGCAGGCGCATTGATCGCGCTTTCGCTGCTCGGCTACAGCTTCGCAATCCAGACCTTCTGCCCCACCTGCGTGCTGTTTTATGTGCTGGTCGCTGCCGCCGCGTGGATATCCTATGCGCGCCTTTCCATCGGCGCTCCGCACTGGTTGCAGGCCACGCTCAAAAGCGGCGCCGTGCTGATCGTGACGCTCTCGGCGCTGATCTATCCCGGCCTGCATACCCCGCGCGAGGACTTGAGCACCGCCAGGATATCCACCGTACTGAAAGAAGCGAGCGCAAAGGCGCCGGTCAGTCCGCTGGTGGAATTTTTAAACTCGCTGCCCGCCGGCGTCCAGCAGGCCACCAGCGATTCGCTCGACGTCTACCGCAAATCCAAACCCATTGCAGTCGCCGCCGATGCCAAACGCACCAGCTTCGGCCCGGCGAGCGCGCCGGTACATCTGATCGAGTGGACCGACATCCGCTGCTCGCACTGCCAGCATCTCGAGGCCGCGCTGGAAGAAATCCGCGGCATCACACCACCGGGCACCTGGAGCGAGGAGGCGCGTCATTACCCGCTCGACAGCGAATGCAATCCCTCGATCCAGCGCAGCTCCGGCGGCATCAGCTGCCTCGCCGCCAAGGTGCAGATCTGCCTGCGCGGCACACCTGAGTTCAGCCGCGTGCGCTCAGCGATGTTCAAGGACCAGGCCAGTCTCACCATAAACCGCATCTGGACCATTGCCGCGAACGACGACAGTGCACGACGTAAGACGCTTGAAGGCTGCGTCAACTCCCCCGCCACTGCAAGCGTGCTCAAGGAAGATATCGAGCTTGCGGAAAAATACCAGATCGAGGGCACGCCCCTCGTCGTCATCAATGGACGCAAAGGGACAGCCGTGCCCGCATTCATCTTTGGGCTCATCATGGCCGGAGGCAAAGATACCGATCCGGGCTTCCTCGTGCTACCGGCGCCCAGCGCACCTCGCCTGTAACAGAGACGCCCTTACTCAGGAGTCACAAAGTAAGGCGACAACGTGAAGGATGTGACTCCTGAGTAAATACGCTGTTTACCCTACCCCCACCCTGTCCCGCCCCCTAAACAGGGGGCGGGGACGTAGCGGGAAGTGTCGTCTTAACTTACTGACTTATGAGTAACTTACTTTTGACTATATGGTAGCGTAATGGAATATAATGCGGCTTTGCTCGCCTGCCTGCAATCGAATCAGATCACACTACTACAACTCCTCTGAGGTAAGTGTTATGAAACATGCTGTCTCGGCGCTCTGTGCCGCCGCTCTTGTATTGTGTGTCACTGCGGCTCAGGCCAAGGAACCATTAGGTCTACCACCGGTGCCCGTACCCGCCGACAATCCTCAAACGCCGGAGAAGGCCGCACTGGGCAAGGCCTTGTTTGAAGACAAACGCCTGAGCAGCGATGGCACCGTGAGCTGCAGCAAGTGCCATGACGCCGGCAAAGGCTTCGCCGACAGCCTGCCGGTGGGTGAAGGAATCAACAGGAGCAAGGGCACGCGCAACACCCCCACCGTGCTCAATGCGGCATATTACACGACAATGTTCTGGGACGGTCGTCGTCCCAGCCTCGAAGGCCAGGCGGGAGATCCGTTTACAAACTCCGTCGAGCACGGCCTTAAAAATCACGACGCCCTGCTCGCCATCGTGCGCAAAGACAGCATCTACGCGCTACAGTTCAAGGCGGTATTTGGCGTTGAGGCCAGCAAGATTGGCATGGGGCATGTCACCAAGGCGATAGCGAGCTACGAGCGCACACTGATCTCGGGCGACTCGCCGTTCGACCGTTATCAATATGGCGGCGACAAGAGCGCGCTTTCCGCGGAAGCGATACGCGGCCTGGAACTGTTCCGTGGCAAGGCGAAATGCAGCCTGTGTCACACCATCGGGCCAACCAGCGCCCTCTTCACCGACAACAACTTCCACAATCTGGGCGTAGGTTTCAGCAAGATCGAGCCGCGCCTGTATGAGATAGTCAACGCCTTCCGCAGTGCGGTCGCCGGCGGCCAGAGCGTAGACGAAGCGGTATTACAGGGGTCTGATATTTCGCAATTGGGCCGCGTGGTAGTCACCATAAAACCCACCGGCCTCGACGACACCAGGGACGTCGGCCGCTTCAAGACCCCGACACTGCGCAACGTCGCCCTCACCGCGCCTTACATGCACGATGGCAGCCTGCCCACACTGGAGGCCGTGGTTGATCTTTACAACAAGGGTAATGAAAGGAATCCGATGCTGGACAAACTGTTCCGCCCGCTCGGCCTCACCGATCAGGAAAAAGCCGACCTCGTGGTGTTTATGAAGACCCTCACCAGCCCGAATTTACCACAGTAAGGTTTTCTTCAACGCCAGCTGAAAACACAAAAGCCCCGTGGATTTCTCCACGGGGCTTTTTTAATGTGCAACAAAAACGTCTGCTGAATATTTAACGCTTGCCCGCCGCCGCCTGGGCCTTGCCCGCCGTGACGCGCGGGTCGAGTTCGCCCTTGCTGTAGCGCTTCACCATCGTGTCCAGATGAATGGGCTTGATCTTGGCGGCCTGCCCAGCGCAACCGAACGCTTCGTAGCGCAGCTTGCAGATTTCCATCATGGCCTTGGTGGCGGCCTTGAAGAATTTACGCGGGTCGAACTCGGATGGGTCTTCCGCCATCGCCTTGCGCATCGCGCCGGTGGCGGCAAGACGCAGGTCGGTGTCGATGTTGACCTTGCGCACGCCGTGCTTGATGCCCTGCTGAATCTCCTCCACCGGCACGCCGTAGGTCTCGCGGATATCGCCGCCGTATTTGTTGATGATCTCCAGCCACTCCTGCGGCACGGAGGACGAACCGTGCATGACGAGATGAGTGTCGGGAATGCGCGCGTGAATTTCCTTGATGCGCTGGATGGCGAGGATGTCGCCGGTGGGCGGACGGGTGAATTTGTACGCGCCGTGGCTGGTGCCGATGGCGATGGCGAGGCTGTCCACCTTGGTGTCGGCAACAAACTGTGCGGCCTCTTCCGGATCGGTGAGCAGCATGGAGTGATCCAGCGTTTCGTCCGAGCCGTGGCCGTCTTCCTCGCCCATCTTGCCGCTCTCCAGCGAACCCAGACAACCCAGCTCACCCTCCACCGACACGCCGCAGGCGTGGGCAACTTCGACCACCTTGCGCGTGACCTCGGCGTTGTACTCGTACGAGGCCGGCGTCTTCATGTCTTCCTTCAGCGAACCGTCCATCATCACCGAGGTGAAGCCGCTCTGGATGGAGCGTATGCACACCGCCGCCGAGGCACCGTGATCCTGGTGCATGACGACGGGGATGTGCGGATACATCTCGACCGCGGCCCACATCAGATGGCGCAGGAACGGCTCGCCCGCGTAAGAGCGCGCGCCAGCCGAGGCCTGCATGATGACCGGGGCGCCGACCGCATCGGCGGCCTGCATGATGGAGTGCATCTGCTCCATGTTGTTGACGTTGTACGCGGGCACGCCGTAGCCGTGCTCCGCCGCATGATCCAGTAATTGACGCATTGAGATAAGAGCCATAGCAACCTCCTTACAGGTAATGTATATATTCTAAGCGTGTATCTGTCTTTTAACAAAGAGCGCTGTCAACTGCTGCCGACCTCGACCATATCCCCCACGCGCACGATCTTCATCGCATTGGTGCCGCCGTGCACACCCATGAGATCACCCTTGGTGATGATGACAAGATCACCGGTGCGCGCCGCGCCGCGCCGTACCAGTTCGTCCACCGCCTCTTTGTTGACTTCGGCGTGATTGGTGCTGGGCAGGTCGAAACTCACGGGATAAACGCCGCGATAGAGAGTCACCTTTCTGCGGGTTTCGGCATGTTTCGTCAAGGCGTAGATCGGGATGCCGGAACTGATGCGTGACATCCACAACGGCGTGGAGCCGGATTCAGTGAGCGCGATGATGGCCTTCGCGCCCAGATGATTCGCGGTGTACATGGTGGCCATCGCAATGGCCTCGTCGATATGCTTGAACTCGGTGTTTATGCGATGGTCGGAAGTGCGCACCGCCTGCTGCTTCTCGGCCTCGCGGCAGATGCGGTCCATCGCCGCCACGGCCTTGGCGGGATATTTCCCGGAGGCGGTCTCGGCGGAGAGCATCACGGCATCGGTGCCGTCCAGCACCGCATTGGCCACGTCAAACACCTCGGCGCGGGTGGGAATCTGGTTCTCAATCATGGACTCCATCATCTGCGTCGCGGTAATCACCACGCGATTCATGGTGCGCGCGAGGCGGATAATATGTTTCTGCACCGGCGGCAGCGCGGCGTCACCGATCTCGACGCCGAGGTCGCCGCGCGCGATCATGACCGCGTCGGAGGCCTCGATGATTTCCTCGATGGCGCTCACCGCCTCGGCGCGTTCGATCTTCGCCACGATGCCGCCGTGTCCGCCCGCGTCGCGCAACAACTGGCGCGCCTCGTGGATGTCGGCGGCACTGCGCGGAAACGACACCGCGAGATAATCCACCTGCATGCCGGCGGCGGCCTTGATGTCGGCGCGATCCTTGTCGGTGAGCGCGCGCGCTGACAGCCCGCCGCCCTGACGGTTGATGCCTTTGTTGTTCGACAAATCACCGCCCACCACCACGCGGCATTTGATTTCACTGGCCGTGACCTGATCCACCCACAGCACGATGCGCCCATCGTCCAGCAGCAGGGTGTCGCCGCGCTTCACGTCATTGACGAGTTCGCGGTAACTGATACCCACGCCCTCTTCGGTGCCACCCTCGGAGTCCCACTCGGTACTGAGGGTAAACTTCGCACCTTCTTCCAGCGTCACGTGCGTGTTCTTGAACCGCTCGATGCGTATCTTCGGCCCCTGCAGGTCGGCGAGCACGCCGATGTGGCGGCCATAAGCGCGGGCGCGGTTGGAGGCGTTTTCGGCGCGCATGCGATGTTCTTCCGCGCTGCCGTGCGAGAAATTGAGGCGCACCACGTCCAGCCCGGCCTCGATCATCTGATCCAGCACCTTGGGGTCATCGGTGGCAGGACCGAGCGTGGCGACAATTTTGGTTCGACGTTGCATAACTACAGTGGCGAGCGGCAAGTGGCGAGTGGCGAGAAAAAACTCGCGCGCAGTTTAATAGCAAATGATTTTTGACTTGTCACTTGTCAGTTGTCGCCGCTTGTTTGCCGCGCTGTTCCAGAATCGCAACTGCGGGCAAGGTCTTGCCCTCCAGGAATTCGAGAAAGGCCCCGCCGCCGGTGGAAATGTAGGTGATATGGTTCTCGACGTTGTATTTGGAAACGGCCGCAAGCGTATCGCCGCCGCCCGCCAGTGAAAAAGCGGCGCTACCGGCGATGGCCTTGGCGAGCGCCTCGGTACCGGCGCCGAACTGGTCGAACTCGAACACGCCTACCGGGCCGTTCCACACAATGGTGCCGGCCTTGCTCAATATCTCGGCGAGACGCGCCGAGGTCTTGGGGCCGATGTCGAAAATCATGTCATCGTTTTCTACCTGATCGACGTTTTTCAGCGTGGCCTGCGCCGTCTCGGAAAACTCCTTGCCGCACACCACGTCCACCGGTACCGGAATCTCCGCACCGCGCGCCTTGGCCTTTTCAGCGAGCCGCTTGGCTATAGGAATCAGGTCAGGCTCGTACAACGACTTGCCAACGTTGTAGCCTGCTGCTGCGATGAACGTGTTGGCGATGCCGCCACCGACAATCAGCTGATCCACGATACCGGCCAACGATTCGAGCACGGTGAGTTTGGTGGAAACCTTGGAGCCGCCGACGATGGCGACCATCGGGCGCTGCGGATCCCTGAGCGCCAGGTTCAGCGCCTTCAACTCCTTCCACAGCAGGGGCCCTGCGCACGCCACCGGCGCGTATTTTGCCACGCCGTGCGTCGAGGCCTGCGCGCGATGCGCGGTGCCGAAGGCATCCATCACAAACACATCACACAACGCCGCCATCTTTTTGGCCAGCGCATCGTCGTTATCCTCTTCACCCTTGTTGAAGCGCACGTTTTCAAACAGCACCACTTCGCCGTTCGCCACCTCCACGCCATTCAGCCAATCCTTGACCAGGCGCACCTTCGTGCCCAGATGCTCGGACAACTTTTCCGCGATGGGCGCCAGCGAGTACTTCTCGTCATACACACCTTCCTCCGGTCGGCCCAGGTGCGACATCACCATCACCTTGGCGCCGGTACGCATCAAAAACTTGATGGTCGGAACAGTGGCATAGATGCGCGTCTCGTCAGTGACCTTGCCGTTCTTCATCGGCACGTTGAGGTCTGCGCGAATCAGTGCGCGCATGCCGGTGAGATGTCTCAGCTCTTCTAATTTAATGATAGACATAAAAACTCCAGGGACTGGGGGCTAGGGACTAGCGACCGGGTTTTTCCCTAGCCCCTAACCCCTCTTTTACTTTTACTTCGCCTGCATCAGCGCAACCGTAGTATCCAGCATACGGTTGGAGAAGCCCCATTCGTTGTCATACCAAGCGAGCACCTTGACCAGCGTGCCGTCGACGACCTTGGTGAGCGTAGAGTCATAGGTGCTGGAGGCGGGGTCGTGGTTGAAATCCACGGAGACGAGCTGCTTGTCGTTGTAGTTTAACACGCCTTTCAGTTCGCCGTTGGCCGCTTCTTTCATAATGGCGTTGATTTCATCCTTGCTGGTCTCGCGCGCAGCGACGAAGGTCAAGTCCACCAGCGATACGTTGATGGTCGGCACGCGCACCGCGAAACCGTCGAGCTTGCCTGCCAGTTCCGGCAGCACCAGGCCGATGGCCGCCGCCGCGCCGGTCTTGGCGGGAATCTGCGACATGGTCGCGGAGCGCGCGCGGCGCAGGTCCGAGTGATACACGTCGGTCAGCACCTGGTCGTTGGTGTAGCTGTGCACCGTGGTCATAAGGCCGTGCACGAGGCCTATCTTTTTGTGCAACGGCGCCACCAGCGGCGCCAGGCAATTGGTGGTGCAGGAGCCGTTGGAGATCACCGTGTGTGCGGCCTTCAGCGTCTTGTGATTCACCCCGTACACAATGGTCGCGTCTACATCGGTGCCCGGCGCGGAGATGATGACCTTCTTCGCGCCCGCCTTGAGATGCAGGCTGGCCTTTTCCTTGGTGGTGAAGATGCCGGTGCATTCGTGCACCACATCGACGCCAAGCTCGCCCCACGGCAGCTTCGACGGATCACGCTCGGAGCAGACGCGAATCTTGTCGCCGTTCACGATCATGTAATCGCCTTCCACAGTCACCGTGCCGGGGAACTTGCCGTGCACCGTGTCGTACTGCGTGAGGTGGGCGTTGGTCTCGGCGTTGCCGAGATCATTCACCGCCACGATCTGAATCTCCTTGTTGCGCTTGGCTTCATACACCGCGCGCAGCACGTTACGTCCGATACGGCCGTAGCCGTTGATTGCAATTTTAATTGCCATGTTTCTCTCCAAAAGTTACGAAAATATTTTTGCGTCAGAGCAGGTCCGTCACCGCGTCGATCACCTTGTCGGTGGTGAAACCGAAGTGCTTGAGCAGATCGCCTGCCGGGGCGGATTCGCCGAAGCGGTTGATGCCGACCACCTTGCCATCGAATCCGACGTACTTCATCCAGCCATCGGTGACGCCGGCCTCGACCGCCACGCGCGCGGTGATGACCCTGGGCAGCACAGATTCGCGGTAGGCCGCGTCCTGCATGTCGAATAACTGCGTGCACGGCATGGACACGACACGGATGCCGAAGCCGCGCTTATTCAGTTCCTTGGCGGCATCAACGGCGAGGCCCACTTCAGAGCCGGTGGCGATGATGATCGCCTGCACGGGATATTCGCACTCCAGTAGCACATAACCGCCGCGCGTAATGGCGGCGATCTGCTCCGCGCTGCGTTTCTGGTGCGGCAGATTCTGGCGCGAAAAAATGAGACACGACGGCCCGTCGGTATGTTCGATGGCAGCCTTCCAGGCGACGGCGGACTCCACCGCATCGCATGGACGCCATACCTGCATGTTAGGAATCAGGCGCAGGGTTGCGGTCTGTTCCACCGGCTGGTGCGTGGGGCCGTCTTCGCCGAGGCCGATGGAGTCATGCGTGTAGACGAACAGCACGCGCTGCTTCATCAGTGCCGCCATGCGCAACGCGTTGCGCGCATATTCGGAGAACATCAGGAACGTCGCGCCGTAGGGAATGAAACCGCCGTGCAGCGCGATGCCGTTCATGATCGCGGACATGCCGAACTCGCGCACGCCGTAGTAAATGTAGTTGCCGTCGGACACCGTGTTGCTGACGCCCACCGAACCCTTCCAGATCGTCAGGTTGGAGCCGGCGAGGTCGGCCGAGCCGCCCAGCAGCTCGGGCAGCAACGGGCCGAAACCGTTCAGTGTATTCTGCGAGGCCTTGCGCGAGGCGATAGTCTCGCCCTTCTCGGCCACGGCATTGACGAACGCCGCAGACTTTTCCGCCCAGTCGGCGGGCAACTCGCCGCGCAGACGGCGCTCCAGTTCGCCGGCCAGATCCGGGTGGGCCTTCTTGTAGGCGGCAAAGCGCTGGTTCCAGTCCGCTTCCGTCTTGGCGCCCTTGGCGCGCGCATCGAAGCCCGCATAGTATTCATCCGGCATCACAAACGGCTCGTGCTTCCAGCCCAGATTCTCGCGCGTGGCGGCAATCTCTTTTTCGCCCAGCGCCGCACCATGGCAATCGTGACTACCGCACAGGTTCGGTGCGCCGAAACCGATCACGGTCTTGCAGCAGATGAGCGACGGTTTGTCGTTCACCGAGCGCGCCTCGAGAATCGCCTTCTTCAGCGCGTCGGCGTTGTGGCCGTCCACACCCGGCACCACGTGCCAGCCGTAGGCCTCGAAGCGCTTCGGTGTATCGTCGGTGAACCAGCCTTCGACGTGGCCGTCGATGGAGATGCCGTTGTCGTCGTAAAACGCGATGATCTTGCCGAGGCCGAGCGTGCCCGCGAGCGAACAGGCCTCGTGCGAGATGCCCTCCATCAAACAGCCGTCGCCCAGGAACACGTAGGTGTAGTGGTCGATGATGTGGTGGCCGTCGCGGTTAAACTGGCCGGCGAGCAGTTTTTCGGCCAGCGCCATGCCGACGGCGTTGGTGATGCCCTGGCCGAGCGGGCCGGTGGTGGTCTCGATGCCAGGCGCGTAGCCGTATTCAGGGTGGCCCGGCGTTTTCGAATGCAGTTGGCGGAAGCGTTTGATCTCCTCCATGGGGAGGTCGTAACCGGTGAGGTGCAGCATCGAATACAGCAGCATCGAACCGTGGCCGTTCGACAGCACGAAACGGTCGCGATCCGCCCACTTGGGGTTGGCCGGATTGTGGCGCAGGAAATCGTTCCACAATACCTCGGCGATATCGGCCATGCCCATCGGCATGCCGGGGTGGCCGGATTTGGCCTTCTCTACGGCATCCATGGACAGCACGCGGATGGCGTTGGCTAACTCTCTGCGAGAGGGCATCGTTGTCTCCTAAATTAAAAAATAAAATGCTTCAGCGCGCTCGATGCACGGCGCTCTCAACACAATACGCTTACTTGAAGACGCCGGAGGCTGCCGTCAGCAGGTGATAGGCAATCAGCAATTGTGTGAGCGCAAGCGGATGTGACTTCAGCGTCTCGCCGGTGGTGCCGGTAATGGCGCCGATGCCATCGTTACGCAGGTGATGGTGCTCGCCGGGGATATAACTCCACAGCAAATCTTCCAGTTGCCTGGCCTTCTTGTCCGAGATCGCGCCGGAGATTTCGAGCCGGTCCACCGGCAGGTCCATGTCGCGGTCCAGCAGCAGACGCAGGCCGTTGCCGCCCTCCTCCAGCACCTGCGAGAGATCGGGGTGCGTCGGCAGCGTGGGGCGCAGTATGATGGAGGCGTTCAAGTGTCCGCCGGTCTCTTCCTTGTGCTCCGGTGGCGGATAAAACGAAATCACCATGTCCGCCCACTTGCGCTGCGGACGGATGAAGGCTTCGGAATCAGGCTCGCGCGCCTTCATCTCCTTGCGCACATCCTCGATGGTGTGGCCGCGTTTGCTGGTGTCGCGCTTCATCTTCCACTGAAAGCGCAGCTCTTCGGGCGGCGCGAGGTAGAGCTTGACGTCGTAGCTGTCGCGCATGGCCTTGGTGGAATAACCCAGCAGCCCTTCGACGATGATGAACTCCTTGGCCTCCACATAGTTAGGCGGATCAAAGTCGCCGGTGGAGTGGTTGTAGTGCGGCTTGAGGATGGGCTGGCCGTCCTTCAGCAACCGCAGGTGTTGCTCGATGATGTCGAGGTAGTTGCAATCCGGATGCAGCGCGGTAATGCCGAGGCGAGCGCGATCCTTGCGGTTATATCTGTGATAGTCGTCGGTGCAAACCGTGGTCACGCGGTCTTCGCCCAGCACCTGGGCGATGCCCTTGGTGATGGTAGTCTTGCCCGCGGCGGAGTCGCCGACGATACCAAGTACAATGGGCTTCTTCATTTCCACTTAAACCTTAAAAAATAAAATTCTGAATCCGTTGCGACCCGGCGCTTCGCGCCCGCGCCGCACTTGAGCGGCTGCGGCAAACCACACAGCTACGCGCACCAATTTTCTCCACGGGGAGATCAATGTTCCATGGCAAAAAATTCCCCGGCGCCTTACTCCTGGAGGCAACTGGCCCGGGGTCGCTAACCTGGCTTGGTCAGGGTTTGTGCTGGGGGACTTACACCGCCCGCAGGCGGCCTCACCCAAGCCGTTATTTTGGCTTACCTGCGGACTTTCGGCAATAGTAATGAGGCGGCCAGATCAGGCTTGCGTCCACTTTATCGAGCAGCCCATGCCCGGAATCTGCTCGCGCGGGCCATTTCCGGTGAGCGCCACCTGCCGCATCGCCTCGAACAGGTCGCGGCGGGCGTCCGGCGGAGCGGCCTCCTTGCGGCTCGCGTCGAGGCGTCCACGGTATTGCAACTCCAGTTGTGCGTTATAGCCAAAGAAATCGGGGGTGCACACGGCGCCGTAGGCCTTGGCGGTGGCCTGGGTCTTGTCCCACAAGTAGGGGAACGAGAAGCCGAACTCAGCGGCCACCTGCTGCATGTTCTCGAACGAGTCCTCCGGGTAGTCGGCGGGGTCATTGGACATAATCGCCACACTCTTGACGCCGTAATCGAGCAGCTCGCGTGCATCCCGCACCATGCGCTCGCGCACCGCCTGCACATAGGGGCAGTGGTTACAGATGAACATCACCAGCAATCCCTTTTCGCCACGGCATTGCGCAAGCGTCCACTGCTTGCCGTCCACACCCGGCAGGGAAAAATCCGGCGCAGGCCGTCCAAATTCACACACCGGCGTCTCCAGCCTGACCATGACACACCCTCCGAGCGATTATCCTCACGCTATTTTACACATTTGGCATGAAAAATTGCCGCCGCCACGCTAAACTAGCGCATCCCTGTGCCGTTAGCGGTTATAGATATCAACAACATTGAGGAGCGACATGGCCACCATGAGTTTATTCACCTCTGAATCGGTCTCCGAAGGACATCCCGACAAGGTCGCCGATCAGATTTCAGACGGCATTCTCGACGCCATCCTGGCCCAGGACGCGCGCGCGCGTGTGGCGTGCGAAACCCTGGTCACCACCGGCATGGTGGTGATTGCGGGTGAAATCACCACCAGTGCGTGGGTGGACATGCCCGCCGTGGTGCGCGAGACGGTGAAAAACATCGGTTACAACAGCTCCGAGATGGGCTTCGACTGGCAATCGTGCGCGGTACTGGTCTCGATAGACAAGCAGTCGGCGGATATCGCGGCCGGGGTGGACGAGACCCAGGAACACGAGCAGGGCGCTGGCGACCAGGGCCTGATGTTCGGTTACGCTACCAACGAGACCGACGTGCTGATGCCGGCGCCCATCACCTACGCGCACCGCCTGGTCAAGCGTCAGGCCGAGGTGCGCAAGAACGGCACGCTGCCGTGGCTGCGCCCGGATGCCAAGAGCCAGGTCACCTTCCGTTATGAAAATCACAAACCGGTGGGCATCGACGCCGTGGTGCTGTCCACCCAGCACAGCCCGGATATCTCCTACCAGGCACTCAAGGAAGCGGTGATGGATGAGATCATCCTGCACGTGCTGCCTGCGGAGTGGCTCAGCAAGGACACACGCTTCTTCATCAATCCCACCGGACGTTTTGTGGTCGGCGGCCCCATGGGCGACTGCGGACTCACCGGACGCAAGATCATCGTCGATACCTACGGCGGCATGGCGCGTCACGGCGGCGGCGCCTTTTCGGGCAAGGATCCGTCCAAGGTAGACCGCTCCGCGGCCTACGCCGGACGCTACGTGGCGAAGAACATCGTCGCCGCCGGTCTGGCCGAGCGCTGCGAGATACAGGTCTCCTACGCCATCGGCGTCGCCGAGCCCACCTCGATCGGCGTCGACACCTTCGGCACCGGCAAGATCAGTGACGAGCGCATCGTGCAACTGGTGCGCGCACACTTCGATCTGCGTCCGCGCGGCCTGATTAAAATGCTGAACCTGCTGCGCCCCATCTACCAGCAAACCGCCGCCTACGGCCACTTCGGGCGCGAGGAAGCGAACTTCACCTGGGAACGCACCGACAAGGCCGCCGCATTGCGTGAGGCCGCCGGCCTTAAAGCCGCATAGCTCAGTCTAGACCACTCAACGCAAAGACGCAGAGACGCCAAGATCACAAAGTACATCGTTCAAGTATTAATTTCTTGGCGACTTTGCGTCTTGGCGTTGAGGCTTTAAAAAGGAAAAATCATGAGCAGTCAATTGATAAAAAATCTCACCCCCGACCACAAGGTCGCCGACATCGGTCTCGCCGCCTGGGGACGCAAGGAAATCGCCATCGCCGAGACCGAAATGCCCGGCCTGATGGCGCTGCGTGAGGAATACGGCGCGCAAAAACCGCTGCAGGGCGCGCGCATCGCGGGCTGTTTGCACATGACCATCCAGACTGCGGTGCTGATGGAGACGCTCGTAATACTTGGCGCCGAGATCCGCTGGTCGTCGTGCAACATCTTTTCCACGCAGGATCACGCAGCGGCGGCGATGGCGGCCGTGGGCATTCCCACCTTCGCCTGGAAGGGCGAGAGCGAAGATGAATTCTGGTGGTGCATCGATCAGACCATCTTCGGCCCCAACGGTTGGCGCCCCAACATGATTCTCGACGACGGCGGCGACCTCACCCAGGTGATGCACGAGAAGCACCCTGATCTGCTCAAAGATGTGCGCGGTCTCTCCGAAGAGACGACCACCGGCGTACATCGTTTGTACGAAATGATGAAGGCGGGAACACTCAAGGTGCCGGCCATCAACATCAACGACTCGGTCACGAAATCCAAGTTCGACAACTTGTACGGCTGCCGCGAATCGCTGGTGGACGGCATCAAACGCGCCACCGACGTGATGATCGCGGGCAAGGTCTGCGTGGTGCTGGGTTACGGCGACGTGGGCAAGGGCTGCGCGCAATCCCTGCGCGGTCTGGGCGCCACGGTGTTGATCACCGAGATCGACCCGATCTGCGCGTTGCAGGCCGCGATGGAAGGCTACCGCGTAATGCGCATGGACGACGTGGCCGATCAAGGCGACATCTTTGTCACCGCCACCGGCAATATCAACGTGATTACGCACGAACACATGCGGCGCATGAAGAATCAGGCCATCGTATGCAACATCGGCCACTTCGATTCCGAGATCGACATTGCGTCGCTGCGCCAATATCCATGGGAAAACATCAAGCCGCAGGTCGATCACGTGATCTTCCCCGACGGCAAGCGCCTCATCGTGCTCGCCGAAGGCCGCCTGGTGAACCTCGGCTGCGGTACGGGACATCCCAGCTTCGTGATGTCCAACTCCTTCACCAATCAGGTCATGGCGCAGATCGAGTTGTGGCAGAATTACAATAAATACGAGCGCAAGGTCTATGTGCTGCCGAAGACGCTGGATGAAAAGGTCGCGCGCCTGCATCTGAAAAAGCTCGGCGTCAAACTCACCGAGCTTACCCCGAAACAGGCGGAGTATCTGAGCATCGCCGTCAACGGGCCGTACAAGCCGGAGCACTATCGTTATTAATGTAGGGTGGGTTAGGCGCGTAAGCGCCGTAACCCACCGAATGTTGGCGGGTTACGCTGCGCTAACCCGCCCTACATTTTTATGAAGTTTCAATATATGCAATCCCAAAAACAACACGAGCGTGTCTTCAGCTTTGAATTCTTTCCGACCAAAAATGAAGAGGCCGCCGTCAAGCTACGCGAAACGCGTAGCGAACTCGCCAAGCTAAACCCGCGCTTTTTCTCGGTGACCTTCGGCGCGGGCGGCAGTACGCGCGACCGCACCCTGGAAACCGTCGTCGAGATACAAAAGGCGGGACTGCAGGCCGCGCCCCATCTCTCCTGCATCGCCGCCTCACGTGCAGACCTGCGTGCGTTATTGACCGCCTACAAACAGCACGGCATCCGCCACATCGTGGCGCTGCGCGGCGATCTCCCCGCAGGCGCGAGCAAGCCCGGCGAGCTGCCTTATGCGCGCGACCTCGTCGAGTTTATCCGCGCCGAGGCGGGCGATCATTTTCATATCGAGGTGGCCGCCTACCCGGAGTTTCACCCCGATGCGCGCGACGCCGCGCACGATTTACAGAACTTCAAGCGCAAGGTCGAAGCGGGCGCGGACAGCGCCATGACGCAGTATTTTTACAACGCGGACGCCTATTACCGCTTCGTGGAGAGCTGCGAAAAGATGGGCGTGACGTTGCCCATCGTGCCCGGCATCATGCCGATCACGAATTACACGCAACTCGCGCGTTTTTCCGACCGCTGCGGCGCGGAAATTCCGCGCTGGCTGCGCAAACGCCTCGAAGCCTTTGGCGATGATGCCGCCTCGCTGCGCGCCTTCGGCCTGGATGTCGTCACTGAACTGTGCCGCGAGCTGCTCGATGCCGGTGCACCGGGCCTGCATTTTTACACCATGAATCAGGCCGTCCCCACCATCGCCATCTGGAATAATCTACGCTTAAGCGAACATCCAACACCAAGTCACCCAGTCACCCAGTAAAGCCGCTTTCCGCCGTGCTCACCACGGATGAAAGTTATCAGGCCTTCTACGACAATTACGCCACGCGCACGCCTTATCCGTGGCAGCAGCGAAGCGGCTTGCGCGTTTGCCAACACACACTGGGAAACGGAGTGTTGTTGCGCCCCTTGGGCGACGTGATCTATTCATGCCGCCCTATGTGATTACATTAACTGCATGGCGGAAACAGCTTGGCAAGGCACTCATCTGGCGACGCAAGATTAGCCGAGAAGTCACGTCCTGTTCTCTTGCCTCTTTTCTCTTGTATCCGTCTTAAAAAAAACGGCACTGTGTTGCCACAGTGCCGTCTTGAACTACTGCAATGACTAGCTAATAAATATTAGTACTTGCCAGCTTCCAGCTTGTAACCCCTACGGATCATGGTCATGTAGGCAACCAAATCGACCATGTCCTGACTGTCCGCAGCCATAGGCTTGCTTTCCAGCGGGTTCTCGAGGCACCAGTTGGCCATCTCCCACAGCTGCGACACCTTGCCGAGCTGCTTCTGGTACTTGGGATAGGTCTCCGCGTGGGTGTTAGAGCCTTCCGGATGGCACTGAACGCAGGCCACCTCGTTGCTGCTCTTGATTCCACCGTGGAACAGACCGTCACCGCGCTTTACGGAAGCCTTGAACTCACTGTCCCACTTGGCAGTGTCTTTCACGGCTTCGGCATGCGCTGACGCCGTCACGGCAAGGCCCAGAATAAAGGACGCGCCCAGCGCGGCCAATGTGCTTTTACGAATCATCATAGGTTTTCTCCTTATTCTCTTAGTACTGTATCTGGGCTTTGGTGGCAGGAGCGGCGCCCACTTCCTTGAGCTGGCCATCCCAAGTGATATTACGCTTGGGATTGTCGCCCCACTGGGTGACCGTGACGTCGAACTTGCCGCCGGTATCCGTGTTGACGATGGACCAGCCGGTCGCATCACGGAAGTTGGCCACGTCAGCGCGATGATAAGGCAGGATCAGTTTCGGGTAGTAGTCCGAACCCTTTTCGCAGCCCTTGTAAGCGCCGTCTCCGCACATGGTGGCATCGGCCACGGTGCTTACATGCGGCCACGGCCAAGCAGTCGAGAAGTTGGAGAAGAAGGCAATGTTGCCCTTCTGGCTGGCCATAGGTTGATGCACGTGGTTGTACAGCACGGTCACACGCTTGATGTCCTTCAACGCAGCCTGGATCTCTTCCGCGTCCTCGGTCCAGAAGTTCCAGCCGCTGTAGATCTTCTGTATCGGGGAGTGCGAGCACACGATCGTGTGCTTGTTCTTGTCCAGACCGGCGACGGTCTTCTTCAACCAGGCCAGGCCTTCACGACCCAGACGGAAGGCAGAACCATCCACATAGTTGTCTATGCGCATCATCTCGTTCATGCGGATCTGGGGGTTTTTGGCGTGACGCTTTTCCCAGTCCTCGGCACCACGGATGGTGGTCAGCATGATGAACTGCACGCCCTTGTGCTCGAAGGTGTAGTTGTCAGAGGGCATGCCGTAGGCGGCGCGTGAAGACTTGCCCATGTCGAGGAAGTAGTCATGCTCACCGTTAATGGCTTTAACCTTGAGGCCGGTCTTGGACCACATGTCCATACCGTGATCCAGTTCGGCCTTCAGGCCGGCCTGGGCCAGATCACCACCGAAGTAGCAGAAGTCGGGCTTCGGGTTGGCGTTCATTACTTCGCTGATCGCCAGCTTGAAACCGTCGTCCCAGCTCTTCACGAACTTGGCGCCAGAGATTAGTTGCAGATGCTGGTCGGTGATCCAGGCGAAGGTGAATGACTCACCTGCCTCGGCCTCGACCGTGACCATGCTCAAGGGAAGAATGCTGCCGACACCCGTGGCAGCTGCACCCTTGAGGAAATTACGGCGACTGATATTCATCATCGTTACTCTCCTATTTGGCTTGTGGATTTTTTAATTTTCTGAGGTTAATCAACGAATTACCTGTTTCTTAAGGTTTTATATTAACCGCGTTAGATGGTATGACGGGGCCGTTTCGTTTGTCAAGCACTCCGCTGGAATAATTTTAATATTTTGTATCTCCCCGAGCCATTCCAGCAAAAGGCTATGTGAGCGTAGCACATTTTTTGCCTCGCAATACACACCGCGCGCTAGATTTTTTCGGCCTCCAGATCGTGCGCGCTGGCCGCGGTGATGCGCACCTGCGCCCACTCCCCCGCGCGCAGCCCAGCGCCGCCGGGAAGCCGTATCACACCGTCAATATCAGGCGCCTCGCGGGCCGAGCGTGCGCTGGCGCCGGTCTCGCTGACTTCATCAATCAACACCCGGCAAGTCTGGCCCAGCCTGCGTTGCAGCTTGGCGGCCGATATCTCCTCTTGAGCGGCCATCAGGCGTGCCTGACGCTCTAACTTAACTTCCTCCGGCACGGGGTGGGCGAGCACGTTGGCGCGCGCGCCCTCCACCGGCGAATAGGCAAAGCAGCCGACGCGATCCAGTTCGGCGGCACGCAGAAAGTCCAGCAGGCGTTCGAAGTCGTCTTCGGTCTCGCCGGGAAAGCCCGTGATAAACGTGCTGCGCAGCGTAATCTCGGGACAGATTTCGCGCCAGCGCCGGATGCGCGCCAGCGTGTCTTCACTGTTCGCCGGGCGCTTCATGGCCTTGAGGATGGCGGGACTCGCGTGCTGCAGCGGCACGTCGAGATAGGGCAGGATTTTACCCTCCGCCATGAGCGGGATGAGCTCATCCACATGCGGATAGGGGTAGACATAATGCAGCCGCACCCACACACCCAGTTCGCCCAGCGCCTGCGCCAGCGGCGTGATGTGTGTCTTCACGGGCCGCCCGCGCCAGAAACCGGTGCGGTATTTTATGTCCACGCCGTAGGCGCTGGTGTCTTGTGAGATAACGAGCAACTCTTTCACGCCTGCGTTGACCAGATTTTCCGCCTCCTGCATCACTTCGTTGATGGGTCGGCTCACAAGATCGCCGCGCATGGAGGGAATGATGCAAAACGTGCAGCGATGATTACAACCTTCGGAAATTTTTAAATAGGCGTAATGCTGCGGTGTGAGCCGGATGCCTTGTGGCGGAATGAGACTGATAAATGGATCGTGTGGCGCGGGCAAATGAGTGTGTACTGCGCTCATCACTTCCTGCAAGGCGTGTGGCCCGGTGACGGCGAGCACCGCGGGATGCGCCTGCTTGACCACGTCGCCCTTGGCGCCGAGGCAACCGGTCACGATCACCTTGCCGTTCTCCGCCAACGCCTCGCCGATGGCGTCGAGCGATTCCTCCACCGCCGCGTCGATAAAACCGCAGGTGTTGACGATGACGAGATCGGCGTCCTGATAGGTAGGCGCCACCGCATAACCTTCGGCGCGCAGTTGCGTGAGGATTTGCTCGGAGTCCACCAGGGCCTTGGGACAACCGAGGCTGACAAAACCGACTTTGGGTGCAGGCGTGGACATGTTTTTATAGATGGTGGGCCCGGTAGGACTCGAACCTACGACCAAGGGATTCACTGACCCCGCTATTTCTAGTGGGAGTGGACTATCTCATCACCCATGGAATTACCATTTTGGGTGCGGGACGCTCTACGCCTGTCATTAAGAGCACTCAAGCTCTCAGGTAGTCTCTGCACCTTTCGGAGGTGTACCTCCGACTTGGCTCAGGGTTGCCATCAGCGCTTAACTGGAAGGTTTCCCTGAATTCATCCCGTTCATTTCATATCTTTCAATATGAACGCACCATTTTGATGAGTCCCCTGCTCTAACCAACTGAGCTACAGGCCCGACCCTGCTGATTCTATCAGCTTTTAAGGCACCAGAGCGCCTAATTGCAGACGAACCATTTTAGGCATTGAGTATCAGAATTTTATTGATTATTATTATCTGCATAAGCGAATGTTCATCCGCTCAGCCATGAAACACTGCCTCAACTGCAAAACACTACTGGGTGGCCGCCAGAGGAAATTTTGTTCGCGCAAATGTAAAAATGCTCATAACAACGACTACTATCAGAGCTACCAAGCCCAACAAAAGCGCGGCAGAGAGAGAAAACTGCAATTAATTGAAATGAAGGGGATGGAATGTGAGCGTTGCGGCTACAATAAAAACTATGCGGCATTAGAGTTCCATCACCCCGCACCGAAGGACAAGGAGTTTCAGTTGGATATCCGCTCCCTGTCGAACAGAAGGTGGGCAGCCATCCTCCGGGAGGTGAAAAGCTGCCGCCTGCTGTGCTCCAACTGCCACGCAGAAGAACATAATCCGCAGTGCACGTTTCCCGCAGGATATCGGAAAAGCGGCTTAAAGAAACTCTAAAAAAACCAATCTTGCGCATGCCCCGGATGGGGATGAGGGCTGCCGTTTAGAGGTCCAGGAAGCTCCGCAGTTGCTCGGAGCGGCTCGGGTGGCGCAGCTTGCGCAGCGCCTTGGCCTCGATCTGGCGGATGCGCTCGCGCGTGACATCGAACTGCTTGCCGACTTCTTCCAGTGTGTGGTCGGTGTTCATGTCGATGCCGAAGCGCATGCGCAACACCTTGGCCTCGCGCGGCGTAAGCCCTTCCAGCACACCGAGCGTCGCTTCGCGCAACCCTTCGAAGGTGGCGGCGTCGCCGGGCGACATCACGCCTGCGTCCTCGATGAAGTCGCCGAGATGCGAGTCTTCGTCATCCCCGATGGGCGTCTCCATCGAGATCGGCTCCTTGGCGATCTTGAGTATCTTGCGCACCTTGTCCTCCGGCATCTCCATGCGCTTGGAGAGTTCATCCGGCGTGGGCTCGCGGCCAACTTCCTGCAACATCTGGCGCGAGATGCGGTTGAGCTTGTTGATGGTCTCGATCATGTGCACCGGGATGCGGATGGTGCGCGCCTGATCGGCGATGGAGCGCGTGATGGCCTGACGTATCCACCAGGTCGCATAGGTGGAAAACTTGTAGCCACGGCGATACTCAAACTTATCCACCGCCTTCATGAGGCCAATGTTGCCTTCCTGAATCAGATCGAGGAATTGCAGGCCGCGGTTGGTGTACTTTTTGGCGATTGAAATCACCAGGCGCAGATTGGCCTCGACCATTTCCTTCTTGGCGCGGCGCGCCTTGGCCTCGCCGATGGACATGCGGCGATTGATGTCCTTGATCTCGCTGATGGTCATGCCGTATTCCTGCTGCATGGCCACGAGGCGGTTCTGCGCGCGCGTAATCTCGTCGCGGAATTGTGCCAGCGTCGCGGAGTAGTCACGCTTCGCCTTGATGTGGCGCTCGAGCCAGCCGAGATCAACTTCATTGTCGGGGAACGAGGTGATGAATTCCTTGCGCGGCATGTGCGCCTTGTTCACGCAGATGTCCATGATCACGCGCTCCTGCGCGCGGATGCGCTCCACCACCTGACGCAGATTGGTGACCAGGCGGTCGATCAGGCGCGGCACCATCTTGAATTCCATGAAGCAGTCGGTGAGATCCTTGCGCAGCTTCTCGCTCTTCGCGTGCTGTTTGCCGAATTTCGCCACCGCAGCGGTATATTTCTGCTGCAGGCTGCGCAGCCCGGCAAAGCGCTTGCGCGCCTCTTCCGGATCGGGGCCGGTCTCGATAGCTTCCTCATCCGCCTCGGCGACCACGGCGTCTTCAAGTGTGTCGTCGGCCACTTCCGCCAAGGTCTTCTTGAGGATGTCCTCCTGCGCAGGCGGGCCATCGAGGGCCAGCGGATCAATGTAGCCGCTGATGACTTCGGCCAGACGCTGTTCGCCCGCCTCGGCACGTTCGTGCTCGTGCAGCAGGTTGGTGATGGTGCCCGGATACGCGGCCAGCGCGGACAGCACCTGGGACAGGCCATCTTCGATACGCTTGGCGATGACGATTTCGCCCTCGCGCGTGAGCAACTCCACCGCACCCATTTCGCGCATATACATGCGCACCGGGTCGGTGGTGCGGCCAAAATCGCTGTCCACCGCGGCAATCGCAGCGGCGGCCTCTTCTGCCACATCGTCATCCGCAGTCACGGCGGTATCCGCCATGAGCAGGGTGTCGGCGTCCGGCGCGACCTCATGCACAGGAATGCCCATATCATTGATCATGTTGATGATGTCTTCGATCTGTTCAGGATCGACGATCTCATCCGGCAGATGATCGTTGACTTCGCGGTAGGTCAGAAAACCCTGCTCCTTCCCGCGCGCGATGAGGAGCTTTAACTGGGACTGCTGCTGTTCCTGGCTCATGCTGTCGTGACGACTCTGATTAAATTAACGGGATATTATACAACAGGATGCCTCGCTTTACCCGGTCAACGCGAGACGGTGGGGAACAAGGTCGCCATCTCCCGCTTTTCCTCGGCGGAGAGCGGGCCTTGGCGTGACTTGTCGATCAGACGCTCCTTGCGGCGCTCCAGTCCCTCCGCGTACAAGCGCTCCAGCGCGACGCGAAACTCGGCCTCGATGCCTTCTTCCGGCACCGGATGCCGCCACTGCGCCAGCTTCATCAACTGACGGCCCTGCGCGGTATCGCGCCAGTGCTCGAGCAGCGCCGCCGTGCCTAAATGCGGCCGCGCCTGCACCAATTCCAGCAACTCGCGCAACAATTCCGCACCCGCCACCTCGAGACCTGCAAATCGCTGCGGGTCGCCCGCCTCCAGCGCGAGACTGGGCCGATGCAGGAGCAGCGCAATCACCAGCCGCGCCTGCGACATGGGAGTCGGTGCGGCAGGCGCACGCCCGCGCCGTTCCGGCCCGCCATGCGTGAGCGGCGCCTTGGCTCCCGGTGACAACATGCGCACCATGTGCTGCACATCGATGCGCACCAGTTCCGCAAGCCGCACCACCATCATGTGACGGAAGGCGCCTTCCGCTAGCTTGGACAACAACGGGCGCGCAAGTTCCACCAGTCGCGCGCGGCCGTCCATCGTACTTATATCGGCCTCGGCCATTAAACCTTCATAAAAGAATTCCGATAACGGCACCGGCTTTGCGGCGCGCGCCGTAAAATCCTCGCGCCCTTCCTTCTGCACCAGGCTGTCCGGGTCTTCGCCCTCGGGCAGAAACAGAAAGCCGATCTGGCGTCCGTCGCGCATCAGCGGCAGACTGTTGCCCAGCGCACGCCAGGCCGCATCGCGCCCGGCGCGGTCGCCGTCGAAACAAAACACCACTTCCGGCACCACCCGGAACAGCCGCTCCAGATGCTCGTGGGTGGTCGCGGTGCCGAGCGTGGCGACCGCATTGTGGATGCCGTGCTGGGCCAGCATCACCACATCCATGTAGCCCTCCACCACCAGCAGGCGCTCCAGCTTGCGCACCGCCTTGCGCGCCTGATACAGGCCGTACAGCTCGCGCCCTTTGTGGAATAACGCAGACTCCGGCGAATTGAGGTACTTGGGGGTATCGGCGGCGTCGATCACGCGCCCGCCGAACCCGATCACGCGTCCACGCCCGTCGTGGATGGGAAACATGATGCGGTTACGAAAGCGGTCATAGGTGCCGCCCTCGTCCTTTTTGATCAGCAGACCGGCCTGGACGAACGCCGCCTCCTCTGCGTCCAAGGCGCGCTTGAGGTTGTCCCAACCGGGCGGCGCATAGCCGACGCCGTAGTCCGCTGCGGTCTCGCCGGTCAGCCCGCGCCCCTTGAGGTACTCCACCGCGCACGCAGCCTCGGGGTGCTCGCGTAACTGCCGCCGGTACCAGGCCGCCGCCTGCTCCAGCACGCCGTATAAATCCGCCCCGGCCTGCGCCGGTGTGGCGTCCTGTTGCGTGCGCGGCACTTCCATGCCGACGCGCGCGGCCAGATCATGCACGGCGTCGATGAAATCGAGGTGTTCGTAGTCGATCAAAAAACCGAGGGCGGTGCCGTGCGCGCCGCAGCCGAAGCAGTGATAAAACTGCTTGGTAGGGCTGACGGTAAAGGAGGGGGTTTTTTCGTCGTGGAACGGGCAGCAGGCGGTGTATTCACGCCCCGCCTTGCGCAGCGGCACGCGCGCGTCGATCACCTCGACGATGTCCACGCGAGTTAATAGTTCATCAATAAACTGCTGGGGGATACGGCCTGCCATGACACATCAGTATCAAGTTACAAGTGTCAAGTTACAAGAAAACGCATAAAATTTGGTTTTCTCTTGTTACTTGACACTTGCAACTTGTCACTTTAGATTTTTAGCCGCCCAGTTTGGTCTTCACTTTGGCGCTGAGTTTACCCATGTCGGCACGGCCCTGAACCTTGAGCCTGAGCGCACTGATGACCTTGCCCATGTCCTTCCCGGTCTGGGCGCCGGTTTCGGCGATGGCGGCGGCGATCAGGGCGTCAATCTCGGCCTCGCCCAGCGGCGCAGGCATGTACCCCTGCACCACGCCGATCTCGAAGTGTTCCTGATCGGCCAAGTCCTGGCGTCCCGCCGCCTCGTACTGGCTCACCGACTCGCGCCGCTGCTTGAGCATCTTCTCCAGCACCGCGAGCACCTGGCCGTCATCGAGGGCGATGCGGTCGTCCACCTCGCGCTGCTTGATGGCCGCCAGGATGAGGCGGATGATGCCGAGGCGCTGCTTCTCCCCCGCGCGCAACGCAGACTTCATGTCTTCGCTGACACGCAGCTTGAGCGGGGAGTCAGCCACGGCTGAGGACGTCAGACGCCGGGGCGTCTATCAATAGGAATGTGAACGCGGACGACGCTCGACCTTCTCGGCCGCGCCGGGGCGCAGCAGCAAGGCGCGTGCGGCGAGACTTCCGCGCATGGTCTTTTTCTCTTGCCGCTTGACGGCGGCAGCGGCCTTGCGCTTGCGGATGGAGGTCGGCTTCTCGTAAAACTCGCGGCGGCGCGACTCGGTCAGCACACCGGCCTTCTCGCAGGTGCGCTTGAAACGGCGCAGCGCGATCTCAAACGGCTCATTTTCCTTAATTCGTACGGACGGCATTGAATATCCTGTCGGTTGTCAGTTATTTAAGAATGGAGAATGGTAAACATGGCATGATACCGGCTTGCCCACACAATTGCAAAACCCACCTCAGCTCTACCCCATGCGCATCCTAGGCATTGAAACCTCGTGTGACGAGACCGCCGCCGCCGTCTATGACGCGGAGCGTGGCCTGCTGGCGCACGCCCTGCACAGTCAGGTCGCGCTGCACGCCGAATACGGCGGCGTGGTGCCGGAGTTGGCCTCGCGCGACCACATCCAGAAGACTTTGCCGCTGATTCGCCAAGTGCTGGCCGAGTCGGGCTGCCGCCCGCAGGACATCACTGCCGTGGCCTACACCGCCGGCCCCGGTCTGGTCGGGGCGCTCTTGGTCGGGGCCGCCGTCGGCCACAGCCTCGCCTGGGCCTGGGGCGTGCCGGCCCTGCCGGTGCACCACATGGAGGCCCACCTGCTCGCCCCCCTGCTCGAACCCGATCCGCCCGCGTTTCCCTTTGTCGCGCTGCTGGTGTCGGGTGGACACACGCTGCTGGTCGAGGTGAGTGGCGTGGGGCGCTATCGCCTGCTCGGCGAGTCGCTCGACGACGCTGCGGGCGAGGCGTTTGACAAGACCGCCAAGCTGCTCGGCCTCGACTATCCCGGCGGCCCCGCGCTGGAACGCCTCGCGCGCCAAGGCAACCCGGCCCGTTTTGATTTCCCGCGTCCGATGACCGACCGCCCCGGCCTCGACTTCAGTTTCAGCGGGCTCAAGACCCACGCCCTCACCACGCTGCGCGCCCACGATGATGGCAGCGCACAGACCCGCGCCGACATCGCCTGCGCTTTTCAAGATGCAGTGGTGGATACACTCGCCATCAAATGTGAGCGCGCCTTGCGCGCCACCGGCCTCCAGCGCTTGGTAGTCTCCGGCGGCGTGAGCGCGAACCAGCGCCTGCGTGAACGCTTTGCTGAGATCGACGACGTGAAGGTGTCTTACCCGCGGCTGGAATTCTGCACCGACAACGCCGCCATGATCGCCTACACCGGTTACCGCAATTTCGCCGCAGGCCTGCGCCCGGATCGGCTGGCCTTCGACGTGCGCGCGCGCTGGCCGCTGAATACAACTTAAGCACCAGAGATTGCCTACATTGATTGTGCGAAGCCTAGCGTCGGCTGTCCACGATTCGAAGAAGGTGGCTAGCTATGATCACCATTTCTTGGGCTTCGTTTAGATCGGTAATTGTTACTGTGCGGTGTGAATGGGGATTCTTGTAAGAGCCGATTGCGCCAGCAAAAAGGTGTGCAAGGGATTCACGTTCGCTATCTGGTTGTTGCTGGTTTGAAAGAGGGCCGCTCGTTTTTTCGAAGGCCTTACGCATAAGAATTGTCCCAATCTCGGTAGCGTCGAACTTGCCGGCATCACGGACAGCGATTTCGACTGCTTTGAATGCCTTGAATACGGCAGTCTCTAAGTCGCCGCGAGCAAGGTCTATCCACACAGCATCTGCGATTAAGGGATGAAGCAAGGACTTGGGGAATGCAACGCTTCTCGCGTAGCTTTGAAAAGATTTCTGATCAAGCAGCTTGGAGGCTTGACGACTAAGACGCATCCAGCCGTTATTCCCATTTGTGCCTGTGTCAGGCACCAAGAGTCCATGAACAGTAAGCCAATTCCATGCTTCACTGAAAGCTAGCTCTGCATCCTTTCTTCTGCTTTGAGGATAACCATCTGCCTCCCCATGGGCACCGTTAATTTGTGTCAGCAGTGCCTGCGGATGGATAAGGCCATTCTGCTTATGCTCATTTGCCAACTGAAGCAAAATCTCTGCGAGTTCTTCAGGCGCTAGTTCTAAGAGGATATTTACATCTGGGATGAGTGACGTAAGTGTATTCATTTGGCAACCCCATGAGATATTGGAGAAAATTGATTCTTGTGAATGTAAACCGCAAGAGTTTTCTTTAGGACACGAATCAACGGTATCCGACTCAATTGATTTTTGCGTAAGGATGTCAGACCAGATTAGTCTCACCCCGGCACTGGCAACCGCACCATGGCAGACTCAATCCAACCTTCCACCTGTGCGTTGATTTCGGCTGCGCTCTTGCCTTTGCTCTCGATCACTGGCCCGATCACCAAGTGAATGGCGCCGGGTCGCTTGATGAAGCCGCGCTTGGGCCAGAACTCCCCTGCATTATGAGCGATAGGCAGCACCGGATAACCCGATCGCTCGGCCAGCATCGCGCCGCCGATGGCGTAGCGCCGTTTTTCACCGGGCGCAACGCGCGTGCCCTCGGGGAAAATCACCACCGAGCGTCCGCGCTTGAGTCGATCAATGCCTTGTGCGACGAGTTGCTCCAGCGCCTTGCGCCCCGCATTGCGGTCAATGGCGATCGGCCGCAGCACGGCGAAACCCCAGCCAAAAAACGGTATCCACAATAATTCACGCTTGCACACCCAAGTCAGCATTTGCGGGAAAATGCAGGGCAGCGCATACGTCTCCCAGGCCGACTGGTGCTTGCATAAAATCACACAGGGGCCGGGTGGAATGTGCTCGCGGCCCTGCACCTCGTAGTGCAGACCACAGACCTTCTCCACACACCACAGATTGAAACGGTTCCATTGCGTAATGAAGCGGTAGCGCATGCGGTATGGCAGCAGGCCGGTGAGCACGCTGAGCGGCGCGAAGATCAGCGTGGAGATCACCTGACAGATTGCCAACAGCAGGGAGCGCAGAAACAGCATCAGCGCTTCACCAGCAATGCATCTACGAAGGCCACAAGATCGTCGCACACCTCGACCCCGGCGGGTAGCTTGCCGCTCTTCACAACCTCACCACCCTTGCCTGTACGCACCAGCACCGGCTTTGCACCCACCGCCTGCGCGGCCTCGATGTCGCGCAGCGAATCGCCAACAGCGGGAACACCCGTTAACTCGCAAGCAAACTTTTTAGCGACATCCAGCAACAAACCGGGCTTCGGCTTGCGGCAATCGCAGTGATCGTCCGGCGTATGCGGGCAGAAAAATATCGCGTCTACCTTGCCGCCGACACGCGCAACTTCCCGCTGCATCTTTTCGTGTATTTGATGCAAGGTGCTGAGATCAAAAAGTCCGCGCCCGACACCGGACTGATTACTCGCCACTACGACGGTGTAGCCTGCACGATTCAAACGCGCGATGGACTCCAGACTTCCGGGGATGGGCACCCATTCATCGGGCGACTTGATGAACTCGTCGGAGTCGTAGTTAATCACTCCGTCGCGGTCGAGAATGATGAGCTTCAAGTGACTCAGAGTTGCGCACCGTATTGCAGCTTGGAAATATCCGCCACGCCCATAAACAAACCCTCCAGCTTGGTGAGTAGTGCGAGCCGATTGTCGCGCAGGGCTGCATCCTCTACCATGACCATCACCTTATCGAAAAAGGTATCCACGGCAGGGCGCAATGACGCGAGCTGTTTGAGTGCTTGCGTATACTCTTCGCGGTGCAGCATCGGCGTCACCTGCGCCTCAAGCTGCTCCACCTGACGCGCGAGATTTTTCTCGGCTTCTTCCTTGAGCAGTCCATGGTCGAGCACATCACGCGCCGCGTCTTTGCCCTGCTTCAGAATATTGCGGATACGCTTGTTCGCGGCGGCCAGACTTTCCGCCTCCGGCAGCTTGCGGAACTCCTGTATCGCCTTGAGACGGGGAATAATCCAGTCCATGCGCGTGGGCCTGAGACTCAGCACGGCATCAACTTCATCCGCGCCAAACTCCTGTTCACGTAAATACGGTTTCA
The DNA here is from genome assembly GCA_030655395.1 of Gammaproteobacteria bacterium. Lineage (GTDB taxonomy): Bacteria > Pseudomonadota > Gammaproteobacteria > SURF-13 > SURF-13 > JAQBXX01. Next base: position 18,740 of record JAURVQ010000046.1, on the reverse strand, counting down.
GGCGCTCCAGCATGAACTCGTATAGCTTGGACACGGCGTCCTGGGCGATCACACCCGCCGGGAACTGCGCCTCGGCGATTTCCAGCAATTGCATAAGATTAAGCGACAACTTGTTTTCCACCAGCGTGCGCAGCACGCTTAACGCAGCGCGCCGCAGCGCGAACGGATCCTTGTCGCCGGTGGGCACGAGGCCGATGCCATAAATTCCAACCAGTGTATCGAGCTTGTCCCCCAGCCCCACGCAAATACCCACAGCTTTGCGTGGCACGCGCTCATAGTGCTCACGCATCGCATTGGCCACGCCCAGCTCCTCACCATCATGGAGCGCGTAGTAATACCCCATCACGCCCTGCAGTTCCGGGAACTCGCCTACCATGTCAGTTAGTAAATCGGCCTTGCACAGATACGCCGCGCGCTTAACCTGCTGGATATCCGCCACGCGATTTATTTCCTTGAACCGCTCAGCGATGGCTACGGCCAGCTTCTGAATGCGCTCCACCCGCTGCAACTGACTACCCAGCTTGTTGTGATACACCACATTGGCGAGCTTCGGCACCCGATCTTCGAGCTTGGTTTTTTTATCCTGTTCAAAAAAGAATTTTGCATCACTCAGGCGCGCGCGCAGTACACGCTCATTACCGTGAATGATATGAGCTGAATCATCAGCCTCATTATTACTGACGAATAAAAAATGGGGCAGCAGCTTACCTTCCTTTTTCAAGGGAAAATAACGCTGATGCTGCTGCATACTGACAACCAGACATTCCTCTGGCACCTCCAGATACGCGACATCGAAACTACCGGCGTATACCACCGGGAATTCGACAAGGCTCGCCACCTCGCCCAGCAACGCGATATTTTCGCCTACTGTCCAGGTAACCGAATCACCCAAGTCCTTTGCAACCCTATCAAGCTGGTCAGATATCAAGCCACAACGTACCTCATGATTAACAACTACTTGGCCCTTCTCCAGCATGAGCCGCGTGTAGTCTGTGGAATTCTTTATCTCCACCTCGCCTGTACTTAAGAAGCGGTGACCGAGCGTCTTGTTGCTGCTTCGCAGCCCCAGCACCTCCCCTGCCACAATCTTTTTGCCATGCAGCATGATCAACCCATGCACCGGGCGCACGAACTGCACATCGCTGTCACCCCAGCGCATCAGTTTGGCGACGGGGAGTTTTTTAATCACACCCGCGACGATTGTGGCCAGATGTTTTTCCAGCGGCTCGCCGGGTTGCCGGGCGCGGAACACGAAGTGCTCGCCTTTTTTTGACGTATATGGACGTACTAATGTCGCGGGAGGCAGGATGCCGGGAGCGACGTCGCTCTGTTTTTGCAGCGCGGAGATTTCGACGCCGCAGGATTTGGCGAAACCGATGAGCGCGGGTGTGGGTTTTTCGTTTTGATCGTAGGCGCTGGCGAGCGCGGGGCCTTTGCGCTCGATGATGCGTTCCGATTGCGTGTGGGCCACGTCTTTAACCAGCACGCCGAGGCGGCGTGGCGTGGCGAACTCGCTGACGAGTGCGGCGTAATCTGTATCCGCCGCGACGAAACCCTGCTCCTTCAACCCTTCAAATATTCCTTTGCAGAAGGCCTGGGAAAGTTTGAGCAGCGATTTGGGCGGCAGCTCTTCGGTGAGAAGCTCGATGAGTAGACTGTCTTGCATGGTTTTACTTTTTATTCAGGATGGGGAAGCCCAGGGCCTCCCTCGACTCGTAGTAGCTCTGCGCCACCGCGCGGCTCAGGTTACGCACGCGGCCAATATAGGCGGCGCGCTCGGTGGTGGAGATCGCACCGCGCGCGTCGAGCAGGTTGAAAGTGTGCGAGCATTTCATTACCATTTCAAATGCGGGCAGGGTGAGCTTGTTTTCCATCAAGCGCCTGGCCTCGGATTCAAATTCGCCGAATAATTTGAACAGCCACTCGACGTTGCTGTGCTCAAAATTGTATTTCGATTGCTCGACTTCGTTTTGGTGGTACACGTCGCCGTAACTCACGCTGTCGGTCCATTTCAGATCGAACACGCTTTCCACGCCTTGCAGATACATGGCGAGGCGCTCCAGACCGTAAGTGATCTCACCCAGCACCGGCGCACACTTGAGGCCACCCACCTCTTGAAAATAGGTGAACTGGGTGACTTCCATGCCGTCCAGCCACACCTCCCAGCCCAGTCCCCAGGCGCCGAGCGTGGGTGATTCCCAGTCGTCCTCGACGAAGCGTACGTCGTGTTCGCTCATGTTGACGCCGAGCGCCCGCAGCGAGTCGAGGTACAAATCCTGAATGTTGGCGGGTGAGGGCTTCAGCACCACCTGGTATTGATAATAGTGCTGCAGGCGATTGGGATTTTCGCCGTAACGGCCGTCTTTGGGGCGGCGCGAGGGCTGCACGTAGGCCGCGCGCCACGGCTCCGGCCCGATGGCGCGCAAAAACGTAGCGGGATGAAAGGTGCCCGCGCCGACTTCAAGATCATAAGGCTGCAGCAGCACGCAGCCCTGCGCCGACCAGTACGCCTGTAGCGTGAGTATCAGGTCCTGGAAGGTGGCGGGGGGGCGGCAAGTGTTTGACTGCACGAGGAGCTCTTTCGACATTGTTGTCCCTGATTCAGAGTGCCCAGTATAGCTGATGGCGCGCTGTTGCGGCATGTGCGGGCCGGTGGCATGACTCCTGCTCGCTCAAGTTAATGGCTCAGCTGCCGCTTTTTAAGTACGACAACACAGGAAATCGCCTATGACAACCCTGGTCACTCACCCCACAGCCACTGCTCAATGGTATGAGCTGGTGAACGAAGCGGAAACCGCCGCGGCCCAGCCGCTGGTAGAGGAGTTGGAAAGCTACCTCGTGTTTCTGCTGATGCGCTTTACGCGGCGCCCGGAAATCGCGGACACGCTGCTCGCGCTGGAATATCTGAACGGGGCGCGCGAAGTGGGGCGCCTGCAACAGGAACGGCTCAAGGACGTGGGCGATCAGTGCCTGCTGTTCTCCGGCCTGTTTCCGCAGCAGGCCGAGCGGCGGCGCGTGAAGGCGAGCTATTTCGTTGACCTCGGCCGCTGCGCCTATCTCCAGCTTTCCACGCTGCTCAGTAACACCTCGGCGGAATTGTACGCCCACCTGTCGCAGGACTTCGTCCCCCTCATGGACGTGCTGCACGTCATCGGCAAAGGCACCGCGCCCACGCCGCCGCTGTTGCAGACCTTCGAACTGTGGCAGGACACCGGCAGCCGCTGGGCCTTCGAGGCCATGCGCAGCGCAGCCCCTGCCGCGCTCCCGGTTGCACGCTACGATTTCCAGAGTCTCCATTAAAGGGCTCATCTAAACATACCACGGCTATATTCCCTGGCGCACTAACAAGGTGCGCCACATCCTTGCGCGCACCCTCCCAGTGCGCTTTATTTCCCTTTGTGTTTAAAAACTCCGCCAAAATGAAGGGGTTCCCTAATGGCATGTTTCATGCAAAAATGACGGCTTGAATTTTGGGCTGCGGCCTTGTGCGGTCGCAGTAAGCGCTTAATGTTTCCGGAGGCATCATGTCTGCAAAAGTTTTAAAGATGATTAAAGACAACAAGGTTAAATTTGTTGATTTCCGTTTCTGTGACACCAAGGGTAAAGAGCAGCATGTCTCCTGCCCTGCGCACACCGTGGACGCCGCGCTGTTCAAGGACGGCAAGATGTTCGACGGCTCCTCCATCGCCGGCTGGAAGCACATCAACGAATCCGACATGATCCTGATGCCCGACGCGGACAGCGCCGTGATGGATCCGTTCATGGACGAAGCCACGCTGCTGCTGCGCTGCAACGTGGTTGAACCCACCACCATGAAAGGCTACGAGCGCGACCCGCGCTCACTCGCGCAGCGCTGCGAGGCGCACCTGAAATCCACCGGCATCGCCGACACCGCATTCTTCGGCCCGGAGCCGGAATTTTTCATTTTCGACGATGTGCGCTGGGGCGCCGACATGAGCGGCTCGTTCATCAAGATCGACTCCGAAGAAGCCGCCTGGAATTCCGAGAAGGTGTTTGAAGGCGGCAATATCGGTCATCGCCCCGGCATCAAGGGCGGCTATTTCCCCGTCCCGCCGGTGGATTCGGCGCAGGACATCCGCTCCGCGATGTCGCTCACCCTGGAAGAGATGGGCCTGGTGGTTGAGGCGCACCACCACGAGGTCGCCACCGCCAACCAGAATGAAATCGCCACCCAGTTCAACACCCTCACCAGGAAGGCCGACGAAATCCTGATCTTGAAGTATGTGGTGATGAATGTCGCCCACGCCTATGGCAAGACCGTCACCTTCATGCCCAAGCCGCTGGTCGGCGATAACGGCTCCGGCATGCACTGCCACCAGTCGCTCGCCAAGGCCGGCAAGAACCTGTTCACCGGTAACAAGTACGGCGGCCTGTCCGACCTCGCGCTCTATTACATCGGCGGCATCATCAAGCACGCACGCGCACTGAATGCCTTCTGCAACCCCGGCACCAACAGCTACAAGCGTCTGGTGCCCGGCTTCGAGGCCCCGGTCATGCTCGCCTACTCGGCGCGCAACCGCTCCGCCTCGATCCGCATCCCGTACGTCGCCAACCCCAAGGGGCGCCGTATCGAGGTGCGCTTTCCCGACCCGAGCGCCAACCCCTACCTCGCCTTCTCGGCGATGGTGATGGCGGGCCTCGACGGCATCCAGAACAAGATTCATCCGGGCGAGGCGATGGACAAAGACCTCTACGACCTGCCGCCGGAAGAGGAAAAGAAAATCCCGAAGGTGTGCCATTCGCTCGACATGGCGCTGGAGCACCTCGACAAGGACCGCAAGTTCCTCACCGCAGGCGGCGTGTTCACCAATGACGTGATCGATTCCTACATCGACCTCAAGATGCAGGAAGTCACCCGCCTGCGCATGACCTCGCACCCGGTCGAGTACGACATGTACTACAGCCTGTAAAACACCTACAGCTACAGCAACGCCCCCGTTTGGGGGCGTTTTATTTTATGGGTAATCAACAAGATGGTCGTCGTTACTCGTCCAAACGGTTGCCCAACAGTGGGTGGCAAAATTATACCTGGTCTAAAAGTTGCATCCTGAAGCTTGCAATCTCGCAGGGGATGTAATGTAATTCGTCGTTCGAGACGCTAATAAGACTAAGCCATATCAGGGAGCGGGTTGTGCAACTGCTTAAAACTATCAGGCTTCACATAAACCAGCTATTCCCGGAACGACAGCTCCTTTACCGCAGCCAAGGGCGGGTGCGGTATATCTCGCTGTCGCGCAACGTGCAGCTCGGGATGTGCCTGCTCGTGCTGATGATGGTCGGCTGGGCGGGCGCGTCGTGGATCAAGATGCAGCCTTACACACAAGTGGTTGCGTCGTACCGCGAGGCCCTCTCCGCCAAGGAAGCCCTGCTTGCGCAGCTGTCCGCCGAGCGCGAGAGTGCACGTACCTACGCACAAAACCTGAACAGCGAAATCAGCACACTGCATGTACAACTCTCCGGTGCGCTCAATCAGGTGGCAGAGATCAAGGATGCGCAGTTCACCCTTATGGCCCAGCTCCAGGAGCGCACCAAGGGCAACGCCGACCGGTTGGAGCAGGCGATCAAGCTCACTGGCCTCAATCTCAACACCTTGGGCGGCAAAACCAATACCGGCGTGGGTGGCCCCTTTGTCGCGGCTGGCACACCTGTGGCCAAAACCGGCAATCCGTTTACCGACATGAATGACATGTTTGAAGATAGCGTGGTAAAACTGGAAACCCAGATGAACCGCTGGGCGAGTCTGGAGGGCCTGTTTGAACATCTGCCCGTCGTGGCACCGCTTAACACCGGCCACCTGTCGAGCCGTTTCGGCAAACGTCAGGATCCCTTCACCAACCGCTGGGCGATGCACAGCGGCATCGATCTGTCCGCCCCCCTTAACACGCCGGTCTACTCTACCGCACCGGGCAAGATCACCTTCGCTGGCCGCGACGGCCCGTATGGCTATATGGTCGAGATTGATCACGGCCTCGGCCTGACGACGCGTCACGGTCATTTGAACAAACTGCTGGTGAAGTCCGGCGAGCAGGTTGATCTGCATCACAAAATCGGCCTGGTCGGCTCATCCGGCCGCAGCACCGGCCCTCACCTGCACTACGAGGTCATGTTCCAGGGCGAGCCCCATGATCCGGCCCGCTTTCTGGAGGCGGGCAAGTATGTTTTTCAGAAGTGACAAGGCGGTATCCATGAGCAAGCACAAACACAACGGCGCCCCCTCCCTGCTGGGTGCGGATCTCACCGTCACAGGCGATCTCTCCACCGAGGGCGAGATGCAGATCGACGGCACTGTAGAAGGCAACATCCACGCAGGTAAACTCACTGTCGGCGCACAGGCGCGGATCAACGGCGACATACACGCGCGCGAGGTCGCCATCCGGGGCGAGGTGCACGGCTCCATCATCGCGGACGGTGTGCATCTTGCCCAAACGGCCAAAGTCAGCGGCGACATCGTGTGGCATAACACGTTCGGCGTTGAAACCGGCGCCTACTTCAACGGCCAGTGCAGGCACTCCGGCAAACCGTTTGAAGCGGCCAGTGCATCCCCTGCACCCGCCGCCGCCCCTGCATTTGATGAGGCCCCGCACCGCTTTGCACAAAATGCCTGAACGCCGGCATACACAGCATCCTCATTACTTTCACCCTCCTTCATCACGCGCAGGTTCGTGCCGGCTACTGCTGATTCTGCTCAGCATGGCTCTGCCGCTTTGCGCATTCGGCGGCGTCTACAAGTGGGTAGGGCCGGATGGCAATGTGACCTACTCCGACAAGCCGCAACCGGGGGCGACCGAAATCGAGATGCCGAAATTCCCCGCCGTTGCGCCCATCACCGCGCCGGTCACCACTGCCCCCGCAGCCAGTGGGCCTACTGGCGATAAAATACCGCCGGAAAAAAAGGACGCGAAGCCCGCAACCATCTTCAAAAGCTATGTAAAATTTTCCATCGTCACTCCGGAAAATGACGCTACTGCGCGCGAAAACGACGGTAATGTGAATGTCGAACTGGTAACCGAGCCTGCATGGAATCCGCAGTGGGGGCACAAGGCCCGGGTGATGCTCGATGGCAAGCCGTTGCCCGATATGCAAACCACCGCAAAATTTCAATTAAAAAATATTGACCGTGGCACACATTCGCTGCAGGCGACGATGCTCGACGCCAAGGGTGCGGTGCTGGCCACCTCACAAACCATCACTTTTCACCTAAAGCGGCGATCAACCCAGTTTAGGAAATAATCCGCTCCTGGCCCCCACTACAACCCGCCACCCCGCCCATAGCTACCCGCACCATAACGGTGCGTAATGCCCCATTTTAGTTTATCCTGTTGCTTATCGCGCCTTGCGCGCATGGGCTGATTTCTGACTAAGTGTATGTTTTGTTGAGTTATTTTATCTATTGCTCATGCGCTGGTTTGCTTCTTGCACACGCAGAAATACAGCCGACACCTCATGACACGCAACGCACTTTATTCAAGCATCATCGAGAACCTCAATACTGCGGTATTGCTGTTCGACCGCACCCTGCGCCTGCGTTACACCAATCCCGCGGGCGAGATGCTGTTCGCCACCAGCGCACGTCAGATGCGCGGCATGACGGCGCGCGATCTCATGCCCGATGCGGATACCTTCATTAACGCCTTGCAGCGCGCACTTGCCACTCTGCACCCGTTCACCGAACGCGAGTTGCAGCTGCGTCTCGCTGACAGCGCCCTGTTGACCCTCGATGCGATCGTCACACCTCTCAGCGAACAGGAGCTGCTGCTGGAGCTCACCCGTGTGGATCAGCACCTGCGCGTCACGCGCGAGGAACATCTGCTGGCGCAGCACCATGCCCACCGCGCCGTGCTGCGCGGTCTCGCGCACGAAATCAACAATCCGCTCGGCGGGCTGCGCGGTGCGGCGCAGTTGCTCGAACGCGAGCTGCCTTCGGAGGCGCTCAAGGAGTACACGCGCATCATCATCGGCGAGGCCGACCGGCTGCAAAATCTGCTCAAGCGCATGCTCGGGCCGCAGGGTCTGCCGCAGCGCCGCCTCACCAATATCCACGAGGTGCTGGAGCGCGTGCGCAGCCTGGTGCTGGCGGAGGTGCCCGGCGGTGTGCGCCTGGAGCGCGACTACGACATCAGCATCCCGGAGTTCCATGCCGATCCGGAGCAGCTCATTCAGGCGCTGCTCAACATCGTGCGTAACGCCGGGCAGGCGCTCGGTGAGCAGGGCACTATCCGGCTGCGCACGCGCATCCAGCGCCAATCGAGCATCGGCCAGAAACGTCATCGGCTGGTGGCCCGCATCGACGTCATCGACAATGGGCCCGGCATTCCCGTGCACCTGATCGAGAGCATCTTTTATCCGATGGTCACTGGGCGCGCCGACGGCACCGGCCTCGGATTGTCCATCGCGCAGGCACTCATCAACCAGCACGGCGGCCTGATTGAATGCGCGAGCCGCCCCGGCGAAACCACCTTCACCTTGTTGCTGCCGATTGACAACGGAGTGCGCCATGACTGAAAAAAATCGCGTCTGGGTCGTCGATGACGACCGCTCTATCCGCTGGGTACTGGAAAAGGCATTGCACCAGGCCGGCATGGAGGTGACGTGTTTCGAAAATGCCGCGCGGGTGCTGACGGCACTTGCGCGTGAGCGGCCCGATGCGCTCATCAGCGATATCCGCATGCCCGGCACCGATGGGCTGGCACTGCTCGCCGAGGTAAGTACACGCTATCCCGAGCTGCCGGTCATCATCATCACCGCGCATTCCGATCTCGACAGCACGGTGGCGGCCTATCAGGGCGGGGCCTTCGAGTACCTGCCCAAACCGTTCGACACCGATGAAGCGGTGGAGGTGGTGCGGCGTGCCATCGCCCATCAACGGCAACGCAGCGCTCGTCCCCCGGCAGAAGAGCAGGAAACGCCGGAGATCATCGGTGAGGCCGCCTCGATGCAGGAGGTGTTCCGCGCCATCGGCCGGCTGTCGCGCTCGCACATCACGGTACTCATCAACGGCGAATCCGGCACCGGCAAGGAGCTGGTCGCGCACGCGCTGCACCGCCACAGCCCGCGCGCGGACAAGCCGTTCATTGCGCTCAATATGGCGGCGATCCCGCGCGATCTGCTGGAGTCCGAATTATTCGGCCATGAACGCGGTGCATTCACCGGCGCCCAGACCCAGCGCAACGGGCGTTTCGAACAGGCCAACGGCGGCACTCTGTTTCTGGACGAGATCGGCGACATGCCCGCCGAATTGCAGACGCGGCTGTTACGCGTGCTTTCCGATGGCGAATTTTACCGCGTGGGCGGACACAGCCCGATCAAGGTGGACGTGCGCATCATCGCCGCCACACACCAGAATCTGGAGCAGCGCGTGCAGCAGGGCAGTTTCCGCGAAGACCTGTTTCATCGTCTCAACGTGATTCGCATCCACATCCCGCCGCTGCGCGAGCGGCGCGAGGATATTCCGTTGCTGTTGCGGCATTTCCTGTCACGGGCGGCAAAGGAATTGGGGGTAAAACCCAAGCGCCTGCGCGCCGACACCGAGACCTTCCTCAGCAAGCTGGACTGGCCGGGCAATGTGCGCCAGCTGGAAAACATCTGCCGCTGGCTCACTGTGATGACGGTAGGCGAGATCATTCATCCCGAAGACCTGCCGCCCGAATTGCGTGTGACCGGCACAGCGCCGGGCACACAGGCCTCCGGCAGCGAGAGCTGGGAGGCGGCGCTGCGGCGGTGGGCGGATCAACGCCTCTCGCGCGGCGACACCGACCTGCTCACGAACGCCACGCCGGGCTTCGAACGCATCATGATCGAATGCGCACTCAAGCACACCGGCGGCCGCCGCCTTGAGGCCGCACGCCTGCTGGGCTGGGGACGCAACACCTTGACACGCAAAATCAGGGAACTCAAGATGCCGGTCAACGAATGATCAGTTTCGTAGGGTGCATTCCATGCACCGTGTTGTTTGTCATATGTTTGGTGCATAGAATGCACCCTACTTGCTGACTTAATACCATGACTACCACACGCCGTTATCTATTGACGCTGACCTGCCCCGACCGCCCCGGCATCATTGCCGCGGTAAGTTCGTTCATCGCGGCGCACAACGGCACCATCGGCGAGAGCGCCAGCCACAGCGAGCCGGACACGCGGCACTTTTTCATGCGCCAGGAGATACTCGCCGCTTCATTGCCCTTTGGAGCGGACGAATTCCGCACACTTTTCGCGCCCATCGCCGGCGCTTTCAACATGCAGTGGAACATCAGTGACTCGGCGGTGAAAAAACGCGTCGTGCTTTTAGCGAGCCAGCAGGATCACTGCCTCGCCGACCTGCTGTACCGCTGGCGCAGCAAGGAGTTTGATTTCGATATCCCCTGCGTAATCTCCAATCACGACGCCTTGAGAAGTCTCGCCGAGTGGCACGGCATTCCGTATATTCATGTACCGGTGACGCCGCAAAACAAAAAACCGGCGCACGCAAAGATTCTGGATCTGTGCGAACAGCACTCGGCGGATGCCATCGTGCTGGCGCGTTACATGCAGGTCCTGCCGGACGATTTTTGCAATGCCTATCCAAACCGCATCATCAACATCCATCACGGCCTGTTGCCCGCCTTCGTCGGTGCGCGGCCCTACCATCAGGCCTTCGAGCGCGGCGTGAAGCAGATCGGCGCGACCTGCCACTATGTGACCCACGAACTCGATGCAGGCCCCATCATCGAGCAGGATGTGATCCGGGTGGATCACAGCGAGTCCGTTGAAGATTTAATCCGCCTCGGGCGCGACGTGGAAAAGACCGTGCTCTCGCGCGGCGTGCGCTATCATGTGGAAGACCGCGTGCTGGTACATGGCGAGCGTGCCGTAGTATTCAAATAAGCAGAACTTTGGAACCGGCCTCCCAACCACCCAGGAAATACACATGCTCATGCAATCACACAGACTCCTCGCAACAACGCTACCGTTCCTGTTAATGGCTTTTCTCGGCGCCGCCACCGAGAGCCGGGCCGACAGCACGCATGGCTACACCATCAACAGCATCACACATGCCGATGCCGGGGGCACCTCGATACTGATCGGCACGCATTGCGCGGATGACGTCACCGCGATAAAGGTTGAGGTGACCTCCGTCAAAGCGGTATCGCTCGCCGAGGTTCGTGTGAGCGCCTATCTTTACGATGCGGACAAAAACCTGCTCCAGACTCATGACCGGCCGCCGACAGCACCCTGCGGCTTTATAGGCCACGAACAGCCCGTCCAAATACCCATCATGTATGAGGCAGGCAAGCCGCGCATCTTCTATTTTCCCACCCAGGGGCCGCGCCCACTGCCGTGGAAAAGCATCGTGGTGGTGTTTGGCGATGACGACAAGGTAATCGCCCAAGTCTACCCTGCTGGCGACCCGCGCGATTTTGATTTCCCGGAGCGGGAACTGCTTAAATAGAGCCGCCGTCAGGTGTGTCGTGGTTGCTCTTGAGCGTACCCACCAGTTGCGCGACGCTGCTCATGCCATGGCGCTTGAGATAGGCCACGATACCCGCGTTGATCTTGGCGCACACCAGCGGATCGTAAAACAGTGCCGTGCCCACGCCCACCGCGCTGGCGCCGGCAATCATGAACTCCAGCGCGTCTTCTGCCGTCGTGATGCCGCCCTGCCCGATGATGGGGATGTTGTGTTTCTTCGCCACCTGATACACCTGATGCATCTTGAGCAGCGCGATGGGTTTGATGGCCGGGCCGGACAGCCCGCCTTGTACGTTGCCCAGCACCGGCGTGCGCCGCTCGATGTCCACCGCCATGCCCATGAGGGTGTTGATGACCGCGAACGCATCGGTGCCCGCCTCGATACAGCGGCGCGCGTTCTCCGCGATGTCGGTCTGGTTGGGCGAGAGCTTGGTGATGAGCGGCTTCCTGGTCTGCGCGCGACAGGCCGCGACCACGCGCGCCGACATGTCCGGGTCGTTGCCGAACGCCACGCCGCCCTCTTTCACGTTGGGACAGGAGATGTTGATCTCCATCGCGTCGATGGGTGAGTCGTCGAACAGGCGCGTGATCTCCGCGTATTCCTCTACCGTGGAGCCGGAGAGGTTGGCGATGAAGCGCGTCTCGCTGAAATCGAGCGTGGGTAAAATGTTTCTGATGACGTATTCCGTGCCGGGGTTTTGCAGCCCGATGGCGTTCAACATCCCCATCGGCGTTTCCCACACCCGGTGCGGCGCATTGCCGAGGCGGGCCTTGAGTGTGGTGCCCTTCAGGCATACCGCGCCCGCGTCGCGATTGGAAAATCCGTTCACGCGCGTGTATTCTTCACCGAACCCCACGCAACCGGAGAGCAGCACCAGCGGCGTATTGAAGCGCATGCCGCAGAACTCCATCGCCAGCATGTCCTGACTGCCCCCGTTAATATCTTTCATGTTTCACGTTGTGTTATTCGAGCCTGAGATTCCCCCCAACACGGGCAACATTATACGCCTATGCGCGAACAGCGGCGCGCAATTGCACTTGATCAAACCCCTGGGCTTCAGCCCCACCGACAGCAAGCTCAAACGCGCCGGACTCGATTATCATGACTGGGCCAGCGTGCAGCAGCACGACAACCTCGATGCCTTCAAAGAAACCGTGCGGCCCCTACGCCTGTTTGCGATTTCCACGCGCGGTACGCGCAACTATGCGGATGTTTCTTATCAGCCGGATGATGCACTGCTGTTCGGCCCCGAAACCCGTGGCCTGCCGCAAACCGTGCTCGATGCCTTGCCCAAAGACCACATCCTGCGCATCCCCATGCAGCCCCACAACCGCAGCCTCAACCTCTCCAACGCGGTGGCGGTTGTGTTGTACGAAGCCTGGCGACAGCAGAATTTTGCCGGGGCGGATTAAGCGATTGCCAACCTTGAGGAGTGGGCGGGTTCGGGGTACATTACAGCACAGCGAGCCCGACGATGATGGTGCATGTAAGCACGCATTTTAATGCGTTATTGCATGACGGTGGCCCCAGGTAGCGTGGGAGCGGTTTGTGTTGCGGTTACGGATTATTGAGCGGGTAGCCAGCTAGGCATGCCAACTATACTCAGGATTGGGCCATACCGTTTCTATTTCTATAGCAACGAGAAAGGAGAGCCGCCACACGTTCACGTGCAACGCGAGCGATTTCTTGCTAAGTTTTGGTTAAATCCGGTTTCGTTGACAGGTTCAAAGCGCTTCAGCTCCCATGAGCTGCGAGCAATTCAGAGACTCGTTGAAGATAACAGAGGCAAACTCTTGGAGGCTTGGAATGAGCACATTAGCGGTTGAAGCACATCCTTTTGCTCAGAATGTTGAGTTTACAGATGACGATTTGGTCGTCTCTCTGGTGGACGGCCGAAAAGTAACAGTCCCGCTAGTCTGGTTCCCGCGTTTATCGAATGCCACCAGAAGCCAGTTGGAGAATTATGAGCTTCTTGGCGATGGCGAGGGAATCCATTGGCCGGAAATTGACGAGGACCTAAGTATAGAGGGTCTGTTGCGAGGCACTCATTAGCCTTCTCGCGTAACGCCTGCTTCATACAGACAGCCAACCGTGTCACTGCGCTATGCATCTTCGTAGGTCGAATCAAGCGTAGCGTATCCGACACTGCTAATATATCAGGCGTTGTCGGCTCCGGCCACGCATTGAGCCGACCTACTACTCTTCATAACTTGGATACACAGGAGCGAAACCCATGAGTAAAGGCGTAGACAGCAAGAAGGAAACCAAGAAGCAACCGGCCAAGACCATGAAAGAAAAAAGGGCCGCGAAGAAATCCAAGAAAGAGTCCAAACGTTGAGGTAATGACACTACCCCTGAAAGGCACATAGCAAACTGCGTAGGTCGGCTCAAGCCGTGCAGAGTAGACACATCATTAATGTCGAATCCGCTGCGCTTGATTCGACCTACGTTTATTAAGTAGTCAAGTCGTTTCCGCCTTCTGTTCGCGTGCGAGCGCCGAGCCCGAATTCGCCATGCGCAGGCCGCTGCCTCTTATTGTTTCTGCGCGACGACCCGGCCCTCGTCGTTTACAAATACCCGGTAGCGATTCCCGTCCTGACAGGACACGATGTGGTCGTTGTCCGCTTGCTGCGTGGCGCTGACGACCTGACCACATGACAAACCCAGCAGCGCAATCACGGCCGTCATATCCTTGAGGAGCGATGGCTCATCCTCTGCGAGCAACGGCCCAGCAAAGAATGCCGTCATTACAACAATCAGAACCCAACCCTTCACACGTATGCTCATGGTGTTTCTCCTGCCATCAGATTAGAGGGTTGAAAATTTGACCGGATCCGCAAGGATATTCCAGATCGCATCGCGCGATGCCACGATCGCTCTGGCCAGTGACTGGTCGCTGTCCTGCAGGAGAGAGAGCACCTTAAGGAGCAGCCGATCATATGCTTGCCGGAGCTCGGCGAGAGTAGCTCTGACCCGCCCCTGGTAGTACGCCCGGAATTGATTCAGCAGGTCGTCTACCTGATTCTTGAGCGCGATCTTGGTGAACACACCGATGGCTTTGGTCTCTCGGAGTCGCTTCTCCAGAGAGGCCAGATCCAGCGGCGGCGACGCCTCCTGCTTCCCAAGGCTTGGAACAGCGCTCTCCTTCTTCCCGATCTGCTCCGTAGGCACGGAAACCTTTGCAGGGGTCTTGTCGCCCGGCGAGTCGGTCTTGGCGACGCTCTGGTCTGTGGAACGGGTTATGGACGGCGTGGCCGGGCGGATCACTGGCGCGACTGCAACGGACGGCGTGGCTGGGCGAACCACCGGCTCGGCCGCAACGGACGGCGCGGGTGGGTGAACCACCGGCTCAACTGCAACGGACGGTGCGGGTGAGGGCACCACCGGCTCGACCGCAACGGACCCACTCTGCATCGCGCCGGCCTGGGGCGGCTCGCGCTCTAACCCGGCGCAACCTGCCATCAGGAGGAAGCAAAGGAGTCCAACGATGCGCGCTGCGGTTTCAGCACGACTCTCGACCGAACTGTCGCTCATACGTCCTCCCAGTTGCCGCTCATGTTCGTCTCCAGATATCTAACGTGCATTGGTTGGCAAATCGGTCGGTATACAAAAAAACCATTCTGCGCCTGCAGCTGTCATCCTTCAAGCAGCTTCGTAGGTCGGCTCAAGCTGTGCGGAGCCGACGTATGACTAACGTCTAAAATGTCGAATCCACTGCGCTTGATTCGACCTACCTTTATAAAGTTTTAAATCGTTTCCGCTTTCTGTTCGCGTGCGAGCAGGGCATGCACCGCGTTGCGCGGGGTCTTGCCTTCATGCAGCACGCTGCATACCTGTTCACTGATGGGCATTTCGATTGCGTGCGCTTTCGCCAGGCGCATGACTTCGCGCGCGGTGGCAACGCCTTCCACAATTTGGCCGATGTCACGCAGCGCATCCGCGAGCGGTGTGCCGCGCGCGAGTGCGAGCCCCAGACGCCGGTTGCGTGACTGGTCGTCGGTGCAGGTGAGGACGAGGTCGCCTAATCCTGCGAGGCCCATGAAGGTTTCGCGCTGACCGCCGAGCGCGACACCCAGGCGCATCATTTCGGCAAGGCCGCGCGTGATGAGCGCGGCGCGGGTGTTGGCGCCAAAGCCGAGGCCGTCCGCAATGCCGGCGGCGATGGCGAGTACATTTTTAATGGCACCACCTAATTCCACGCCGGTCACGTCGTCCGAGGTATAGGCGCGAAAGCCGTCGCTGTGTAATCGTGCGGCGAGGTCGGCGGAAAATTCTGCATTTTTCGAAGCGACAGTGACTGCGGTGGGCAGGCCGGCGGCGACTTCGCGCGCGAAGGTGGGGCCGGAGATCACGGCGAATGAATGGGCAGCGCCCAAAACCTCCTGGGCTATCTGATGCGGCAGGCTTCCGCTGCCGGGTTCCATGCCTTTGGTGGCGCAGGCGATGCGCAGGGATGACGGTGCGTGTGGGGCCAGCAGTTGCAGCGTGTCACGGAAGCCGTGGCTCGGCACCGCGATCAGGCAATCACTCGCCACGCCCAAGGCGCGGGCAAGATCGTCCGTGGTCTGTAAATTTTCGGGAAACGCGGCGTCGGGTAAAAAACGTGAGTTGCGGCGCGTTTGCGCAAGCTGCGCCATGAACTCCGCGTTGCGCCCCCACAGCACGGTGGGTTGGCCGTTGCGCGCGAGGAGGACTGCAAGCGCCGTGCCCCACGACCCGGCGCCGAGTACGGCGATGGGTGAGGATGCCTTCACCGGCACTGCCCGCTAGTGTTCAACTTCCTTGTCCGCGCCCTGCTTCTGCATGTGTGCGTAGATGGCGTCGAAATTTACCGGCGTGAGCAGGAGTTGCGGAAAACCGCCCTTGCTCACCAGCTCCGCCACCGCTTCGCGCGCGAACGGAAACAGGATGTTGGGGCAGAAGCTGCCCAGCGTGCGCGCAAGGTCTTGTGGCGCAAAACCCTGGAGGGTGAAAATACCCGCCTGCTGCACCTCCACCAGATACGCGGTTTTTTCGCCGAGCTTCGCGGTGACGGTGACCGTGAGCACGATCTCGTGCACGGTCTCTTCGAGTTGGGCCGCCTTGCTTTGCAGATGCAGATCGATGTGCGGCGCCCATTGTTCGGTGAACATCTGCGGCGTATTCGGCGCCTCGAACGAGAGGTCCTTGATGTACACCTTCTGGATGGAGAACTGTGCGCCGTCTTCGGCGGGTTTTTGTGCTTCAGATGTGGCGGTCATTTAGTTTTTTCCTGAATGTCATTTATGGCGCTTCAGACGGTGCTGCCCTGCAGCAGCGCCTCCAGTTGGCCGTTACGATCGAGCTGCGCGAGTTCATCGAAACCACCGACGTGCAAGTCGTTGATGAAGATTTGCGGCACGCTGCGCCGCCGGCTCTTCGACTCCATTTCGTGGCGCAAATGGGGCTGCTCGTCGACGCGATGTTCCGTGTAATGCACCCCTTTGCGTTCGAGCAACTGGCGCGCCCGCACGCAGTAGGGGCACATGCCGGTGCTGTAGACAGTGACTTCGGGCACGGGCACCTTAGGTCGTCACCAAGGGCAGCTTGGCGTCCTTCCATGTCATCAGGCCGCCGCCCAGTTTATAGATCCGGGTAAAGCCGTGCTTGCGCAGGATATCGCCTGCACGCGCGGAAAATTGTCCGTTCTGGCAGGTCACTATGAGCGGGGTGTCTCTCATTTTGTCCAGTTCCTTGAGCCGCGCCTCCAGCGCCGTGAGCGGCACGTGCTTGGCATTGACGATGTGGCCCGCGCGGAAGTCTCTTTCTTCGCGCACATCGAGCACCACTGCGCCCTCGCGGTTGATGAGCTGCGTCGCCGCCGCCGGGGTGACCGACTTGAACCCGAGCAACACCTCGGACAGCAGGGTCGCGCCCAGCAACACGCTGATCACGACGAGCGCCAGAAATAATATCCAGTGGTTGACTACGAAGGCGAAGAACTGTTGCATGAGACTCGTCGTTGGAAGCGGGGTGTGCTGGCCACTTAAACATTATATAATAACGGCCTCGCAAGCTATATGCATAAGATCATTTAAATACGCCACATTATGTCATCCGTGCCCAGACCCCTGCTCCTTGCCATTCTCGATGGCTGGGGTTATAGCGAAAACCCCACCGGTAACGCGATCTACCACGCACGCAAACCCGTATGGGAACGGCTGTGGAGCACCTGCCCGCACACGCTGCTGCGCACCTCCGGCACCGATGTCGGGCTGCCCGCCGACCAGATGGGTAACTCCGAGGTCGGCCACCTGAACCTCGGCGCCGGACGCGTGGTATACCAGGAATTCTCGCGCATCAGCCGCGCCATCAAGAGCGGCGCGTTCTTCACCAACCAGACTCTCACGCGCGCCGTGGATCAGGCCATGAGCGGCGGCCACGCGCTGCACATCATGGGCCTGTTGTCGCCGGGCGGTGTGCACAGTCACGAGGAACATATCCTCGCCATGCTGGAGCTTGCGGTGAAACGCGGCGCGAAGAAAGTATACGTTCACGCCTTCCTCGACGGGCGCGACACCTCGCCCAAGAGCGCTGCGGCGTCGATCAAATTACTGGAAGACAAGTGCGCCGCGCTCGGTCACGGGCGCATCGCCTCAATCATCGGGCGCTATTACGCCATGGACCGCGACCATCGCTGGCCGCGCGTTCAGGCCGCGTACGACCTCATCACGCAGGGCAAGGCGGAATTTCAGGCGCCTACGGCGAGCGCGGCGCTCGAGCTCGCCTACGCGCGCGGCGAGTCCGACGAGTTCGTCAAGGCCACCGCCATGCTGCCTGCGGTGCGCATGCAGGACGGTGATGTGGCCGTGTTCATGAATTTCCGCTCCGACCGCGCACGCCAGATCACGCGCGCCTTCATCGAGCCGGACTTCAACGGCTTCACGCGCGCGGCGACACCGAAGCTCGGCGCCTTCGTGAGCCTCACCGAATACAACGACGAGTTTGACGTGCCGGTGGCGTTTCCCTCGGAGCGGCTGCACAACGTGTTCGGCGCCCACATCGCGCGCCACGGCCTGCGCCAGTTGCGCATCGCCGAGACCGAAAAATACGCGCACGTGACGTTCTTCTTCAACGGCGGCGAGGAGCAGCCGTTCGAGGGCGAAGACCGCATCCTCATCCCCTCACCCAACGTGGCGACGTATGATCTCAAGCCGGAGATGAGCGCGCTTGAGGTCACCGAAAAGCTTATCAAGGCGATCGACAGCGGCAAGTACGACGTCATCATCTGTAATTTCGCCAACCCGGACATGGT
>JAURVQ010000012.1 GCA_030655395.1 Gammaproteobacteria bacterium | reverse complement strand
CGGCAGAGTGCGTTACGGCGTGGTTTTGATATCGGCCAGCAGCGCGCCCGGCGTGCGCAAGCGTCGGATTTCGAGCAGTTCGATTATGTGCTCGCCATGGACGATGAAAACTACCGCTCTCTTGAGCGCCTGAGCGGCGTCACGCACAAGCACAAATTGAAACTGTTGCTTGAGTTCGCGCCGCATCTCAACGAACGCGAGGTGCCTGACCCTTACTACGGTGGCGCCAGCGGTTTCGAGCGCGTGATCGACCTCGTGGAGGAGGCCGCGCGCGGGCTGCTCGCGGATATACGCCAGCGTCATCTGGATGTCTGATGCCGGCACACTGCACGACCAGATTGCCGCCGTCATTGGCGCCACGCCGCGTTCCATCGAGCCGCTTTCCGGCGGCTGCGTGGGCGAGGTCTACCGCGTAACACTCGCGGACAATACATCACTGGTCGCCAAGGTGGATCGCTCGGCCAGTCCACGGCTGGCCTGCGAGGGCCGTATGCTGCGCTATCTTGCCGAGCACTCGCGCCTGCCGGTGCCCGCAGTGCTGCACAGTTCCGGGTCACTGCTGCTGATGGAGTATCTCGAGGGTGAGAGTCACTTTTCCGTAGCTGCGCAGCGCCATGCCGCAGAACTCCTCGCGGACTTGCATGCCCTAAGCGCACAGCGCGGCTTCGGTTTCGATGAGGACACGCTGATCGGCGGGCTGCAGCAACCCAACCTGTGGACTGCGTCGTGGATTGAGTTCTTCCGCGATCAGCGCCTGATGTATATGGGTGGCGTAGCGGTGGAGGCGGGGCGCATGCCGCACACGATGCTGGGGCGGCTGGAAAGATTTGCGGCACGTCTTGATGAGTGGCTGGAGGAGCCTGAGCGTTCTTCACTCATTCACGGTGACGTGTGGACCACCAACGTGCTGGCGCGCAACGGGCGCATCACGGGTTTTATCGACCCTGCCATTTATTATGCACACGCCGAGATCGAGCTGGCCTTTACCACGCTCTTCGGCACCTTCGATGCAGGTTTTTTCCGCCGTTACGAAGAACTGCGCCCCATTGCGCCCGGTTTCATGGAGGTGCGGCGTGATATCTACAACCTCTATCCGCTGCTCGTCCATGCGCGCCTGTTCGGCGGCGGATACGTGGCCTCGGTAGACAGCCTGCTCCGCCGCTTCGGCTTTTAAGCGCGCAATTACTCCGACTTGCTTTCCGGTGTGACGGCGACGTTTTCCCGTGGCTCGGCGGGAGTGCGGTGCTGGAGGTCCGGTAGCGGAAACACCGGTCGCACGTGCTCCACCACAGGCACCGCTAAAGACGGAAACGGTGTCTGCACCGGCTCGCGCGCCGGCAGCGGCGCAGTGATGGGCGCTGTGATAGGCAACCTGATTTCAGTCGTCGGTACAGGTGTCCCGGGGCTTGCTACAGGCGGCTCATGTCTCTCCGCAGTCACGGGTGGAGACGGCGTGAAGGCCGGGGGTTCAACCTGGTCAGACCCTGACACTCCCTCGACGGTGGCGGCAGGGGTCTGCGACGAGGCCCCGCCTTCCTGGCGGCGGCGGCGTCCGCCACGGCGTCCGCGGCGTCCACTGCCACGCGGACGTTCAGTGGCACTCACGCCCTCACGTGCGTCTTCAGTAACCGGCGCAGGGGCGCGCGCGGCAGGAGCCTCCACGACCGCTTCCTTGCGCTCGGCCACCTTCTCCTGCACCGGCGGCGGCAGTGGTATGGCGGGGCGCTGTGGTTTGGCACCGCCTTTTTCGCGCATGCGCCGTGCTTCCTGCTGTTCCTGGCGTGCCTTGTGGCGCTCGCGGCCGCGGCCGCTTTCGCGCCCTTTGTCACGTCCGCGTGCTGCGGGCGCGCTGGGGCGTACGGGCGCGGTTTCGGTGGCGGCGGTTTCTGCGCTACCCGACAGCTTGCTCCACAGGCGGGCGAACAGGCTGGGCTGGGGTTTTTCCGCTGGCGCCTGTATTTGGGTTGGCGCGGGTGGCGGCGGCATGGCCACCAGGCCCTTGACGGCCGGTTCCTCCGGCGTGGGGCGCTGTATAGCGCCCATCTTTTCACTCGGGGTTTCGATAGGTATTGCGAGCTGATAGCTGCTCGGCGCGACCGTATCCTCGGCGCCGAGGTCTTCGGCACGCAAGCGCTGGATTTCGTATTGCGGCGTCTGCATCGACGGGTGCGGGATCAGCAGCACGCTGATGCGGTGACGCTGCTCGATGGAGTTTACCGCCTGACGTTTCTCGTTCAGCAGATAGGTGGCGACATTGACCGGCAATTGCGCGACGATCTTGGCGGTACTTTCCTTGAGCGCGTCTTCCTCGATGATGCGCAGGACGGAAAGCGCCGCCGATTCCACGCTGCGTATGGTGCCTTGGCCGCTGCAGCGCGGGCACATCATGAGCGTGGATTCGCCGAGCGAGGAACGCAGCCGCTGACGCGACATCTCAAGCAGACCGAAGCGCGAGATACGACCGACCTGAACCCGCGCGCGGTCCATCTTGAGCGCTTCTTCCAGGCGGTCTTCCACCAGGCGCTTGTTGCGTGGTGGTGTCATGTCGATGAAGTCGATCACGATGAGACCGCCCAGGTCGCGCAGCCGCAATTGGCGTGAGATTTCGTCCGCCGCTTCGAGATTGGTGTTGAGCGCGGTTTCCTCGATGTCGCTGCCCTTGGTGGCGCGCGCCGAGTTGATGTCGATGGACACCAGGGCCTCGGTATGGTCGATCACGATGGCGCCGCCCGAAGGCAGGCGTACCTCGCGCCGGTAGGCCGATTCGATCTGGCTTTCGATCTGGAAACGGGAAAACAGCGGCACGTGATCCTGATACAGCTTTACCTTGGACAGGTTGTGCGGCATCACCTGCTGCATGAACTCGCGCGCCTCGTTGTAGACGGCCTCGCTGTCGATCAGGATTTCACTGATGTCCTTGCGCAGGTAATCGCGGATCGCGCGGATCACGAAGTTGCTTTCCTGGTAGATCAGGAACGGCGCGGAGCGGGTGGTGGGAGCCTCCTGAATGGCCTTCCACAAGTGCAGGAGATAGTCGAGATCCCACTGTAACTCTTCGACGCTCTTGCCTACGCCCGCAGTGCGCACGATAAGGCCCATGTCGTCCGGCAGAGTGAGTGCGTTGAGCGCATCACGCAGCTCGGCACGGTCATCGCCTTCGATGCGCCGCGACACGCCGCCTGCGCCCGGGTTGTTGGGCATGAGCACCAGATAACGCCCGGCCAGACTGATGAAGGTGGTGAGCGCCGCACCCTTGGTGCCGCGTTCTTCCTTTTCTATCTGTACCACGATCTCCTGCCCCTCGCGCAGCATATCCTTGATGCTGGTGCGCCCGGTGGCAGGATTGTAGGAGGGAAGAAAATTGGAGCGGGCGATTTCCCGCAGCGGGAGGAAGCCATGGCGCTCGGCGCCATAATCGACAAATGCGGCCTCAAGGCTGGATTCGACGCGCGTGACCTTGGCCTTGTAGATGTTGGATTTTTTCTGTTCCCGACCGGCGGTCTCGATATCGAGGTCGTACAGTTGCTGGCCGTCGACCAGCGCTACGCGCAACTCTTCCGGCTGAGTTGCGTTAAATAACATTCTTTTCATGTCGTATTCCTTTTACCAGCGCTCAACCACATCCTGGTGTGGCGGCAGCCGTGCGGCCCTTGTTTTACTATGTCAGTTCAGCCGGGGTTCGGCTGAACTGACGGGGCCCGCTCGACATCTCCTGATCGGAGGTGGGGGCGCGATGTCTATCGGTTAATCACGGCCATTCTTCTGTCTTTAAGATGGCCCTGAGGTGTGGTTGCACCGGTTTGTGGCCGGTCAACCTTGCAAATCTGTATAGTCAGTTAGATCAAATTTCCTGTAAATCGGTACAAATTGCCGCAGATTGAGTTAAATTACCATGCTGCATGCGGCAGACAGACCGATTGAGTTGAATTATCTCAAAAATGAGCAAAAGTTGCAAAGATATTGATAAACCGGTCAATTTTATTGAAATTGGGGCCGGCCACGCGGGCCAGCGTATCGACAACTTTCTGCTGTCGCATTTAAAAACCGTTCCCAAGAGCCGGGTCTATCGCATCGTGCGTAAGGGCGAGGTGCGGGTCAACAAGGGCCGCATCAAGCCTGACTATCGCTTGCAACTGGGCGACCGGGTGCGGATACCACCGTTACGCATCGAAGAGGCTGCGCCCAAGCCCCCCCCGGCATCGCATATTCTGACGCTGGTAGACGCCAGCGTGCTGCATGAGGACGACAACCTGCTGGTGCTGAACAAGCCCGCCGGAATCGCCGTGCACAGCGGCAGCGGGGTATCGCACGGGGTCATCGAGGCCTTGCGTATGCTGCGCCCCGAGGCACCGTTTCTGGAACTCGTCCATCGCCTCGACCGCGACACCTCCGGCTGCCTCATGATCGCCAAGACACGCCCCACGCTGCTGGCGCTGCACGAGTTGTTGCGCACCGGCACCATGGAAAAGTATTACCTCGCCCTGGTGCAGGGACGCTGGAGCGGAGGCGCGCGCACGGTCAACGCCGCGCTGCGCAGGAACGTGCTGCGTTCGGGTGAGCGCATGGTGCAGATCACGGAAGAGGGCAAGGAGGCCGAGAGCGTATTCGAGCCGCAGCGGATTTACGCTGATACCACCCTGATGCGCATCGCACTGCACAGCGGGCGCACACACCAGATTCGTGTGCATGCGGCGCATATCGGACATCCTCTCGCTGGTGACGTCAAATACGGTGACGCCGACTTCAATCGCGCGATGCGCGCCATCGGCCTGAAGCGCGTGTTTCTGCATGCGCGCGAGATTGCCCTGAAACTGCCGGGCGAGAGCCGGAAAATTCACGTTACCGCGCCACTGCCCGCCGACCTGCAACAGGTGCTGGAGAAGCTGGCCTGATGGGAGGCGGATGCAAACTGCTGGTGTTCGACTGGGACGGCACACTGATGGATTCGGAGGCGCACATCGTGCATTGCATGCGCCATGCGATCCACGACAGCGGGCTGCCCGCGAAAGAAGACGCCGCGATCCGCAATATCATCGGCCTCGGCTTGAGCGAGGCACTGCATACCTTATTTCCGCAAGGTGACGGCTCGCTGCATGAGGCGCTCACGCAGCGCTACCGCCATCATTTTCTCTCCGGCGAGCACTCGCCCTCCGAGCTGTTTGCGGGCGCCGATGCAACACTGGTCGCACTTTCAGCTACAGGCTATCTGCTCGCCGTCGCCACCGGCAAGGGTCGCCACGGCCTCGACCACGTACTCGAACAAACCGGACTGAAAAAACTCTTTCACGCATCACGCTGTGTGGATGAAGCGCCTTCCAAGCCGCATCCCCGGATGCTGTTTGACCTCATGGATGCCCTTGACGTGACGCCGGACGATACGCTGATGATTGGCGATACCGAGTATGATATGCACATGGCGCGCAATGCAGGAGTGCCCGCCTTGGGAGTGAGCTACGGCGTCCACGGACGCGAGCGGTTGTTGCAGTGTGGTGCGCTCGACTGTCTGGATGCTATCCATGAACTGCCTGCATGGCTGGTGCGGAGAGAGGCTGTGGCGGCTACGGATGTGTTACCTGGTTATATACAAGGGCAAAAACCATGACGGATGAACAAAAGACACCGGTGAGTAACGGCGAGCCGAAACCCTGGGAGCGCGAGACGCTGAACAAGGTTCTGTTTGCCTCGCTCAACGAGCAGCGCCGCACGCGCCGCTGGGGCATATTTTTCAAGCTGCTGTTTTTTGTTTATCTCCTTACTCTGCTGTTCATCTATCTGCCGGAGGATTTATCCGGCGGCAGCATCTCGCTCGGCAAGCATACCGCGTTGGTCGAGTTGAGCGGCGTGATTGCCGACGACAGCAACGCCAGCGCCGATCACATCATCACCGGCCTGCGCGCGGCGTTCAAGGACAGGAATACCGCAGGCATCATACTGCGCATCAACAGCCCCGGCGGCAGTCCGGTGCAGGCGGGTTATATCAATGACGAGATCGTGCGCCTGCGCGCCAAATATCCCACGGTTCCGCTCTACGCGGTGATTACCGACATCTGCGCTTCCGGCGGCTACTACGTCGCTGCGGCGGCGGACAAGATTTATGCGGACAAGGCCAGCATCGTCGGTTCCATCGGGGTGCTCATGGATGGGTTCGGTTTCGTCGGCACGATGGAGAAACTCGGTGTCGAACGCCGCCTGCTCGCCGCAGGCGACCACAAGGGTTTCCTCGACCCCTTTTCCCCGGTGAAGCAGGGGGACGTGGCGCATGTCGAGGGCATGCTCAAGGACATTCATCGCCAGTTCATCGCCACCGTGAAGAAGGGGCGCGGCACACGACTGAAAGAAAGCGACACGCTCTATTCGGGTTTGGTGTGGACCGGCGAGCAGGGTGTGGAGATGGGGCTGGTCGATGCGCTGGGCAGCAGCAGCTACGTCGCGCGCGATGTGATCGGCGCCGAGGACATCGTTGACTTCACGCCGCGCGCGAATTATCTCGACCGCTTTGCCGAACGCATCGGGCTTGCCCTGGGCAAGTCGGTGTTGTCATCTACTTCGGCGTGGACTGGCCTTAAATGAAGCTCTTGTTTGAAAATACATTATTCGAGTCTAATTCTATCGGTCTCAGATAGTTTATGATCGGAGCGAGCATGTCAAATATAAGGCTTAGCCCTGTTTGTGCGAGATCGACACGGACGAGGCCTACTTCGGCGGCCAACGTAAGGGTAAGCGAGGCCGAGGGGTAGCAGGCAAAAGTGTCGTATTCGGTCTTCTGGTTTGGTTACGTTTCACCATAATTCCCATTGTTTTTGATGTGCAATTATTGAAACCATAAGAAATGGGCTATTCCAATGGCAGAAAATGAAGAAGATTATTTGCGCCAGTGTTTAGAGCAAAATATTTGCCCTGTTTGTCAGCAGCCTATTACCAAAAAGTTTGGAAGTGGCCAATTCAAAGACGGTGTATTTTGTTCTCTGGATTGCTACGCAGAATGGAACAAGGCGATACTGGTACGACGACATCAAGGCAAGGCGCAAAAGAGTAAACCCGATGAATGAAGTAATAACGCAGACCGATTCGACGGCCAATTCTAGCCCGATGCCTCCGACGCGCGGGGGCGACTATACCGGCATCCTTCCGAGCCAGAAGATTAAGGACATGCTGAATGGCAATGAGATCAAGACGGTGATGAATCTTGATCACGACCAAGTCCAGCCCGCCAGCATAGACTTGCGTCTCGGTGATTGTGCTTATCCCGTAGATATGAGTTTTCTTCCTGGCAAGGGAGTGAAAGTGCTCGATAAAATGAAGCAGCTTGATGACCGATTTGCTGATTTCGGAATTGATCTTCGTAAAGGTGCTGTTCTTGAAAAGGGGCGCGTATATGTTATTCCTCTTTTGGAGGCCATTAATTTGAGGAGTGACGTGGCTGCCTTTGCTAACCCGAAGAGCTCAACGGGCAGGCTGGATATTTTGACGCGCTTAATTGCCGATGGAGCTACTAGCTTTGACCAAGTAAGCGAGGGTTATAAGGGTGAGCTATTTATAGAAGTTGCGCCTCGAAGTTTCAGTGTGGTGGTCAAAACTGGCACCCGCTTGAACCAGCTAAGATTTCGCCGCACACGAGGCGAGGGAGCTAAACCCATCACGGCCTCAGAATGGAAAAAGCTTCTTGATCAGGGCCAGATAGTTGACTCTGGTGCCCACGAGGAAGGCGCGAAATCAAACAGAACAGGTGTGTTACCTTTTACTGTGGATTTGCAAGGCTCTGGTAAGGAGGGCGACGTAATTGGGTATCGCGCGAAAAAACATGTCAAACGTATCGATCTGGAAAGGCGGGATTATGACCCACTTGATTTCTGGGAGCCCATCACTTTCCATAAGACTTCTTTGCTGACGTTGGATCCTGATGAATTCTACATTCTCATGACGAAAGAGGCAATTGCAGTGCCGCCGGAGTATGCTGCTGAGATGTTGCCGTACGACACTCGCGCGGGGGAGTTCCGTGTCCACTATGCCGGGTTTTTTGATCCCGGATTCGGCTGGGACACCAAGACAGAGAGAGCGGGGAGTAGCAGAGGGGTTCTGGAAGTACGCTCCCACGAGGTGCCATTCTTGCTAGAGCATGGACAGACGGTGGGGTGGCTTCGCTATGAGCGTATGGCAGCTAAGCCAGAGCTTCTGTACGGGCAAGATGTTAATTCGAACTACCAAGGACAGAGCCTTAAATTAGCCAAGCAATTTAAGTAGCTGTGCAGTTAAGGTTCAAATTATTTCTCTGCATGAAATATATCGACACAACTTGCCATGATCATTAGTTGGTTCGAGAGGGTGCTTCGATTTTATCAATGGGAGCCTTAACAGATGAATCTATTGCACGGCCCTCTTGATAATCGGCTGTAGTAAACTGGGCCGTACGCCCATCTTTCTTAAATAAGACTCACACCCTCACGTTCCAGCATGCGCGTGAGGCGAATCAGCGGCAGGCCGATGAGGGCGCTGGGGTCGTCGCCGATCAGGCGCTCCGTCAGCACGGCGCCGAGGCCCTCCGAGCGGAAGCTGCAGGCGCACTGATACGGTTGTTCGCGCTCAAGGTAGTTTTCGATCTGCGCCGTGCTGAGGCTGCGAAACACCACGGTGCAGGGGACGATATCGACCTGTGCCGCGCCGCTGGCACTGTTCAGGAGACACAGCCCGGTATAAAAGACCACGTGCCTGCCGGAGACACGCTGTAACTGCTGCACCGCCTGCGCATGACCGCCCGGTTTGCCGAGGATGTCATCGCCCAGCGCCGCGACCTGGTCGGCGCCGATGATGAGCGCCGCCGGGTGCTGCGCCATCACCGCACGCGCCTTGGCCTCGGCCAGCCGCGTCACCATGGCCGTGACCGGCTCACCCGCCAGGCGCGACTCGTCGATGTGCGGCCCGCTGACGCTGTAGGGCAGCCCCAATCCGTCCAGCAATTGTTTGCGCGCGGGAGACGTCGAGGCGAGGACGAGCGGCAGCATGAGAAGCGGTATGGCGAGTCTGGGAGAGTCAGACTGCGGAGCGGGTTGTGCGGTTTTGACACATGATGGGGTTGATTATACAATGCGCAGCCTATGTTAGAGCAGCTGCCAGTGGTTATTGAGCCGCTGCGGCTCGCCGAGGCGGGGCGCCAGCTGCACGGTCGTCTGCCGCTGGCGGAGTTCAAGCGGCTTAAGCCTGCACCGGCGCCTGCCCTGCACGAGGTGCGGGGCGAGGTGGAAGTGGATCTCGAGTTTGGCAAAGACGAACTGCACATTGCCTATCTGCGCGGCCGCCTGCGTACCCGGCTCCAGCTCATCTGCCAGCGCTGCCTGCAACCCATGGCGCTGCCGGTGGATGAGAAGTTCGCGCTGGGGCTGGTGACAACAGATGAGGCTGCCGAACAGTTACCGGCGGATTACGAACCGCTCATGGTGAGCGGGCCGATGGAGCTGGCCGAGATCATCGAAGACGAACTGATTCTCGCCGTGCCGTTTGTGCCGATGCACCCGGTCGGGCAGTGTCCGGCGCAGGGCGGGCAAGAGGGCCGGCTGAAAGACAAGGCCCCACATCCGTTTGCGGTACTCGCGCGGCTGAAGAAGCCGCAGTAGCACTATTGATTAAATCGAACAGGGAGCACGCTCATGGCAGTACAGAAAAGTCGTAAAACCCCTTCCAAGCGCGGCATGCGCCGTTCGCACGATGCGCTGACCGGGCCCACCCTGTCGGTTGAGTCGGTGACGGGCGAGACCCATCTGCGGCATCACATCAGCCGCGAAGGCTATTACCGCGGCCGCAAGGTCGTCGCGTCCAAGAGCGAGCAGTAGCCCCAGAGTTACTCACCTGACCCTGCATGGGTCTTCGCCTCACGGCCCGCACATAACGGGAGGCATTCCGTGGAACTCCACACTGGTTTCGTTCCTCCTATGACACGCGCCCTGACGATTGCGCTGGATGCGATGGGCGGCGATCACGGCCCCTCCGTTGTCGTACCCGCTGCGCTGAACTCGCTTGCAAGCCACGAGGCGCTGCATTTGATTCTGGTGGGCGACGAGGAAATCCTGCGCACGGCATTACAGTCCCACAAGACGGCAGGCCGATATGTCGCGAGCGAGCGCCTGCTGATCCAGCATGCGTCGCAACAGGTGGAGATGGACGAGCTGCCGTCACAGGCGTTGCGCAACAAAAAAGATTCCTCCATGCGCGTCGCGCTCAACCTGGTGAAGGAGGCGCGCGCGCACGCCTGCGTGAGCGCGGGCAACACCGGGGCGCTGATGGCCACGGCACGCTATGTATTAAAGATGCTGCCGGGCGTCGACCGTCCCGCCATTATTACCGCGCTGCCGACCATGACCGGCCATACCCACATGCTCGACCTCGGCGCCAACAGTGATTGCAGCGCCGAGCACCTGTATCAATTCGCCGTGATGGGTTCGGTGCTGGCGAACGCAGTGGATGGCACCGTGCGTCCACGCGTGGGCCTGCTCAACATCGGTGCGGAAGAAATCAAGGGCAGCGAGCGCGTAAGAGAAGCGGCGCGTCTGCTCGCGGAGAGCAGCATTCACTACATCGGCTTCATCGAAGGCGACGGCATTTACGCAGGCGAGGCCGACGTGGTGGTGTGCGACGGCTTCACCGGCAATGTGGCGCTGAAGTGCAGCGAAGGCGTGGCGCACATGCTGCGGCATTTCCTGAAGCAGGAATTCAAGCGCACCCTGTTGACGCGGCTGAGCGCGCTGGTCGCGGCCCCGGTGCTGAAGGCGTTCCGCAACAAGGTGGACCCGCGGCGCTATAACGGTGCCAGCCTGCTGGGGCTACAGGGCAGCGTCATCAAGAGCCATGGCGGCGCCGATGTGTTTGCCTTCGGCTGCGCGATCCGCGAGGCCATGCTGGAGGTGGCGCAGGATGTGCCGCAGCGCATCGGCCGGCAACTCGAATCGCATCTGGTGGAGAACTCCACACCGTGAGCCAATACTACTCCCGCATTCGCGGCACCGGCGGCTACCTGCCGCACAAGGTGCTTACCAACGCCGATCTCGAAAAGATGGTCGAGACCTCGGATGAGTGGATCGTCGAGCGCACCGGCATTCGTGAGCGCCACATTGCAGCCGCGGAGGAAACCACGTGCGATCTCGCCGAGCACGCCGCGCGCAAGGCCATAGCGGCGGCGGGCATACAGCCTGCGGACATCGACCTCATCATCGTCGCCACCACCACGCCCGACAAACTGTTTCCCAGCACCGCGTGCCTGTTGCAGCAGCGTCTGGGCATCCGCGGCGGTGCGGCGTTTGACGTGCAGGCGGCGTGCACCGGATTCGTCTATGCGCTGGGTATCGCCGACAAATTTATCCGTAGCGGTACAACGCAGTGCGCCCTGGTGGTTGGGGCCGAGATTTTTTCGCGCATCGTGGACTGGAAGGACCGCAATACCTGCGTGCTGTTTGGCGACGGTGCGGGCGCGGTGATCGTGCAGGCGGACAGCGAACCGGGCATCCTGTCCACGCACCTGCACGCCGACGGCCACTATCATCATTTACTGACCACCGAGGATATCGCCGACTCCCCCAGCGGCGCCTATGTCACCATGCAGGGCAACGAAGTCTTCAAGATGGCGGTGAACACGCTGGACCGCATGGTGGATGAAACGCTGGCGGCGAATCAGCTGCAGAAATCCGATGTGGACTGGCTCATCCCGCATCAGGCCAACATCCGCATCATCAGCGCCACTGCCAGGAAACTCGGCATGCCGATGGAGCGCGTGGTGGTCACCGTGGACAAGCACGGCAACACCTCCGCCGCGTCGGTGCCGCTCGCCCTCGACACCGCCGTGCGCGACGGCCGCATCCGGCGCGGCGACACCTTGCTGCTGGAGGCGTTCGGCGCGGGCTTCACCTGGGGTTCGGCGTTGCTGAAGTATTAAGTACCATGACGCTCGCATTTGTCTTTCCCGGCCAAGGTTCGCAGTCTGTCGGCATGCTGGCGGAACTGGCGCACAGCCAACCCCAGGTAGAGGCGACCTACGCCGAGGCCTCGCGCGTGCTGGGCTATGACCTGTGGGCGCTGGTGCAGCAGGGTCCGGAAGCGGACTTGAATCTCACCTGCAAAACGCAGCCCGCGATGCTCGCCGCCGGTGTCGCCGCATGGCGTGTCTGGCAGGCGCGCGGTGGCACGCAGCCCGCGTATCTGGCGGGCCACAGCCTGGGTGAGTACACGGCGCTGGTCTGCGCCGGGGCGCTGGAGTTTACTGACGCCGTCGATCTCGTCGCCCGGCGCGGTGAATTCATGCAGGCGGCGGTGGCGGAAGGCAGCGGCGCCATGGCCGCGATTCTGGGCCTCGATGACGCCGAGGTGCGCGCCGTGTGCGCCGAGGCCGCGCAGGGGGCGGTGGTTGAGGCGGTCAATTTCAATTCACCGGGACAAGTAGTGGTGGCGGGGGAGACGGCCGCCGTCGCGCGTGCGCTGGAACTCGCCAAACAGGCGGGCGCCAAGC
The DNA here is from genome assembly GCA_030655395.1 of Gammaproteobacteria bacterium. Lineage (GTDB taxonomy): Bacteria > Pseudomonadota > Gammaproteobacteria > SURF-13 > SURF-13 > JAQBXX01. The sequence goes on along the minus strand of JAURVQ010000012.1, from coordinate 14,445 downwards.
GCGCCGTGCTGTTGCCGGTGAGCGTGCCGTCGCACTGCGCGTTGATGCGGCCTGCGGCGGAGCAACTCGGCGCACGTCTGCGCAACACCGTATTGCAGGCGCCGCGCATTCCCGTGATCAACAACGTGGACGTGGCGGCATATGACGGTGCCGAGTCTATCCGCGACGGGCTCACGCGCCAGTTGTATCAGCCCGTGCGTTGGGCCGAGGTGATACAGGCGCTGGCGCAGAAAGGCGTGGGCGTGCTGGTCGAATGCGGGCCGGGCAAGGTGCTCACGGGTCTGAACAAGCGCATCGTACCGGAGATGAAGATGCTGCCGCTGCACGATCCGGCGACGCTTGCCGCTGCGCTTGCCGCTGTGGCTTAAGGAGAAATTTATATGTACTTAAACAATGAAGTCGCCCTCGTAACCGGCGCCAGCCGTGGCATCGGCCAGGCCATTGCCCTTGAGTTGGGGCGGCAGGGGGCTGTGGTCATCGGCACCGCAACTTCACAAAGTGGTGCAGATTCAATAAGTAATATATTGAAATATAATGAAATTAAAGGTAATGGATACGTGCTAGACGTGATCGATCCGGCGTCGGTAGCCGCGCTGCTCGCCGCAGTAGAGCCGGCCTTCGGCGCGCCTTCCATTCTCGTCAACAACGCCGGCATCACCCGCGACGGTTTGCTCATGCGCATGAAGGACAGTGATTGGGAGGAGATCATCGCCACCAACCTGAACTCGGTGTATCGTCTGTCCAAGGCGTGCCTGCCCGCGATGATGAAGGCACGGCGCGGGCGCATCATCAGTATTTCGTCGGTAGTAGGCGCCGCCGGTAATGCGGGGCAGACCAATTACGCCGCCGCCAAGGCCGGCATCCTCGGCTTTACCAAGGCGCTGGCGCGCGAGGTGGGGTCGCGCGGCATCACCGTGAACGCGGTCGCCCCGGGGTTTATCGACACGGACATGACGCGTGCGCTGCCGGAAGAACAGCGCACTGCGCTGTTGCAGCAGATACCGCTCAAGCGTCTGGGTAGCGTGGAGGAAATCGCCGCCGTGGTGGCCTTTCTGGCCTCGCCGCCGGCGGGCTACATCACCGGCGAGACGCTGCACGTGAACGGCGGCATGTATATGGCGTGAAGGCCCGCCGCCCGGGATTCTTTTTCTTTTAGTTTCATTACGTTGGCGGTGATTGTGGCCTAATCACCCGGTTTCCAATAAAATACCGCCAGCCAGTCACGCTATTTCATCAATGTTGGGAGGATGTATCCGTCATGAGCACCGTCGAAGAACGCGTCAAGAAAATCGTTATTGAGCAATTGGGGGTCAAGGAAGAAGAGGTGAGCAGCGAGTCTTCCTTTGTCGATGATCTTGGCGCTGATTCCCTCGACACCGTGGAACTGGTGATGGCGCTCGAAGAAGAGTTCGAATGCGAGATACCGGATGAGTCCGCGGAAAAGATCACTACCGTCCAGCAGGCCATTGATTACATCAAGTCCCAATCCGCCGCTGCCTAGGACACCCGTCCAGCGACCGAGGCCGCTCCATGTCCATGGTGCGGCCTTTGTTTTTATCCTTGATACACGAGGTCAAGCGTGAGTAAACGTCGCGTGGTGGTCACGGGGCTCGGCATGGTGTCGCCGGTCGGCCTCACCGTACAGGAATCATGGGCCAATATCCTTGCCGGCCAGAGCGGCATCGGCCCGATTACCCATTTCGATGTCGCGGCCTTTCCGACCCGTTTTGGCGGCAGCGTGAAGAACTTCGATCCCGCGCACTACATGCCCGCCAAGGATGTCAAAAAAATGGATCCGTTCATTCATTACGGCATCGCGGCGGCGAAGGAAGCGGTTGAAGACGCAGGCCTGGTCGTTACCGAAGAAAATGCTGACCGCATCGGCGTCGCCATCGGCTCCGGCATCGGCGGGCTGCCCGGCATCGAGAAGGGCCACAGCGCCTATCTCGAAGGCGGGCCGCGCAAGATTTCGCCGTTCTTCGTGCCGAGCAATATCATCAACATGATCTCCGGCAACGTCTCCATCATGTACGGCATGAAGGGGCCGAACATCGCCATCGTTACCGCGTGTTCCACCGGCTCGCACAACATCGGCGAGGCGGGGCGCATCATCGAGTACGGCGACGCCGACGTCATGATCGCGGGCGGCGCCGAGATGGCGACCTCGCCCACCGGCCTCGGCGGCTTCTGCGCCGCGCGCGCGCTGTCCACGCGTAACGATGACCCCGTCAGCGCGAGCCGGCCATGGGACAAGGAGCGCGACGGTTTCGTGCTGGGCGACGGCGCCGGCGTGCTGGTGCTGGAAGAGTACGAGCACGCCAAACGCCGCGGCGCAAAGATTTACGCCGAACTCACCGGCTACGGCATGAGTGGCGACGGCTACCACATGACGCTGCCCGCGGAAGGCGGGGAGGGCGCCAAGCGCTGCATGCAGCACGCGCTGCGCAACGCAGGCCTCAAGCCTGAAGCGGTCGATTACATCAACGCGCACGGCACCTCCACGCCGGCGGGCGACAAGGCCGAGACGCTGGCCATCAAAAGTGCCTTCGGCGCGCATGCCTACAAGGTGGCGGTCAGCTCCACCAAGTCCATGACCGGCCATCTGCTCGGCGCGGCGGGCGGCATCGAGGCGGTGTTCAGCGTGCTCGCGCTGCGCGACCAGGTGGCGCCGCCGACGATCAACCTGTTCACGCCCGATCCGGAGTGCGATCTGGATTATGTGCCGCACAGCGCGCGGCAGATGAAGATCGATGCCGTGTTGTCGAACTCATTCGGCTTCGGCGGCACCAACTGCACGCTGGTGTTCAACCGGCTGCGCTGAGCTCCGTCAGCGGCGTGTTACGCATGAGTTTATTATCAAAGATGCACTCTCCGACACGTCCCCGCCCCCTGTCTAGGGGGCGGGACAGGGTGGGGGTAGGATTAATACGGTTTTTACTCAGGAGACACCTGGGCAGTCGTATATCCTGTGTTGTGTCTCCTGAGTAACGATGGCCGATCACTGCGCGCCCGATAGCGATCTGCTGGCGTTGCACGCCCTCCATCCCGCGCGCTATCCGTATTTGCTGGAGAGCGTGGTGCACGGCACACCCGCAGCGCGTTATGACATCCTGTTCGCCTTCCCCGGCGCCACGCTGGAGCTTGCCGATCTGATCACGTTGCGCGGCCCGGCTGTTGAGGGCACGAATTTCCTCGCGCAACTGGACCGCTGGTGGTCAGCGGAGCAACAGCCGCGCGACACTGCCGCTGCGGCAATGCCATTCCGCGGCGGCTGGTTTGCCTATCTCGGTTACGAACTCGCCGCGCAGATCGAACCCAGCCTGAAACTGCCTACGGTACGCTCCGGATTACCGGTGGCGTTTGCCACGCGCATCCCGGCCGCGATCGTCCGCGATCACCTCACCCAAAGCCTCCATCTGATCGCCGAGCCGGGCAGCGAGGATTTGCTTGCACGCATGCGCGAGGATGTCGCCGCTCTTGAAAAAAGCACCCTCGAAGCAAGTATGAGTTCAGCGCCGCTGGCGTGGCCCGGAATCACGTTGCAGGAAGATTCACCGCGGGAGTTTCTCGACGGCGTTGAACGCATCCTGCGTTATATCCGCGAAGGCGACGTGTTTCAGGTGAACCTGTCGCGGATATGGCGCGGCCGATGTCATGCGTCCATCGACGCCGCGCAGGTTTACCGGCGCTTGCGCGAATATAATCCGGCGCCCTTCGCCGGTCTTGCGTGCCATGGCGCGAGCGCCATCATCAGCTCGTCACCGGAGCGCTTGGTGCAGGTACGTGGCGGTGTGGTCACAACGCGTCCTATCGCCGGTACGCGGCCACGGCGCGAAAACCACAGCAGCGACGGCCTCGATACGGCGGCATTGCTCGCGCACCCGAAAGAGCGCGCCGAGCACATCATGCTGATTGATCTCGAGCGCAACGATATGGGGCGCGTGTGCGTGCCGGGGAGCGTGCGGGTGGACGAGTTGATGAGCGTCGAAAGCTACGCGCACGTGCACCATATTGTCTCCGGTGTGCGTGGCGAGCTGCGCCCAGGCACCACGCCGGGCGAGGTGTTGCGTGCGGTGTTTCCCGGTGGCACCATCACTGGCTGCCCCAAGGTGCGCTGCATGGAGATCATCGCCGAGCTGGAGCGCGTACCGCGCGGCGCGTACACCGGGGCCATGGGTTATCTCAACCGCGACGGCGACATGGATTTCAACATATTGATACGCACCTTGATTAAAGAGGGCGACGACATCAGCCTGCGCGCCGGCGCCGGTATCGTCGCCGATTCCAGTCCGCAACGCGAACTGGAAGAAACGCGCGCCAAGGCACGCGGCCTGCTGCGGGCGCTGGGCAGCGAGCCATGATGCTCATCAACGGCGTAGTGGGGACGCAGATCAGCGTGCAGGATCGCGGCCTGCATTATGGCGACGGCGTGTTTGAGACGCTGGCGGTGCGCGCAGGCGTGCCGCTGTTGTGGGACAGGCATATGCAGCGTTTATATGCCGGCTGCATGCGTCTCGGCATCACGCCGCCTGACACCGCGCTGCTCGCAGCCGAGGCGTGCCGGGTCTGTACCCACGATTCAAGCAACTTAGCGCAAGGCGTGCTCAAGATCATCATCACGCGCGGCGAAGGCGCGCGCGGTTACCGTATGATCACGACCACGCCCGTGCCTGCCACCCGTATACTGGCGCTGCACCCGTGGGCCTCGTGGCCCGAAGAATTTGTGCAACGCGGCGTGCGCGTGCGTGTGTGTGCCACGCGTCTCGGCATCAACCCCGCGCTGGCCGGCATCAAACACCTAAACCGTCTCGAACAGGTGCTGGCGCGCAATGAATGGAGCGACGCGGATATTCCCGAGGGCTTGATGCTGGATACTGCAGGCTGCGTCATCGAGGGCACGATGAGCAATGTGTTTGTGGTGCGTGACGGAAAATTATATACGCCGGACGTATCGCGCTGCGGTATCGCCGGCATAGTGCGCGGCCTGATAATCGAGCTGGCCAAAGAATGGTCACTGGAGTGTGCGATCACCGGCCTCACCCTGCATGATATACAAGATGCGAATGAAATATTTCTGTGTAACAGTTTGATCGGCGTGTGGCCGGTGCGTGAGATCGATGGCGTTCACCTTGCGCCCGGGCCGCTCACACGTCGCATCGCTGCCCGCATCAATGAGATCATGAACCCATGTTAAGACACCTGTTGAGATCGCTCAGCCTGGCGTTGCTGGCCATTCTGATTCTTGCAATCGCATGGGGCGGCATGGAGTATCACCGTTTCACCACCACACCCCTCAACACGGGGAGTAGCAACATGAGCTATGAAGTTGCCCCCGGCATGACATTGAAAAAGATCGCACACGATTTACAGCAGCGTGGTGTATTGTCACACGCCTCATACCTCGTCTGGCTTTCGTATTTGCAGGACAAGGGCCGTAACGTCCGCGCGGGCGAGTACACGCTGGCGCCCGGCACCACGCCGTCACAACTGCTGGATCAGCTGGCCAGCGACAAGGTGATCGAGTATGCGCTCACGCTGGTGGAAGGCTGGACCTTCCGTCAGTTGATGGACGCGATAGACCGGCATGAAAAACTGAGCCACACGCTGTCCGGCCTGGACGAACGCGAGATCATGGCGAAACTGGGTTTTGCAGGGCAGCATCCGGAAGGGCGCTTTTATCCCGATACCTATCATTTCCCCAAAGGCACCACCGACGTCGCATTCCTGCAGCGCGCCTACCGCGCCATGGATCAGCGCCTGCAGCAGGAGTGGCAGAAGCGCAGCGCAGGGTTGCCGTTGCGCACGCCCGATGAAGCGTTGACGCTCGCCTCCATCGTGGAAAGGGAAACCGGCCTTGCGAGCGAGCGGCCGCTGATTGCGGGCGTATTTGTGCGGCGCTTGCTCATAGGCATGCCGTTGCAAACCGACCCGACGGTGATCTACGGCTTGGGGCCGTCATTTGACGGCAACCTGCGCCGCCGTGATCTTGAGTCCGATACGCCTTACAATACCTACATGCACACCGGACTGCCGCCCACCCCCATCGCCATGCCAGGCATCGACGCCATTCACGCCGTGCTGCATCCGGCGCCCGGTGACGCGCTCTACTTTGTCGCGCGCGGTGACGGTGGCCACGTGTTTTCCGCGACGCTGGAGCAGCACAATCGCGCCGTAGTCAAATATCAACTCGGCGGTACTCGCCGTGCGACGGAGGCACAACAATAATGACGGCACGTTTCATCACGGTGGAGGGTATTGAGGGCGCGGGCAAGAGCACCAATATCGCCTTCATCAAGCAGCACCTGCTGAATGCAAAAAAGAACGTCGTGGTGACGCGCGAACCCGGCGGTACGCCGCTCGGCGAGCAAATCCGTGACGTGCTGCTCAGCCATCGCAACGACGGCATGGCGGTGGATACAGAACTGTTGTTGATGTTTGCCGCGCGCGCCGAACACCTCGCGCGCGTGATCCGCCCCGCACTCGCCGCCGGCCAGTGGGTACTGTGCGACCGCTTCACCGAAGCGACTTACGCCTATCAGGGCGGCGGGCGCGGCATCGCGCAGGAGCGCATCGCGCAACTTGAAGACTGGCTGCAAGGCGCGCTGCGGCCCGACCTCACGCTGCTGCTTGATCTGCCGCCCGCGCTCGGTCTGGAGCGCGCCGGGCGGCGCAGCGCGACGCGCGACCGCTTCGAGAGTGAGCAGCTCGCATTTTTCGAGCGCGTGAGCGCCAACTATTTACGGCAGGCGGCGCTGCACCCCCAGCGCTACCGCGTGATTGACGCCGCGCAGGAATTGTCCGCCGTGCAGGCGCAGATCGCTCAGGCGCTCGACGAGATCACGCGTGACTGATATACCCTCCGGCATAACCTCCGGGACAACCCCCGGCAACGCCGGGCAAACCCTGCCTTGGCAGCACGCGCGCTGGCAGGAGATGCTCGCGTGGCGCGCGAGTGGGCGGCTGCCGCACGCGCTCTTGTTATGCGGCATGCGCGGCGTGGGCAAGCAGCACTTTGCCGCCACCTTCGCACAGGCGCTGTTGTGCGTGCAGCCTGCCTCCGATGGTCAGGCGTGCCAGGTTTGCCGCTCCTGCCTGCTGTTGCGGGCGGGCACGCATCCCGACTATCAGCAGATCACGCCGGTGGAGGAGGGCAAATCCATCCTCATTGACCAGATACGCGAATTGAACGCCTCTCTCGCGTTCAAGAGTCACGCCGGGGGATATAAAATCGCCGCCCTGTGGCCTGCCGACCGCATGAATACCGCCGCCGCCAACGCCCTGCTCAAGACACTCGAAGAGCCGTCGGCACATACGCTGCTGATGCTGATCACGAGCCGCCCCGCCGCGCTGCCGGCCACGGTACGCAGCCGGTGTCAGCGGATTAATTTCACACTACCGCCGGCGGATCTCGCGCTGCCGTGGTTACGTGAACGCCTGGGTGCTACGCACGACGCGGCGCAACTCCTCGCGCTTGCTGGCGGTGCTCCACTCAAGGCGATTGCGCTTGCGCACAACGGCATGCCGCTGCACCGCACCGCTCTGCTCGACGACCTGGACGGCCTGCAGCGAGGACTGGCCGATCCGGTCGCCCGCGCGGCGGCCTGGGTGGAGTGGGGCGCCGCAGATTGTGTTGAGTGGCTGTTCGGCTATATCGTAGACATGATTCGTTTGAAATCAGCGGCGCATCCACCGCGCCTTAAGAATCGCGATCTGGATGTCCAGCTCCAGCGCATTTGCAAACGGACGGAATTGAGCGTGCTTTACCGGCATCTGGAACGGACGCAGGATGCGCTACGGCTGCTGTCGACCCAGGTAAATGCTCAATCCCTGCTGGAAGATGCCCTGATCGGCTGGGCGGTGGACAATGCCGCGGCTTCATCCCAGCCTGCATAATTAGTGCATAGTCACGATTTCTTGTTATAGTTTGCCCATGTACAGACATCGAGTATTGCATGGCTGAAGCACCTAAACCCGCGCCCCCAGCGATGGGACGACAGGGCATCATGTCGCTGTCACTCAAGGACAAGGGCGCGCTATACGCCGCTTACATGCCGTTTATCAAGAACGGCGGGATGTTCATTCCCAGCGCCAAGGCCTACCAGCTGGGTGATGAGGTGTTTATTCTGCTCACGCTGATGGATGAGACAGAAAAACTGCCTGTCGCCGGCCGTATCGTCTGGCTCACCCCCAAAGGAGCGCAGGGAAATCGCCCCGCCGGCATCGGCGTGCAGTTCAGCGAGATAGACGGCGGCTCCACGCGCAGCAAGATTGAGGGCTATCTCGCCGGCCTGCTACAGGCCGAGCGTGCAACAAACACCCTGTAGTACAAGGGTATGCTGATTGATTCACACTGCCACCTCGACCGGCTCGATTTTGACGCGCTGGGAGGGGATCTCGACCATGTCCTCCAGACCGCACGGCAGCAGGGCGTGGAGCAACTACTGAGTGTGTGCGTGAATCTCGAAACATTTCCGGCGGTGCTCTCAATCGCCGAGCAATATCCCTTCGTCTACGCCTCTGTCGGTGTGCACCCCGATGAACGTGAGTGTCACGAGCCGACAGTGGATGAGCTTATTGTGCTGGCACAGCACCCCAAGATCGTCGCCATCGGCGAGACCGGCCTCGACTACTTCCACTGCAAAGGTGACGTTGCGTGGCAGCAGGAGCGCTTCCGCACTCATATTCGCGCTGCGCTGCGTGTCGGCAAGCCTCTCATTGTGCACAGCCGCGAAGCCAAGGCAGACACCGTGCGTATCCTGCGTGAGGAGGGCGCCGAGCGGGTAGGTGGCGTGATGCACTGCTTTACCGAGGACTGGGAAATGGCCCAGGCGGCGCTGGCGCTCAACTTCTATATCTCGTTTTCCGGCATCGTCACCTTCAACAGTGCCCACACCCTGCGCGACGTCGCCGCGCGTGTGCCGCTGGATCGCATGTTGGTCGAAACCGACTCACCTTATCTCGCCCCGGTTCCGAAACGGGGCAAGACTAACCAGCCTGCCTATGTGCGCCATGTCGCTGAGCGCATCGCCGGGGTGCGTAAGATCCCTCTGTCCTCAGTCGAAGAGGCCACCTCTGAAAACTTCATGAGACTTTTTAATATATCTTGTTAGTCATTGTATATACTAGTTTAATACTAAACTTTACTTCGTATAATGTATATTATGTTAAATAATATATGGCGTACGTCTCACCAATTCTGACCAATAAGGCCTCTTGCCCTCGTCATAGCCACCCTTTCATTAAGAAACCTACGATAATGCGGCATGGAAACAGCAGGAACCACGCCCTATGCGGGGCTTACGCCGGATTGCGTGCTCGATGCGCTGGAGAGTGTGGGATTGAGGGGTGACGGACGCCTGCTCGCCCTCAACAGCTACGAAAACCGCGTCTACCAGGTCGGCATGGACGAAGGCCCCCCGATGGTGGCGAAGTTTTATCGACCCGGGCGCTGGTCTGACGCCGCCATTCTGGAAGAGCATGCGTTTGTGCACGAACTCGCCGGGCACGAGATCCCGGTCGTCGCCCCGCTAGCCCTCGCGGACGGCCAGACGCTACACAGCTTCGGGGCCTTTCGTTTCGCCGTGTACCCGCGCCAAAGCGGCCGTGCCCCCGAGTTCGATGATCGCACCACCCTTGAATGGATGGGCCGCTTTATCGGGCGCATCCATGCGGTTGGCGCGGTGCGGCCGTTTCTTGCCCGGCCCACACTGGACATCGCGAGCTTCGGTGAAGAACCGCGCGATTACCTGCTCTCCCACGGCTTCATTCCCGCCGACCTCATGGATGCCTGGCAAAGCGTCGTGGCGCTGGCGCTGGATGGCGTGCGCAGTTGTTATGCGCGCGCCGGCGAGGTGCAGAGCTTGCGCCTGCACGGCGACTGCTACGCCGGCAACGTGCTGTGGGCTGATGACGGCCCGCATTTCGTCGACTTCGATGACAGCCGCATGGGGCCTGCCGTACAGGACTTGTGGATGCTGCTGTCGGGCGAGCGCTCCTCGATGCAACGCCAGCTCGGCGACGTGCTCGCCGGCTACGAGGACTTCTGTGACTTAGATATGCGTGAGCTGCATCTGGTGGAGGCATTGCGCACGCTGCGCCTGATTCACTACTCGGCGTGGCTGGCCCGGCGCTGGGACGACCCCGCCTTCCCCGCCGCATTCCCCTGGTTCAACACCCAGCGCTACTGGCAGGATCGCATCCTCGAACTGCGCGAGCAGGTTGCGCTGATGGAAGAGCCACCTCTTATATATATGTGAGACAGGCATGACTTTATCGAGCTACAGGAAGTCGAGTCCTGCACTGTGCTGCATAGCCGCGCTTGTGGCGGGACTGCTGTTGTTTTCGTTGCCGAGTGTGGCGGCGCCAGACGTCTCCGCATATGACAGTCCACCGAACGTACTCGAAGGCCACCAGCTCGTGGAAGCGCTACGGACGGGCGGCTATGTCATCTACTTCCGCCACGGTATCACCGACCATTCCATTGACGATAAGGACTGGGAGAACCTGGCGAACTGCAAGACCCAACGCCCGCTCTCGGATCAGGGCCGGAAACAGATGCGCGGGATCGGGGAGGCGATAAAAGCCTTGGGCATCCGCGTCTCCACCGTGCTCAGCAGTCCCTTCTGCCGTTGCATCGATACAGCAAAACTCGCTTTCGGCAGAGCGGAAATCATCGATGACCTGCGCCAAGGATTCGTCGATGACAAAGCGGCCACCGAACGCCGGGCGCGGGCGCTGAGAAAAATGCTGGCTACCGCGCCCAGCGAACCAGGCACCAACACCGTGCTCTCCGGCCATTCCGGCAATCTGCAAGCAGTGACCGGAATCTGGCTGAGGGAGGAAGGTGCCGCCATCGTCTTCAAGCCGGTACCCGTTGGGACATTCACCTATATTGCGACCATACCCCCGACGCGTTGGCAGGAGTTGGTGCGCCGCGAAAAGAAAATCTTCGGCTGGTAACCCATTCGAGACACCACGGAGTGTGCACGCCGAGCCAATAAGGTGTACGATTTATTCGTAACGCGCGAACCTGACCCGGGCGCGACATCTGCCTGATATTTGATAAGGAAATACCATGTTCTTAAAGCACAAAAAAACCGGCGATATGGTGGAGATGCTTGATACGGATGCCCTCTTCGACCCGTGCAAGTCGTCGGTGAGCGGACGCTTTCATGTCGGCGAGGAAATGCCGGAGCCTGCATCGTTTGACAAAAGTGAACTCGTATTCCCTTCCGACGAAAAACTGCCGCGCTGCTGGATAGACCCGCATTACCGCAGCCCGTCCAGATGAGCGAGGTGTCCGCATGATCGACCGTATCAGCCAGCTTCTGGGCAAGGAAGCAGACTCGCTGCTGAAACATGAATGCAAAACCATCCTGCGCAATAAACTGCATCTGCCGGGGCCTGATTTCGTCGAACGCGTTCACACGGGATCGGACCGCAACGGCAAGGTGCTCCGCAACTTGCACTCGATATTCAATCACGGACGCCTTGCGGGCACGGGTTACCTCTCGATACTGCCGGTGGATCAGGGCATCGAGCATTCCGCGGGTGCCTCCTTCGCGCCCAACCCTGACTATTTCGACCCGGAAAATATCGTCAAGCTCGCCATCGAGGGCGGCTGCAATGCGGTCGCTTCCACGCTCGGCGTATTGGGCTCGGTGGCGCGCAAATACGCACACAGGATTCCGTTCATCGTCAAAATCAATCACAACGAATTCCTGACTTACCCGAACTCCTACGACCAGATTTTATTCGCCGATGTCGAACAGGCCTGGGAGATGGGCGCGTGCGCCGTCGGCGCGACCATTTACTTTGGCTCCGAAGAATCACACCGCCAGATTCAGGAAATCACCGAGGCCTTCCGCCACGCCCATCACCTCGGCATGGTCTGCGTTCTGTGGTGCTATCTGCGTAACAGCGCCTTCAAAAAAGACGGCGTGGACTATCACCTCTCCGCTGACCTCACCGGCCAGGCCAATCATTTGGGCGTGACGATAGAGGCCGACATCATTAAACAGAAACAGGCGGAAAACAACGGCGGCTTCACCGCGCTCAATTTCGGCAAGACGCACAAGAAGGTCTATTCCGAACTCACCTCAGACCATCCCATCGATCTCACGCGCTATCAGGTGGCAAACTGCTTCATGGGCCGCGCGGGGATGATTAACTCCGGCGGCGCATCGGGCGAAAACGATTTGGCGCAAGCAGTGCGCACCGCGGTCATCAACAAGCGTGCGGGCGGTATGGGGTTGATCTCGGGGCGCAAGGCGTTCCAGAAACCGCTGAAGGATGGTGTGGAGTTGTTGCACGCGATACAGGATGTCTACCTGGAAAAGGCCGTGACTGTCGCGTGACGCACCGCCGCGGGGGTCATGTCTTGCAATAGCGTATTTAGTTATGGACTTCACGCACCCTCACCCTACGCTTCACGGTACGGTAGCGGATGTCAGAGACAGCTTTTCGGGTTCAACGAAGCGTAAAGGATCAAGTTCATTGTATGACTGCATGAACTGTGTGATCCTGCAGCTATCTCTATGATAGTCATGCAATGAACTTGGCTCCTATGATCCGCACCAAAGGCCTCGAGTCCCGCTACCGCAAGCACGGCGAGAGCATACTGATCGAGCTGAAGCTGCACAGCGTCACGCAGTTGTTCAACTCGCTGGATCCCTCGCCGTTTCACGAGAAGGATCTGGACGACGATGCGGTGGAGTACATCGTCGGCACCGCGCGCGAATTTCCGCTGAAGACGCCGTTGCGGCTGCACCTGCATCTGCCCCCCGAGGCGGTGACCCAAGAGTCGAGCGAGAACATCGGCCAAGCGATCCGCAATTTCTTCGAATACCAGACCGAGGTGGCAGATCGCGAGCTGCGCCAGAAGCTCCGCCAAGGCCGCGCAAGCCTCATCATCGGATTGCTGTTCCTGTTCGCCTGTATCAGCGCGCGGGCGCTGATCGCCCCGGTCGGTGATGGCATGCTCCATGACATCGTCCAGGAGGGGCTGCTCATCAGCGGCTGGGTGGCGATGTGGCGGCCGATCCAGATATTCCTCTACGACTGGTGGCCGATTCGCAATCGGAGCCAGCTTTATCACAAGCTGAGCCATCTGAAGGTGGAGGTCCACCCGAGCGCCTGATCCGCGCAGGGGTGAGAAATAAAGGCTCTGGTCTTGCAATAGCGTCTTTAGTTATGGCCTTCATGCGCCCTCATCCTTCGCTGTAATGATGGATGGTCACACACCCTCAGATGATGTTACATCCTGATGGTACCAAAGTCTGTTTATGTAATCTTAAATTCCCATATTTGACAGGGTATTGCTGATGACATTAACAATGTTAACCAGTCGCGGGTGAGATTGCTCGAATTCGCGCACGGAGGCAAGCAGCCCTTCGGTGGACAGCTCGGACAGGTGCGGGTTTTTCACATCCCTCACGGCCTCATGCGCGGAAAGATCGGCAAATCCGGCAATGCTCTCGGCTTGTTCCGGATGTGTCTTGGAAAGTTCTGTTATTTCACTCTTTAGCTCCGCTACCAGATGCAGCAGTTCGTCCTTATTCTCCTCATGCATCAATTTGGTTTTTTTTATTTTGTCTTCGATTCTGCCAATAGTTTCCTGAATCATGTGTTTATTCTCCAATCAACATCGGGTGCCAACTTTATCGGGGGATTTGTCGTCCGCTTGAGTGTCGGGTTATGCCGCAATATGGCCAACGGACTGCGCCAGAATTATGCGTTGATCCGGCGTGAGTTGCATGAGCTTCGCCAGCGCCGGACGCTCCACCAATCCACGCACTACCGTTGCAAGCCCTTCCGATGCGCAGAACAGATACACGTTCTGAGCGATAAAGCTGGCGTCCGGTCCGGAATACTGGGCCTTCTCCTCTACTGTAGCCGTGGCCATTCGCGAAAGATCGGCGACGTAAACGAGATTAACCGGCGCATTCGCAACGTAGGGCTGTAATCCGGTATGGGCGCGGATGTCTTGCGCCAGCACGCGCTTCAGTGCGTGATTACGCGCGTCGTAAAGGTAGAGGCCATCGGCGGTCGCAACATACACGTCGATTTCCTCCCAGTCGTGGGCAGACGGTGCGGTGCGCCCGCCGGTCTCGGGACGGTTTATGCCGAATGCTGCCCACAGCAGATTGGAGAGCAACTCCGGAGTCAGCTGCTTTGGGCTGAATTCGCGCGATGAATGTCTATCCATCAGCGCTTGCATCAAGGGTTTGCCGCCTGTCCTCTGGGGTGGTGGAAGCTTCACAGTATCGGGTGTTACTGCGTGCATAAAGCCGCCTCCGCCAACAAGGTGCCCATCCCTGAATCCGAGCCTGCATATGGATTAACCATGGCTATCCTCTCTTTCAGTGCCGTGCTGCTGAATGATTTGAATGAAAAACGCAGCTTAAACATAATCAGTCTGGCCTGTTTTCCCGCAACCACAAAAAG
>JAURVQ010000039.1 GCA_030655395.1 Gammaproteobacteria bacterium | reverse complement strand
CCGCTGCTGATACTGGCGGGCGCGGGCAGCGGCAAGACGCGTGTGCTCACGCACCGCATTGCGTGGCTGATGGAGGTCGAGCACGCCTCGCCATTTTCCATTCTCGCCGTCACCTTCACCAACAAGGCCGCCGCCGAGATGCGCGGGCGCATTGAGGAGTTGTTGCAGCGCCCTACGGGCGGCATGTGGGTGGGCACGTTTCACGGCCTCGCGCATCGTTTGTTGCGCGCACACTGGCAAGAGGCGCGCCTGCCGCAGACGTTTCAGATTCTCGACAGCGACGATCAATACCGTACGCTGCGCCGCGTCATGAAGGCGCTCGACCTCGACGAGGCGAAGTGGCCGCCGCGTCAGGCGCAGTGGTTCATCAACGGGCGCAAGGACGAGGGCGTGCGCCCGCAGCACATCGACGACCGCGGCGACCCGCATGCGCGCCAGATGATCCGCATCTATCAGGCCTATGAAGCACTGTGCGAGCGCTCGGGTCTGGTCGATTTTGCCGAGCTGTTGTTGCGCGCACACGAGCTGTGGCTCAAGCAGCCGCAGGTGCTGGCGCATTATCAAGGCCGCTTCCAGCACATCCTGGTGGACGAGTTCCAGGACACCAACGCGATTCAATACGCCTGGCTGCGCATGCTGGCAAGCGCACACGGGCGGATGTTCGCGGTGGGCGACGACGACCAGTCCATCTACGGCTGGCGCGGCGCGCGCATCGAAAACATCCAGCAGTTCGCGCGCGACTTCACCGGCACGCGCACGCTGCGGCTGGAACAGAATTACCGCTCCACCGGCACCATCCTCAAGGCCGCCAACGCGCTCATCGCGCACAACAGCGGGCGCCTCGGCAAAAACCTGTGGACCAGCGGCGCCGACGGCGAGCCGATCCTGCGCTATGCGGCGTTTAACGATCTGGACGAGGCGCGCTTCGTGGTCGAGCGCATCCGCCAGTGGGTGGCCCAGGGCGGGCAACGCGCCGAGGCCGCCATCCTGTACCGCTCCAACGCACAGTCGCGCAATTTCGAGGAGGCCCTGCTGCAGGCGGGGATGCCGTACCGCGTCTACGGCGGCCTGCGCTTCTTCGAGCGCGCCGAGATCAAGGACGCGCTCGCCTATCTGCGCCTCATCGCCAACCGCGACGACGATGCCTCGTTCGAGCGCGTGGTGAACATGCCGACGCGCGGCATCGGCGACACCACGCTGGAGGTGCTGCGCGCACATGCGCGTAGCGAGCAGCTCTCGCTGTGGCGCGCTGCGCAGGCCATCACCGCACAAGGCAAGCCGAACCCGCGTGCAAGCGCGGCGCTGGCGGCCTTTCTCAAGTTGATCGAAACGCTCACGCACGACACGGCGGGCTTTGCGCTGCACGAGCTGACCGAACATGTAGTGCAACACAGCGGCCTGCTCGACCATCACCGCAAGGACAAGGGCGAGAAGGGCCAGGCGCGCGTGGAAAATCTGGAAGAGCTTTCCAGCGCCGCGCGCCAGTTCAACTACGAGCCGGAGGAGGGCCTCGATCCGCTCTCGGCCTTTCTCTCCCATGCCGCGCTGGAGGCGGGCGAAAGCCAGGGCAGCGCGTGGGATGACTGCGTGCAGCTCATGACACTGCACTCGGCCAAGGGCCTGGAGTTCCCGCTCGTGTTTCTGTGCGGCATGGAAGAGGACTTGTTTCCACACCGGCTTTCCGCTCAGGACGACCGCCGCCTCGAAGAAGAGCGCCGCCTGTGCTATGTCGGGCTGACGCGCGCCAAACGGCAGTTGTACGTCACGCACGCCGAACGCCGCCGCCTGCACGGCAACGACACCTACCCCAGCCCCTCGCGTTTCGTCAGCGAAATCCCCGCCGAGCTGGTGCGCGAGGTGCGTCTGCACGGCACCGTGGCACCGGCGCCGGTCTCTTTCGCTAAAGAATCGCCCGCGGCATCCGATAAAGAGACTACACGTGCCGGCCTGCGTCTGGGCCAGCACGTGCGTCACGCCACCTTCGGCGACGGTGTGGTACTGAACTACGAAGGACGTGGCGAGCAGGCGCGTGTGCAGGTCAACTTCATACGCACCGGCAGCAAATGGTTGATGGTGGCCTACGCCAACCTACAAACGGGCTAACTGGACGCATAGTGGCGCGTTGGTTGCAGGGTATACGGGACGCGCTGTGATTTTTTGCAGCGCGCTTGCTATTTTTGTGCCAATGAATGAGATAATACGGCGTCGGGTGCTTGCCGAGGGCCTTGGTCCTGTAAATAGAACCCCTACATTTGTTTAATTCATCACACTTTAAGGAGAAGATTCATGAAGTCACATTGGTTAATTGCTTCCGCCGCCGCCACCCTGCTGTTCGCTGGTCAAGCAAGCGCCGCACTGGACATGGCTGCCGGCTCGGATCTGGCCAAGAAAAGCGGCTGCTTCGCCTGCCATAACGTTGAGCAGAAGCGTGTTGGGCCGTCCTGGAACGATATAAGCACCAAGTACAAGGCCGACGCCGGCGCCAAGGCAGCCTTGGTCGAGTGGATCAAGAAAGGCGGCACGGGCCGCTGGCAGATGGGCGTGATGCCCGCCTACTCGCCGCGCGTGTCGGATGCCGACATCGAGCAGCTCGCGGACTTTATCGTATCCCTGAAAAAATAATCATTTTCGACTTTGCCTTACTAAAAGCCAGCCTAACCCGCTGGCTTTTTTTTGTGCTGCACAGGGAAGAGCGCAAGCGAAGGGTTCTGCGAATGTCGCGGGCGGTCACTCCCGGCGTCCTGCCTCCCGTGACACTAGTGCGTCCCTGCACGTCGCATGGATGCGCAGGAGCGACCATGCCGCCGTGGTAAATATCACACATGGATGCTGACCTGCTTTGGCTGGTTCCGCTGTTCTTCGTTACCGCGCTGGTGTACAGCTCGGTGGGCCACGGCGGGGCCTCGACTTACCTCGCCCTCTTCGCGCTGTTCGGCTTTGCGCGTGCGGACATCGTGCCGACGGTGCTGGCGCTGAATCTGCTGGTCAGCGGGCTGGCATTTTTCCACTATCAGCGCGCCGGGCATTTCGATCCGCGCCTGCTGGCGCCGTTCGTCATTACCTCCATCCCGGCCGCCTATGTGGGCGGTGCGCTGCACCTGTCGCCGGACGCTTTTTCCATTTTGCTGGGCGTCACCTTGCTGGCCGCCGCCGTGCGCTTCATGATTTTTTCCCGTCCGCTGACGGCCAGGGACGATCTCACGCCACAACGTCTCTACCTCATCGGCCTGCCCGTCGGACTGTTGCTGGGCTTTCTCGCCGGCCTGCTCGGTATAGGGGGCGGTATTTTCCTGAGCCCCTTGCTGCTGGCGCTCGGCTGGGCGGACGCCAAAAAAACCGCCGCCGTGTCCGCCGCCTTTATTTTCCTCAACTCCTGCGCCGGACTGCTGGCGAAGACTGCGCAAGCGCCGCCTGACTGGACACTGACCGGCCTGCTCGCCGCCGCCGTCATCCTCGGCGGCGGCCTCGGCTCTCACACGGGTGCTTTCCGGCTCCCGCCCGTGGTTTTGCAGCGTTTACTGGCCTTGGTGCTGCTGTTCGCGGCCTTCAAGCTGCTGAACAGCGCCCTTGGCTAGGCGCGATCAAGGTGACCCTACAGACACTTGCATTGGTAAATGATAATAATTATCATTACATGGTGACCTTACTTTCATGGAGCCTGTAATGAAACCCTTACGTTATGCCTTGCTGTCGCTGCTTGCCCTGCTGCCCCTCGCCTTTGCGCCTGTCCAGGCGGCGGATGAGATTGTGGTTTACTCGGCACGCAACGAACAACTGATCAAGCCCTTGTTTGATGCCTATACCAAGGAAACCGGTGTCAATATCCAGTTCGTCACCGGCCAGGAGGGCCCGCTGCTCGCACGCCTCAAGGCCGAGGGCAAGAACACACCGGCCGATCTTCTGATCACGGTAGATGCCGGCAACCTGTGGCAGGCGGCACAGGAGGGCGTGTTGGCCAAGGTCGAGTCCAAAACACTGCACGACAATATTCCCGCCCATCTGCGCGACCCGGACGGCTACTGGTACGGTCTCTCGGTACGGGCGCGCACCATTGTCTACAACACCCAAAAGGTGAAGCCCGCCGACCTCGCTTCCTATGAAGGCCTGGGCGCGGCGCAATGGAAGGGCCGGTTGTGCCTGCGTTCCTCGAAGAAGGTCTACAACCAGTCGCTGGTGGCGATGATGATCGCGCGCCTGGGCGAGCAGAAGACCGAGGAGATCGTGCGCGGCTGGGTCACGAACCTCGCCACCGAACCGCACTCGGACGATACCAAGGAGATGGAGGCTATCGCCGCCGGTCAGTGCGACGTGGGCATCGTCAACACCTATTACTACGGGCGACTCATGAAGAGCAAGCCGGAACTGCCGCTCGCGCTCTACTGGCCGAACCAGAACGACCGTGGCGTGCACGTGAACATCTCCGGCGCCGGCGTTACCAAGCACGCCAGGCATGCGCAGGCGGCGCTGAAATTCCTTGAATGGCTCTCCGGCGACAAGGCGCAACATCTGTTCGCTGACTCCAACCTGGAGTTTCCCGCCAACCCGCAGGTGCAACCCGATCCGCTGGTGGCCTCGTGGGGCGCATTCAAACAGGACACCATCAATGTCGCCGAGGCCGGTAAACTACAAGCCCGGGCGGTGATGCTGATGGATCGCGCGGGATATAAATAAGCCCACGTGAGCGCACACCCCGGCACCGGCGCCATGGCCCCAGGCCATCTGGGGGTTCGCGCGCGCCGCATGAACAGCGGCTGGCATATGGTCACGCTGCTCATCGCCGCGCTGGTCGCGCTTCCCATCCTGGTGCCGTTCCTCTCCTGGCTACACCCGGAGGGCGAGGTATGGCGCCATCTGGCGCATACCGTGCTGGGCGAACTGGTACGCAACACGCTGGTGTTGACGGCGGGCGTCGGAGTGGGCGTGCTGGTGCTGGGCGCGGGGCTCGCATGGCTCACTGCGATGTGCGAGTTTCCCGGCCGGCGCATGTTCGAGTGGGCGCTGATGCTGCCGCTTGCCGTGCCCACTTACGTACTCGCCTTCGTCGCCATTGGCCTGCTGGACTTCAGCGGCCCGCTGCAAACGGCGCTGCGTACGGTGTTCGGCGCGGATCTGCGGCTGCCGGCCATCCGCTCCACAGGCGGTATCATTGTGGTGATGGTGCTTGCGCTCTATCCTTACGTTTACATGCTCGCGCGCGCGGCGTTCCTCTCGCAGGGGCGCACCCTGCTGGAGTGCGGGCGCATGCTGGGCCTCACGCCATGGCAGGCGTTTCTGCGCGTGGCGCTGCCCACCGCGCGCCCGGCGCTCGCGGCAGGCGTAGCACTCGCACTCATGGAGACGCTCGCCGACTTCGGCGCGGTATACATTTTCAACTACGACACCTTCACCACCGCGATCTACAAGGCCTGGTTCGGGTTGTTCAGTATCGACGCGGCGGCACAGCTCTCCACACTGCTGCTGCTGTTCGTGGCGTTCGCCTTCTATCTGGAGCACCACTTCCGGGGCGCGGCGCGTTTTCACAGCGGCGGCAAGCTCGCGCACGAACGCCGCTTTCGCCTCACGGGTGCGCGTGCCTGGGGCGCGACCGCCGCCGCTGGCGTGGTGCTGTCCGCCGCCTTTCTCGTGCCGCTGGCGCAACTGCTGGTCTGGGCCGCGGACACGGCGCTCAGCGGTCTGGATACGCGCTATATCGAATTTACGCTGCATACGCTGGCACTCGGCGCATTCGCCGCGCTCATTACCGTGTCCGCGGCCTTGCTGCTCTCCGCAGCGCGGCGCGGCTCCCGCGATAACCTGACCCACGCCCTGATCCGCCTTGCCACGCTGGGCTACGCGCTGCCGGGCACGGTACTCGCGGTGGGCATCATGCTGGTGCTGACGTGGCTGGACAGGGGGATCGACACCTTCAGCGAGACGTGGCTCGGCACACCCGCTGGGTTCGCACTTGCAGGCTCGCTCACGGCATTGCTGTTTGCCTATCTGGTGCGTTTTCTCGCCGTCGCGCATGGCCCGGTGGAGAGCGGCCTGGAGCGCATCACGCCGTCGATCACGCAGGCCGCGCGCAGCCTGGGCGCGGGGCAAAGGGAAATCCTGTGGCGGGTGTATCTGCCCATGCTGCGGCCCGGCCTGCTCTCCGCCACCCTGCTGGTCTTTGTCGAGGTCATGAAGGAGATGCCGGCGACGCTGCTGCTGCGCCCGTTTGGCTGGGATACGCTTGCCATCCGCATCTTCGAAATGACCTCGGAGGGCGAATGGCAGCGCGCGGCGCTACCCGCGCTGGTGCTGATCCTGGTGGGACTGATCCCGGTGCGGCTGCTGATGCGCTCCACCAGCACACAAGCGTGACCTATTCCTCGTAAGGAAAACGCAGGTGGCCGTAGCGTATGGCCAGCACCGCGACCGCCAGCACCAGAATGGCGATGGAAAACGCAACCATGGACCAGCCATCCAGGTCCTTTAGACCAATAATGATGTAACG
Organism: Gammaproteobacteria bacterium; assembly: GCA_030655395.1. Taxonomy (GTDB): domain Bacteria; phylum Pseudomonadota; class Gammaproteobacteria; order SURF-13; family SURF-13; genus JAQBXX01. The sequence continues at coordinate 49,570 of JAURVQ010000039.1, read as the reverse complement.
CGCTATCGCCACCATGGCGATATAAATCGGATAACGCACCGGCAGCTTGCCGCTCTTGAAATAGAGACCGACCATGGTGAAGATTTCAAGATAGATAAACAGCAGCAGGATATCCTGCAACAACACCACCCGGTTCGCCACCATCAGCCCAATTTCCTGCCCCACTGCCACCATGGTAGCGACGGTGATCAGCGACAGGCCCACCCATTCAATGATGTGCAGGGAGCGTATTACGACGCGGTTGGTCTGCTGCGGCATTTCTTTCATGGGGCCTCCCGGGGTCAGATTGCCTACATCTTCAACAGCGGCGCAACATCTGTCAACTGTGGATAGCAGTTACGGCGGATTTTTTGTCGCACCGGGTTGAGCAATTTGGCTTGGATTCACCGCACGCGCACGGTATAGTAGGCTTGATCTTCGCGGGAGAGATCTGACACCGTCGCACCGGTGCCGGACGCCGACGGCGCAAACCGCCCGGAAACGCTCAGGCAAAAGGACCGCGTAGACAGCACTATATTCTGGAGAGTTCTGACCGCTGATATCCGTGGTCAGGCACCGAAGGGGTTCAATCTCTCAGGTCACAGGACAGAGGGGCGAGAGCAGCGCACCGTGAATGCGTTGCTCTCGCCCTTTTCTTTTTGATTTTTACGCGAGAACATCATGGGCCGCCAAACACCGCTCTATCAGGAACACCTGGCGCTGCACGCGAAGATTGTCGATTTCGCCGGTTGGGACATGCCCATCCATTACGGCTCGCAGGTCGAAGAGCATCATCAGGTGCGGCGCGACGCCGGCATGTTCGACGTCTCGCACATGACCATCGTGGACTTGCACGGTGCCCAGGTGCGCGCGTTTCTGCAATACCTCATCGCCAACAATGTAGACAAGCTCAAGCAAAATCAGGCGCTCTACACCTGCATGCTGAATGCGCAGGGCGGCGTGATTGACGACCTCATTGTCTACTTCATGGATGAACAGTGGTTCCGCATAGTGGTAAACGCCGCCACGCGCGAGAAAGATATGGCCTGGATCAACACCCAAGCGGCGGCGTATAACATCACCGTTACCGAACGGCCTGAGCTCGCCATGATCGCCGTGCAGGGCCCCAATGCGCGTGAACGGGTGTATGGCGTGCTGGCCGGTGTCAACGACGCCCTGCGTGAGCAGGCCGCGCAACTCAAACCTTTTTACGCCGCACACGCGGGCGACATCTTCATCGGCCGCACCGGCTACACCGGCGAAGATGGCTTTGAGATATTGCTGCCGGGCAAAGACGCCGCCGCAATGTGGCGCGCGTTGCTGGGCCAAGGCGTCAAACCCATCGGCCTCGGCGCGCGCGACACGCTGCGGCTCGAAGCGGGCATGAACCTCTACGGCACGGACATGGATGAAACCATTTCTCCGCTGGAATGCGGACTGGAGTGGACGGTGGCGTGGGAACCCGCCGCGCGCAACTTCATCGGGCGCGACGCACTGGAAAAACAAAAGGCGCAAGGCGTCACGCGCAAACTGGTGGGGTTGGTGCTGGAAGACAAGGGCGTGCTGCGCAATCATCAAAAAGTGATCGTCGAAGGTGTGGGCGCCGACGCTGGTTCTGGCGAAATCACCAGCGGCAGTTTCGCACCCACACTCGGCCTGGCCATCGCGCTGGCGCGCGTGCCCACGGCGACCGGCGCGCGCGTGGCGGTGGATATCCGCGGCACACTGCACCCGGCACGCGTCGTGAAACCGCCGTTTGTACGCAACGGCAAATCTTTAATCTGAAATTCTGAGAGGACTCAGGGCATGAGCAATATCCCAAAACATCTCAAGTACACCAAAACCCACGAATGGGTGGATGTGCAAAAGGACGGCACGGTGACCATGGGCATCACCGATCACGCGCAGGATTTGCTGGGCGACGTGGTGTTCATCGACGTGCCGCAGGCCGGACGCACGCTGAAAGCAGGGGAAGCCTGCGCCGTAGTGGAATCCGTGAAGGCCGCCTCCGACATCTACAGCCCCATCGCGGGGGACGTGATCGAGGCCAACCCCGCGCTCACCGGCCAGCCGGAGCTGGTGAACAAGGACGCCTACGGCAAGGCCTGGATGCTGCGTCTAAAGCCTTCCAATCCGGCGGAATTGAATAACCTGCTGGATGCCAAAAGCTATGAAACATTTATCGCCTCCGAAACACATTAGTAGCCATTAAATAATACCATGCCGTTTATCCCGCACACCCAAGCCGATGTCGCCGCGATGCTCGCCGCCATCGGCGCAAACAGCATCGACGACCTGTTCGAAGAGATTCCGCCGCAACTGCGCGAGACGCAATTGAGCGCGGTGCCCACGCGCCTCTCCGAAATGGAGGTCACGCGCCTGATGAGCGAATACGCCGCACAGGACGGGGCGCCGTTGTGCTTCATCGGTGCGGGCGCGTACGAGCACCACATCCCCGCCGCGGTATGGGAGATCACCACGCGTGGCGAATTTTATTCCGCCTACACGCCGTATCAAGCCGAGGCGAGCCAGGGCACGCTGCAATTGTTGTATGAATTCCAGACCATGATGGCGAACCTCACCGGCATGGAGGTCTCCAACGCCTCGCTCTATGACGGCGCCTCGGCGCTGGCCGAGGCCGTGCTCATGGCGGTGCGCACGCACGGCAAATCACGCCGCGTGCTGATGCCCGCCACGGTGCATCCGGTCTATCGCGCGGTGGTGCATAGCATCGTGCACCACCAGCACATCGAGCTGGTCGAGATTCCTTATTGTGCCGGGGAAGGGCACACGGTTCCTGAAGCGCTGCAACAATTCAAGTCCGGCGACTTCGCCGCACTCGTAATCCCGCAGCCGAATTTCTTCGGCGTGCTGGAAGAAGTCGATGCGCTCACCGACTGGGCGCATGCGAACGGCCTGCTGGTGATTGCGGTGGTGAACCCGGTCTCGCTCGCACTGCTCAAGCCGCCGGGAGAATGGGGCGGGACGGGCGCCGACATCGTGTGCGGTGAAGGTCAGCCGCTCGGCGCGCCGCTGTCTTCCGGCGGGCCGTATTTTGGTTTCATGTGCTGCAAAAAACAATACGTGCGCCAGATGCCGGGGCGCATCATCGGACGCACCGTGGACCTCGACGGCAAACCGGGTTTTGCGCTCACGCTGCAGGCGCGCGAACAGCACATCCGCCGCTCCAAGGCCACGTCCAACATCTGCACCAATCAGGGTTTGCTGGTGACCGCCGCGACGATACACATGGCGCTGCTGGGGCCGGAGGGTCTGGAGCGCGTCGCGTCGGCGTGCCATGCCAACACCCAACGGCTGGTGGAGAAACTCTGCGCGATTCCGGGCGTGAGCCGGGTGTTCAGCCGCCCGTTGTTTCATGAGGCGGTGCTGCGTGTGAATAAACCGGCGCGCGACGTGCTCAAGGCACTCGCCGCAGATAGTATCCTCGGCGGTTATGATTTGAGCGCGCACTATCCGGAACTGGGCGATGCGATTCTGGTGTGCGCCACCGAAACCAAACGCGACGCCGATCTGGACGCCTATGCTGCCAGTCTGCGGCGTATACTGACACAGTAGTTCCGCTCAACGAAGAAGGAGAACACCATGGCCACCATCACACTCAAAGGCAACTCCATACACACTAACGGCGACCTGCCGAAAGTCGGCAGCAAGGCCCCCGATTTCAATCTGGCCGATGCCAATCTCGCCAACAAGACACTGGCCGATTTTCGCGGCAAGAAAAAATTGCTCAACATCGTGCCCAGCCTCGACACGCCGGTGTGCGCGCTGAGTACGAAAAAATTCAACGAGCACGCCAAGGCCAGCGCCGACACCGTGATGCTGATGATCTCCGCCGATCTGCCCTTCGCCATGAACCGCTTCTGCACTGCGGAGAACACCAAAAACGTCATCACGCTGTCGATGATGCGCGATCGCCATTTCGCCAAGGACTACGGCGTGCTGATCGAAGACGGCCCGCTCGCCGGCATCACCGCGCGTGCGGTGGTCGTGATTGATGAAAACGACAAGGTGAAATACACGGAGATGGTGCCCGAAATCGGGCAGGAACCAGATTACGACAAGGCACTTGCGGCGTTACAATAGGCTTTACATGCAGCCCGGTCCGGGCTTGGCGCCGCACGCGACCAGGATTCTGGCCAGGGGACAAAAGCCGGTGAATGCGGTTTGCAGCAGATTGGCGCCGACAAAGGCCGTCACCCAAAGCCAATAAGGCGAATGAAGCTGCGACAGAACCAGGCTGATGAGAATAACGCTGCCGGCAAAGGCGAGCACTATGCGGTCTGTGGTCATCGTCATAACATATACCTCCGTTGAATGACCACATTACGCGTGGCGACGATTGAGATCAAGCCACCTACGAGAACACCATGCTGATTTTTGAACATTCGCAACCGGGCCGCACCAATTCCTCGCAGTCTCCGCTCGACAGGGCGGAAACTAGCGGCATTCCCTCGCATCTTCGGCGCGCACGGCGCCCTGTGTTGCCCGAGGTGTCCGAGATGCAGGTGGTGCGGCACTACACAAGATTGTCGCAGAAGAACTTTTCCATCGACACCCAGTTCTATCCGCTCGGCTCCTGCACCATGAAGTACAACCCGCGCGCGTGCAACAAGCTCGCGCTGCTGCCGGGCTTTGCGGGCCGTCATCCGCAGGCCCCGGAAACCTTCAGCCAGGGCTTTCTCGCCTGCATGCATGAATTGCAGGAAATCCTGAAAGACGTCACCGGCATGCAGGCGGTGTCACTCACCCCGATGGCGGGGGCGCAAGGCGAGTTCGCCGGCGTGGCCATGATCCGCGCCTATCACGACGCGCGCGGCGACAGTGCGCGCACGGAAATCCTGGTGCCCGATGCCGCGCACGGCACCAATCCCGCCACCGCCGCGATGTGCGGCTACACGGTGCGCGAGATTCCGACCGACGCCGACGGCGACATCGACCTTGAACTGTTGCGCGCTGCGGTGGGGCCGCATACCGCAGGCCTGATGCTCACCAATCCCTCAACGCTCGGCGTGTTCGAAAAAGATATTCTGGAGGTACGCACCATCGTGCACGACGCAGGCGGCCTGCTGTATTACGATGGCGCCAATCTCAACGCCATTCTCGGCCTGGTCAAGCCGGGCGACATGGGCTTCGACGTGATACACATGAATCTGCACAAGACCTTCTCCACGCCGCACGGCGGCGGCGGCCCCGGCGCGGGTCCGGTAGGTGTGAACGAAAGACTGCAACCGTTTCTGCCCATCCCCATTGTGGGCAGGGAAAACGACGGCAGTTACCGCTGGCTCACGGAAAAAGATTGCCCGCAATCCATCGGGCGTTTGTCCGCGCACATGGGCAACGCGGGCGTGCTGCTGCGCGCTTACGTCTACGCGCGCCTGCTCGGGCGCGAGGGCATGCCGCGCGTGGCGCACTATGCGACGCTCAACGCCAACTATCTGATGGCGCGCCTCACCCAGGCGGGCTACGTCGCCGCCTTCCCCAAGCGCCGCGCGACGCATGAATTCATTCTCACCCTGAAGAAGCTCAGGGACGAAACCGGCGTGATTGCGATGGATGTCGCCAAGCGTTTGCTCGACTACGGCTACCACGCGCCGACGACGTATTTTCCCTTGCTGGTGCCGGAGTGTTTGCTGATCGAGCCGACCGAGACCGAGACCAAGGAAGAGCTGGACGGCTTTATCGACGCGATGCAAAAGATACTGGCCGAGGCACGCGCCGACGCTGCAAAACTCAAGGGCGCGCCTTACACCACGCCGGTGCGGCGCCTGGATGACGTCAAGGCGGCGCGCGAGCTCGACCTGACCTGGCATAAAGCGCCCTGATCGCCTTGCGGCGTCATGGGCTACTGACTTTTTAAATCAAGGAGTCCTGCAATGTCTGCACTGATCTGCGGTTCGTTCGCCTACGACACCATCATGGTGTTTCATGACCGCTTCAAGAATCACATCATCCCCAGCCAGGTGCACATTCTGAGCGTCTCGTTTCTGGTGCCCGACCTGCGCCGCGAATTCGGCGGCTGCGCGGGTAACATCGCCTACAACCTCCACCTGCTGGGCGGCAAGGCGCTGCCGATGGGTACGGTGGGCAACGACTTCGGCCCTTACACGGACTGGATGGACCGCTGCGGCATCAATCGCACGCACGTCAAGCTCATCGATAAAAGCTACACTGCGCAGGCATTCATCACCACCGACCTGGACGACAATCAGATCACCGCATTCCATCCGGGCGCGATGAACTTCGCCCACGCCAACCGCGTGAGCGACGCGCAAGGCGTAAGCATTGGCATTATCGCCCCCGACGGTCGCGACGGCATGGTGGAGCACGCCACGCAATTTCACGCCGCCGGCATTCCATTCATCTTCGACCCCGGCCAGGGCATGCCCATGTTCAGCGGCGACGACCTCATGACGTTCATGAAACAGGCCACCTGGGCCGCGTTCAACGACTACGAACTCCAGCTCATGCAGCAGTGCACCGGAAAGTCGCTGCACGAACTTGCAAAACTCGTCGATGCCCTCATCGTCACGCACGGCGTCAAAGGCTCCAGCATCTACGCCGACGGCAAGCACCTGGAAATTCCGGTGGCGAAGGTAGATAAAGTATTAGACCCCACCGGCTGCGGCGACGCCTACCGTGCCGGCCTGCTCTACGGCCTGATGAACAGCTTGGACTGGGGCACCACCGGACGCGTAGCAGCGCTCATGGGCGCGCTCAAAGTGGAACAGGCAGGCACGCAGAACCACAGCTTTACGCGTGATGAATTTGATGCGCGGTTTAAAGAGAGTTTCGGTTACGCGCTGTAGCAGCGTTATTTGCGCGCTGCGAGTCTTGCTTCGAGCGCGGAAAGGTCCGTGATGGGTGCGGAGCAGGACACTCCCTCGCACACATAGGCCGTGACGCCTGTTGCCGGACTCTGCTGCGCGAGCACGCCGGGGAGATTTTGTTCAGCCGCGGGAATGGCGAACGCAAGGCGACGTGGGGCATAATATTTGTTACACAGATCGCGCCACGGTTGCAGCACGGCGGCATCGCCGCGCAGGACGATGATCTGCGGCGGATGCAACTGCTCTTCGAGCGCGCTGAGCAGCGTGCCGTGGGCGTATGGCATGCGCGCCACTTCGCTCCACGCGGCCTCCAGCGTGCGCGTGGCGGCGTCGAGATAGCGCGGCTCACCCAGCAGATGGCCGAGCCTGCCCAGCGCCAATGCCGCAATGCCGTTGCCCGAGGGTGTGGCGTCATCGGAGAGCGGCCTGGGGCGCTGAATGAGTTGCTCGTGATCATCCGCAGTAAAGAAGAAGCCGCCGTTCTGTTTGTCCTCAAAGTGTTCGAGCATGACGTCGGCGATTTCAACGGCGAATTGCAAGTCGCCGGTGCGCCAGCGCGTTTGCAGCATTTCGAGCAGCGCATCGAGCAGAAACGCATGGTCGTCGAGATAGGCCGGCAGATGCGCCCGGCCGTCTTTATACGTGGCGAGCAGCCGTTTGTTTGTCCACAGTGTGGCTCGGATGAAGTCGAGCGCGCGTTCGGCGGAGGCGGTGCACTCGGGGGCGTCCAGCAGGCGCCCGGCCAGCGCCATGCCTTTGATCATGAGCGCGTTCCACGAGGTGAGGATTTTTTCATCGCGGCCGGGTCTTACGCGCGCTTCACGCACAGTGAATAATTTGCGGCGCGCGGAATCGATAATTTCCGCGGCTCGCGCCTCGGTTAAATTCAATTCGTGCGCGATGGTTGCGCTATCCGCCGCCGCATATAAGTGCCATGCGCTGTCTTCAAAATTGGCGGCCTGCGTCAGGCCGAAGCGGCGCGCGGCAATATCGTATTCCTGCGTATCGAGAACGGTGCGTATTTCGTCCCGCGACCACACGTAAAACTTTCCTTCGTGGCCTTCCGAGTCGGCGTCGAGCGCGGAGTAATAGCCGCCCTCCGATGACTGCATCTCGCGCATGGCCCAGCGCGCGGTTTCCAGCGCGATGTCTTTGAACAGTGCTTCGCGCGTGAGCGCGTACGCCTGCGCGTAGAGGCCGAGCAGCAGGCCGTTGTCGTACAGCATTTTTTCAAAGTGCGGGATCAGCCAGCGCTCGTCCACCGCGTAACGGCAGAAGCCGCCGCCGATCTGGTCGTAGATGCCGCCTTGCGCCATCGCGCGCAGCGTGGCGGTGGCCATGCGCAACGCCTCAGCATCGGGCTCACCCATCAGACTGTGCGCATAGTGGCGCAGCAAGCGTTCGATATGCGGCGGGTGCGGGAATTTTGGTGCAGAGCCGAAACCGCCGTGGTGCGCATCAAAACTGGATTCCAGTTGATGGCGTGCGGCGGCGAGCGGCACGGCATTGAGTGCGGGTTTGGCAGCCGCGGGCGGGGCGGGCGCCAGCGCCGCGACCAAGGTCTGGTTTTGCGCTTCGATATCGCTGCGCTGCTCGTGCCAGGCGCGGGCGATGCGCTGCAGCAGGTCGGTAAACGCCGGCAGGCCGTAACGCGCCTCACGCGGAAAATAGGTGCCACCGAAATACGGGGCGTGGCTGTCCGGCGCCAGCATCATGGTGAGCGGCCAGCCGCCACTGCGCCGGGTGAGCAGGTGGTGCGCCGTTTGATAAATGCGGTCGAGATCGGGGCGCTCTTCGCGGTCAACCTTGATGTTCACGAACAGCGCGTTCATCACCTCGGCGGTGGCCGGGTCCTCGAACGACTCGTGCGCCATGACGTGGCACCAGTGGCACGCGGAGTAGCCGATGGAAAGCAGGATCGGCTTGTCCTCGCGCCGGGCGCGTTCCAGCGCCTCCGGCCCCCACGGATACCAGTCCACCGGATTATGGGCGTGCTGTTGCAGATAGGGGCTGGTCTCGTGACTCAGCCGGTTGGTGTGGCAATTTGCCGCGGTCATTGACCTTTCCATAGTGGCATAGCTACTCATCAATCAGTCTTCAGGCTACACTCTCCTACACGTCCCCGCCCCTGGTTGAGGTGGCGGGACAGGGTGGGGGTAGAGTAAACCGGGTTGTTACTCAGGAGACACCCGGCTGTAGTATATTCTTGGCTTGGTGTCTCCTGAGTAACTATACGCTGGGCCCGGGGCGTTTGTCTCGCGGCCACCGGACGACAACTTGCGGGGTTAAACATGCGCGTCCTCATCATAGAAGACAACCCCGATATCTCCGCCAACGTGAGTGATTTCCTCACTGGTCGAGGGCACGTGGTAGATAGTGCCGGCGACGGCGTTACCGGCCTGCATCTCGCCGTCACCAACAATTACGACGTGATCGTACTCGACCTCATGCTGCCGGGGATGGACGGCATCGAGGTGTGCCGCAAGCTGCGCCACGACGGGCGCAAGACCACGCCGGTACTGATGCTCACCGTGCGCGATACGCTGAGCGACAAACTCAGCGGCTTCGACAGCGGCACAGATGACTACCTGGTCAAGCCCTTCGCGCTGCAGGAACTGGAAGCACGCCTGCTGGTGCTCGCGCGCCGCAGCACGGGAGATAATCCGCACGACGTGCTGCGCGTGGCAGACCTCGAACTCAATCCGCAAACCTTGCGTTGCGCGCGCGGGGGGCAATCGATCGGCCTCTCGCCCATCGGGCTGCGCGTGCTCACGCTGCTGATGCGCGAGACGCACCGCGTTGTGACACATCGCGAGCTCGCTGCGGAAATCTGGCACGGCTCGCCGCCGGACAGCGACTCATTGCGCGCCCACATGCATATCCTGCGCAGCGCCATCGATCAGCCGTTTTCAGTGCCGCTGCTGCACAACATCCGGGGCATTGGCTACCGCCTGGTGGACCCGAATGCACTTTAGCAGTACGCTGCGCGCTCGCATCATTTTGTCGTTTCTGTTGTTCGGCACCCTGCTCAGCGGCGCATTTACCTATGGCATCTATTTCATCTCCGAGCGCATGGAGACGCGGCTGATTGACCAGATTCTGGCTGCGCAGATGGACTACCGCATCGCCTACTTCCGCAACACACATACCCTGCCGCCGGACAGCACGCCGCAGATACGCGGTTACATGACACGCGGCGCAAACAACTTTGGCATTCCCCCCTACCTCGCCGCACTTTCGCCCGGCACTCATACCATCGAATATCAGGGGCGCGAATATCGTGTCGCCGTAAAGCAAGTTGATGATATGTACTTTTTCGCCACCTATGATCTTGCAGCGGAGGCGTCGGACCATCTTTATCTTGTTTTATTCCTGCTGGCCGGGCTGGTGCTGTCGGTTCTTGCCGGTCGGTGGCTGTCACGCTACGCGCTCTTGCCCGGCATCGACGCTGATAACGAACTCGGCGCACTCGCCACCGCCATCGATCACGACACTGGCCGCATCCAGGCCTTTATTCAACGCGAGCGCGATTTCGCCAATGACGCCAGCCACGAGCTGGGCACGCCGCTCGCGGCACTGAAAGGTGCGGTCGAGCTGTTGCTCACGGAGCCGGGTCTGTCCGCGCAGACGCAAAAATGCCTGCAACGCATCGAACGCAACGTGACCGCGATCTCGGATGCAGTCACCGGCCTGTTGTTACTGTCGCACGAACCGGGATCGCAGCCGGCCACCGCCACGCGCTATGCCGTGGCGCCGGTGCTGCACGAGGCCGTCGAGCAGCACCGTTACCTGCTCGCCGGCAAACCCATCGAGCTGGTGATGGAAACAGAGGCGGAACCGTACATAACGGCGGCGCCACCGGTGCTGCACATCGTGCTCGGCAACCTGGTGCGCAATGCCTTCAACTACACCACCAGCGGGCGCATCATTCTGCGCCTTGGACACGACAGCGTCAGCATTGAGGACACCGGTATCGGCATCCCGCCGCACGATCTGCCACACGTATACGAGCGCCATTATCGCGGCAGCCTCGCGCCGAGCGTGACCGCGGGCATGGGACTCGGGCTCTCGCTCGTCAAGCGTATCTGCGACCGTTACGGCTGGCGCATCGACATCGCCAGCAAGCCGGGTGCGGGCACCCGTGTGCAGTTGTCGTTCGGCGCGGCACCCTCCACCACAATACCCGCCTGACGCTGGACATACGCCATGCTGCTTGCGCCGCTGCGCCTGAAAAAAAATGAAGACCGCCGTCTGCGCGCGGGCCATCTGTGGGTATTCAGCAACGAGGTCGATGTCGGGCGCACACCGCTCGATGCGTTCGAGCCAGGCGATGCGGTCAGTGTTGAGGACAGCCGCGGAAAAATCATCGGCAGCGGTTACGTCAATCCGCATTCACTCATCTGCGCGCGCCTCATCAGCCGTGCGCCGCAGCGCGTGCTGGGTGCAGCACTGCTGACCCAGCGCCTCACGCACGCGCTCGCGCTGCGCACGCGGTTGTTCGACAAACCCTACTACCGCCTCGTGTTCGGCGAGGGCGACGGTCTGCCGGGCCTCGTCGTCGACCGCTATGGCGCAACGGTCGTGGTGCAAATCACCACCGCCGGCATGGAACGCGCAAAAACCGAAATTTTGAGCGCGCTGCACAACGTACTCAATCCTGATGTCATTCTGTTGCGCAACGACAGCACCATGCGCGCACTGGAAGGTTTGCCGAGCTATGTGGAAACCGCACACGGCACCGCCGCCGAGTGCCTGCTGCTGGAAGAAAACGGCGTATGCTTCGAGGCACCGCTGCTGCACGGCCAGAAGACCGGCTGGTTCTACGACCACCGCATCAATCGCGCCCTCACCCAGCACCATGCGCGCGGCGGGCGCGTACTGGATGTATTCAGCTACCTCGGCGCTTTCGGTGTGCAGGCGGCGGTGGCGGGTGCATCCGAAGTGCTGTGCATTGACGCCTCGGAGCAGGCGCTCGAATTCGTACGCCGCAACGCCGCGCTGAACCAGGTCACATCGCGTGTAGGCACACTTAAGGCCGATGCCTTCGATGCACTTAAATCACTGCATGACGATGGCGCAACCTTCGATCTGATCGTGCTCGATCCGCCTGCGTTTATCAAACGCAAAAAGGATCACGCCCAGGGGCTGCAGGCCTATCGCCGTCTGAACCAGATGGCGCTCGCACTGCTCGCCCCCGACGGCATTCTCGTCTCGGCCTCGTGCTCGTATCACCTGGAGCGCGCAGCGCTGCTCAATGTGATGCTGCAGGTCGGGCGCGAACACGATTGCACGCTGCAAATCATCGCCCAGGGCCATCAGGGCCCCGACCACCCCGTGCATCCGGCGATTCCCGAAACCGACTACCTCAAGGCATTTTTTGCGCATGTTTCCCGCGATTGACGTGCGGTTCCGCTTCACGTCGCACACGTGCTGGTACATAATTCCAGTTCCATGCTGACTTATCCCGCCATTGACCCCGTCGCACTGCACCTTGGCCCGCTCCAGGTGCACTGGTATGGCCTGATGTATCTCACCGGTTTCGCCGCCGTCTGGTGGCTCGGGGTGCGACGCGCGCGGCGCCCGGGGGCCATCCTCACGCCGGAGCAGGTCAGCGATCTGGTGGTGTATGGCGCGTTCGGCGTGGTGCTGGGCGGGCGTCTCGGCTACATCCTGTTTTATGACCTGGTGGCCTACCTGGCCGAGCCGCTCAATATCTTCAAGCTGTGGCAGGGCGGCATGTCGTTTCATGGCGGGCTGATCGGCGTGCTGCTCGCCATGGCGCTGTATGCGCGCAAGCTGCACGTACGCTTTTTCGAGCTGACGGACTTCCTCGCGCCACTCGTGCCCATCGGCCTCGGCGCCGGGCGTATCGGCAACTTCATCAACGGCGAGCTGTGGGGCAAGGTGAGCGACGTGCCGTGGGCCATGATCTTTCCCGGCGGCGGGCCGCTGGCACGCCATCCGTCGCAGTTGTACCAGGCGGCGCTGGAGGGCGCACTGCTGTTTATTATCCTGTGGAGTTACTCCGCCAAACCGCGCCCCAGGATGGCGGTGTCGGGCATGTTTCTATTATTCTACGGCCTGTTCCGTTTTATGGTGGAATTCGCGCGCGTGCCCGATGCACAGCTCGGTTATCTCGCGTTCGGCTGGGTGACGATGGGCCAGGTGCTGTCGTTGCCAATGATCTGCGCAGGCCTTGGGCTGATGTGGTGGGCTTATCGCAAGCCGTCCGGGCAATAGCGGACACGCGGTGCGGCGCATGTTCGAGCGCAGCATCAGCCGAGCCGATGTACTCGCCGTGATCGCTTCGGGTAAGATTATCACCCGCTATCCTGATGACGCACCTTTCCCGAGCTGCCTGATGCTGAGCTTCATACGCAACAGGGCCATTCACGTCGTCATAGGATATGACCGGGAAAATTACACGTGTTATGTCGCAACCGCCTACCCTCCGGATCCTTTGCTCTGGAGCGCTGATTTTGAAACGAGGAAATAGCTATGAAATGCTTATTGTGCAAGCAAGGTGAAGCCCGGCCTGGACGTGTCACGGTAACGCTACAGCGTGGCGAAACAACCGTAATCATTAAAGACGTACCTGCTGACGTATGTGAAAATTGCGGAGAATATTATCTCTCCGATACCGTTACCGAGCGATTGCTCGCGAAGGGAGAAGAAGCGGTAAAAAATGGTGCGGAAGTTGAAATCTTTCGCTATGCCGCTTAACCATGCAACAATATCTGCAATTCCTGCAACACATCCGCAAGCACGGCGTACGCAAGGACGACCGCACCGGCACCGGCACGCTCAGCGTATTCGGCTACCAGATGCGCTTCCCGCTCGCTGCGGGCTTCCCGCTCGTCACCACCAAAAAGCTGCATCTCAAGTCCGTGATTCATGAAATGCTGTGGTTCCTGAGCGGTGACACGAACATCAGATATCTCAACGACAACGGCGTGCGCATCTGGAACGAGTGGGCCGATGCTAACGGTGATCTCGGCCCGGTGTACGGCGCGCAATGGCGTCAATGGAAAACAACGGAAGGCGGCAGCATCGACCAGATCAGCGAACTCATGCGGCAGCTCAAGACCAACCCCGACTCGCGGCGCCTGATTGTGAGCGCGTGGAATGTGGGCGAACTGAACAAGATGGCGCTGCCGCCGTGCCACGCCTTTTTTCAGTTTTACGTCGCTGCGGGAAAACTTTCCTGCCAGCTTACGCAACGCTCGTGTGATGCGTTTCTCGGCGTGCCGTTCAACATCGCGGAGTACGCGCTGCTCACCCACATGATCGCGCAGCAGTGCGATCTCGCAGTGGGCGACTTCGTCTGGAGCGGCGGCGACTGTCACATCTACCTCAACCACCTCGAACAGGTGGACCTGCAACTGACGCGCGCACCCTATCCGCTGCCGCAACTCGTCATCAAACGCAAACCGCCGTCGATTTTCGATTACGCGTTTGAAGACTTCGAGATCGTAAACTACGAGGCGCACCCTTCCATCAAGGCGCCAGTGGCGATTTAAGGGCACCTCTAAAAATGCGTCTTTTGCTCCAATACTGCGTTGCAGCTTGTCTCCGCTGCTCACATACTGGCGTGTATGCTGCGCTGCTCGACGGCGCTGCGCCTTGTCTTGAAGCAAAATCCATCATTTTTAGAGGCACCCTTAACGCCCCATGATCTCGCTCATCGCCGCCATGGGGCGCAATCGCGTCATCGGCAGGAACAATACCCTGCCGTGGCGGCTGCCTGCCGATATGCGCCACTTTCGTCGCGTCACGATGGGCAAGCCGGTGCTGATGGGGCGCAAGACCTTCGAGTCGCTCGGCAAGCCTCTGGCGGGCCGCGCCAACATCATCATCACCCATGACCCCGCTTACCGCGCGCCCGGCTGCCGCGTGGTGCACTCCGTCGCCGAGGCACTCGCGGCTGCGGGTGCCGGCACCGAGATCATGGTGCTGGGCGGGGCCGATATCTTTGCCCAGTTTCTGCCGCACGCGGCGCGCATGTACCTCACCTATGTGCACGGCGATTTCGACGGCGACGCCTTTTTCCCCGCGTTTGACGCTGGCGCCTGGGTGGAGACAGAACGCACCGAGCACGCGGCGGATGCCGAGAATCCGCATGCCTGCAGCTTTGTGACGCTGGAGCGGGCTTAAGCCGCCGGCCATTGCCTGGGCTGATTGCCTGGGCTGGCGGCTACGGTTATGCTTGTACTGTATTCTGGCGTGCCTCGTCAGGCGCGACCCTTCTGTTACACACTCATTTATGGGGAGATGGTCTCATGAAGGCTAATATCGGCGACACTGAAAGAGTTATCCGCGTCATCATCGGCCTTGCGCTGCTTTCGCTCCTGTTTATCCTGAAGGACAATGCGAGTTACTGGGGGTTGCTCGGCCTCATACCGCTGGCCACTGCCGGCATCCGCTGGTGTCCACTCTCGGCCCTGTTCGGCATCAATACTTGTGCGGCGGAGCAGCGCCCTCATTAGAGCGTGATGCGTGAGGTGGTTTTTAACGCCGCTTTAGCAGCGGTGGAGGGTTTGTTGTGTTAAGCAGAATTTCTCTGATCGTGTTTTTATCCGTGCTCGCATCCGTCGTTGCCGCCCAGGACATCTCTCCCGCTGCGCCCGCAACAGGCGCAGCGTCGGAAACCCTGGTCGACAGCATCGACATCCTGGCCTGGAAGGACAGCTCATTTAACGTAAGCCCAGACAGCAAACACATTGCCTATGTGCTGCAGGAAGGCGAACAGCAACGCGTGGTGGTGGACGGCGTAAAAGGCAAGCCGTATGACGGCATCGGCATGCGCACCGGCTTCTTCAGTCCGGACAGCAGGCGCATCGCCTACATCGCGCAACAGGGTGAGCAATGGTACGCCGTGATTGACGGCAACGAAGAAGGCCCTTACGACGCCCTGATAAATCCCGTCTTCAGCCCGGACAGCAAGCAAGTGGCCTACAAGGCCAAGCAACTCAATGGCACAACCGTCGTGGTTGTGAATGGCGAGGCCATCCGGACCCACGATGGAGTCGAGCGACGCTCGCTCGTTTTCAGTTCCAACAGCCAGCGTTTTGCTTACGTTGCCAGCAAAATCATGCCGGGCGGGCACAGCGTGGAGTTCGTCGTGCTCGACGGCAAGGAAGGCAGGCCCTATGACGGCATCGGCGAAGCCACGCTCAGCTTCAGCCCGGACGGACAGCGTGTTGCCTACCGCGCCATGCAAGAAGACAGGGAGTTTGCGGTGGTGGGTGGTGTCGAAGGCCCGCGCTATGATGGCATCGGCACCATCATGCCGGTGTTCAGCCCGGACAGTCAGCACGTGGCCTACGTCGCCGAACGGCAGGAGCGGCAATTCCTGGTGGTCAACGGCAAGGAAAGCGCACATCACGCTAAAATCCTCAGCGTCCCACGCTTCAGCCCCGACAGCCGGCACATCGGCTTTGTCGCCGAACTGCACGAGCAGCAGTATATCGTCGTGGATGGCCATGCGGGAAAGAAATACGAAGACATCAGCCTCACCGAGCCGGTCTTCAGCCAAGACAGCAAGCACAGTGCCTATGTGGGACGGGGCCACGGTAAATATGTGCTGGTGATGGATGGCCAGGAGTACGCCGCGCACGACTACATCGGCCCGCTGGTCGAACCCTTCAGCCCCGACGGATCGCGTCTCGCCTACCGGGCGGGCCGCGGTGACAAGCTGTTTGCGGTAGTGGACGGCCAGGAGCAGAAACCGTACGACACCATCGGCACCGAAGGCCCGTCCTTCAGCCCGGGCGGAAAGCACATCGTCTACCGCGCACTCACCGGCGCCACCATGCACGTTGTCGTGGACGGCGTGGAAGGCCCGCCTTACGACCTCATTCTCAATACGGTCAAATTCGACGGCGACGACAGCCTGCGCTACGTCGCATTCAAAAACGACAAGGCCTACCTCGTCGCGCACGACTTGCGTGAAGGCAACGCGGTACCCGCTTCACCGCTGGCGGAGTTGAGCCCGCCCCAGGAATCCCGGCACTAGAATCGGGAGCAGTGCGCCCGGCAAGCGACGTGTGTCTGCGTGTGTTCCTCTGCGTCGAGACGTAGCGCACTCAGGCTGCCGCCCCACACGCAACCGGTGTCCAGCGCATAGACGCCTTGCGCCGCATACTCGCGCAACGCCGACCAGTGGCCGAAGACGATGTTTAAATCGCGGCTCTTCCTGTCCGGTACCTCGAACCACGGCAGGTAAGGCGCGGGCTGGCTGCCCGGCGGGCCCTTTTCGTGCAGCGCGAGCCGCCCCTCTGCATCGCAAAATCTCAAGCGGGTAAGGCAATTGGTGATAAAGCGCAGCCGCGCCATACCGCGCAGCGTGTCGGACCAGGCGAGCGGTTCATCACCGTACATTTGTCCTAAAAATCCGGCATACGCCGGGCCACGCAACACGGCCTCGACCTCGGCGGCGCAGGCGCGCGCCTGCGCCAGATCCCACTGCGGCGGCAACCCGGCGTGGATCATGGTGAATCCCGTTGCAGTGTCGTGATGCAGCAGCGGCAACCGGCGCAGCCAGTCGAGCAGTTCATCGCGATCCGGCGCCATGAGCACATCCTGAAACGTATCGTGGCGCCCGTAGCGTTCATGGCCTGCGGCCACCGCCAGCAGGTGCAGGTCATGATTACCGAGCACACACTGCGCCGAGTGGCCGAGGCCCCTTACAAAACGCAACGCCTGCAACGACTGTGGCCCGCGGTTGACCAGGTCGCCGACGAACCAGAGCCGGTCTGTGGCGGGATCAAACGCGATGCGCTCCAGCAGCGCAAGCAGCTCATCGTAACAACCCTGCACGTCACCAATGGCGTAAACCGCCATGTCGCCTCCCCTAATGAACCTTGGCTGTA
Organism: Gammaproteobacteria bacterium; assembly: GCA_030655395.1. Classification (GTDB taxonomy): domain Bacteria; phylum Pseudomonadota; class Gammaproteobacteria; order SURF-13; family SURF-13; genus JAQBXX01. The sequence goes on along the minus strand of JAURVQ010000039.1, from coordinate 31,872 downwards.
ATTGTCTGTCTACTCCCCGACAAAGCCCTATTATCGTGCGGCTTTGTATTCTCATTCCACCTTGAAATCAAATCACACAAAGGAAATCTTTATGAAAAGTTTACTCGCTGTTGCAACCCTGAGCCTGCTTTCCACTGCCGCCTTCGCCGATGACAAAAAGGACGCGCACGATGACATGAAAAAGGAACATCAGGAAATGATGCACGAGCATCATGATGCCATGGAAAAGCATCATGGCGTGATGAAGAAGCACAAAGAGTCGATGAAAGAAGGCCACGCGGAGAAGAAGGACGCCAAGCACAAGGAGAAAGCGGAGAAGCACACAGACGCGGACAAGGATAAAGACAAGGAAGAACACAAGAGCAAGGAATAACACCTCCCCGATCTATTCCCACCCGTCAGGCTGCCTCGCGCAGCCTGACGGCTTTCAGGTTCCGGTTTTCAGTTCATGCTCACGGCAGATCAGCCGTGATTCCTCTATGCTGAGCGGTTCCGCTGTCAGACCGCAGCGGAATTTCCTGCCGCCCTCACGCAAAAAGTGCTCACAGGTATTACACACACCGAACGTGCGCGACTGATTGACCTGCTGCAGGACGCGCAGCAGCCTCACCAGTTCATCTTCAATACGCTGTGCCGCCGCCGCGCTGAGCTCAGCGCTCGCGTTGCGCCAGAGCGCGGGCGGCAACAGCTTGTCCAGCAGCTGATGCCCCTTGGCGGTCACCTGCACGCGGGTTACGCGGCGATCATCCTTGTCCTCGCGCTTGCTCACCAGGCCAAGGGCTTCCAGCACCATCAGGGTTTGTGACGCCGTACCTTTGGTTACGCCCAGATACTCGGCCAGCGCCGCGGGCGTATCGCTGTAGCGGTTGGCGCGCGCGAAGTAGGCCAGCGCCTGCAACTGCACCGGTTGCAGGCCGTGCCCGGCACCCGCCTGCCGCGCCTCGGCGCGCAGCAGGTTGCCGATACGCTCAATCAGATCATAGCCATGTTGCCTGCTCATGGCCCTATAGTAGCGCCTCAATACCATCTTGACAAACAGCCGCCCCGTGCATTATAGTATCGACTCGATACTATAATAAAGGAGGGCATCACATGAAACATCGTTTTGTGGGTATTTTGGTGTTGATTTCTGGTCTCTCATGCACTGCCGCGTGGGCCGCGGATGGCAAAGTGGGCTATCCCGACGGCTACCGTGACTGGCATCACGTCAAGAGCATGGTGATCCAGCCTGGCCACCCGCTGGAAAATCCGTTCGGCGGCATGCACCACGTGTACGCCAACAAAAAGGCCGTGCAGGGATTAAAGAGCGGCAAATATCCCGACGGCGCAGTGCTGGTGTTCGATCTGCTGAAATATAACGAAGGCGGCAGCGCATTGCAGGAAGGCGAGCGCAAGCTGGTCGGTGTGATGCAGCGCGACGCCAAGCGCTTCAAGGATACCGGCGGCTGGGGTTTTGAAGGCTTCGCCGGTGACAGTCACGACAAGCGGCTGGTGAGCGACGGCGGAAAGTCGTGCTTCGCCTGCCACGCCCCGGAAGAAAAATCTTCCTATGTCTTCAGCAAGCTGCGCGATTAATAGGATATTGGGCACTGCACACCTGTACTTCAGCCCTCCTGCGGGAGGGCTTTTTTTAGCGCATCTCACCGCGCGAGATGCGCGACAAAATCCAGTCGAGTGCGCGCGTGGGCAGCAGCCTGCGCAGCACGGCGAATAAATAACTCGGAAACGTAACGTAGTAACGTGCGCGCGGACGCCGGCTTGCCAGCGCCCGCAGCACCTTGCACAGCACCGCCTCGGGCGGCAGGGTGAACGGCGCCGCCGGGCCCGGCTTGGCGAGCCGCCGTTCGAGTGCCGCGTAACGCTCGCGGTGCGCGCTGTGTGCGGCGTCGATGTTTTTCCTGTAGACCACAAAGCCGTTGGCGCGGAATTTACTCTTGATCGGGCCTGGCTCAATCAGGGAAACGAAGATGCCGGTATCCGCCAGCTCCAGACGCAAGGTATCGGTGAGTCCTTCGAGGGCGTATTTGGTCGCGTTGTACGCGCCGCGATACGGCAGCGCGACAAACCCCAGCAGCGAGCCGATATTGATGATGCGCCCGTGCTGCTGCGCGCGCATGAGCGGAATGACACGGTTGATGAGTTCAGCGGTGCCGAACAGATTGGTTTCAAACTGCGCCCGCAGCACCTCGCGCCGCAAGTCCTCCACTGCGCCGGGCTGGCCGTAGGCGCCGTTGTTGATGAGCACGTCGATGCGCCCCTGTGTGCGGCGCACGACTTCATCCACCGCAGCGTGTATCGAGGCCGGGTCATCCAGATCGAGGTGCAGGCTTTCCATGCCCCGCGCGGCCAATCGTGCGACATCGTCCGGTTTGCGCGCGGTGGCAAACACGCGATGGCCCAGCGTATGCAGATTTTCCGCCAGACACAGACCGATACCGCTGGAGCAGCCGGTAATCAATATGACTTGCTTCACGACGTCCCCGTGCCGGAGACCACCAGCAACTCGCCCTGCCTGCGCCGCTCCTCCTGTTGCAACGCCCACATCTGCGCATAGTGCCCAGCCTGCGCGAGCAGTTCGCGATGCGTGCCGCGTTCCACGATGCGGCCATGATCCAGCACCAGTATCTGGTCGGCGTCGATCACCGTGGACAAACGGTGCGCGATCACGAGCGTGGTGTGGTTCGCCGCGACCTCGGCCAGCGCGGAGAGTATCGCTTGTTCAGATTTGGAATCGAGCGCCGAGGTGGCCTCGTCGAAAATCAGAATCTTCGGCCCTTTTAAAACGGTGCGCGCAATCGCCACGCGCTGCTTCTCGCCGCCGGAAAGCTTGAGGCCGCGCTCGCCCACCAGAGTGTCGTAACCCTTGGGCAGCGATTCGATGAATTCGTGGATGTGCGCGAGCTGCGCCGCACGCAACACGTCTTCGCGCGTGGCCTCGGGCTTCGCGTAGGCGATGTTGTAGTAAATGGTGTCGTTGAACAGCACGGTGTCCTGCGGCACGATGCCGATGGCGGCGCGCAGGCCCGTCTGGGCGACATCGCGGATGTCCTGACCGTTGATGGTGATGCGCCCGCCGCTCACGTCGTAGAAGCGGAACAACAGGCGTGCGAGTGTCGACTTGCCCGCACCGCTCGGCCCCACCACGGCGACCTTGTGGCCGGGCGCGATCTCGAAGTCCACATCGAATAAAATTTCGCGCTCGGGGTCGTAGCCGAAATCGACGTGCTCGAAGCGCACGCGCCCCTCGCCCACCGCCAGCGCTGCCGCGCCGGGTTTGTCCTTGACGTCGGTTTCCACCGCAAGCAGGCTGAACATGCGCTCGATGTCGGCGAGCGAGTTCTTGATTTCGCGGTAGACGAAACCGAGAAAATTGAGCGGGATGAACATCTGGATGAGAAAGGCGTTGATGAGCACCAGATCGCCCAGCGTCAGGGTGCCGCTGACCACCTCCGCGCTCGCGAGCCACATGAGCAGCGTGACGCCGACCGCGATGATGGCGCTCTGGCCGAAATTGAGCGCCGCAAGCGAGGTCTGGTTCTTGACCGATACGCGTTCGAGCACGGTGAGGTTTTCATCGTAACGCCGCGCCTCGTAGTCTTCGTTGCCGAAGTATTTCACCGTTTCGTAATTGATCAGGCTGTCGATCGCGCGCGTGTTGGCCTTGGAGTCCATCTCGTTCTTGGCGCGCACGAAACCCATGCGCCACTCGGTGACGGCGAGCGTGAAGGCGACATATACCAGCAGCGTGACGAAGGTGATGATCGCATACCAGGCGGAATACTTGTTGAGCAGTATGGCCGCGACCAGAGTGATCTCAAGCAGCGTCGGCAGGATATTGAACAGCATGAAGCTCATTAGAAAGCTGATGCCGCGTGTGCCACGCTCGATGTCGCGCGACAGCCCGCCGGTCTGGCGCTCGAGATGGAAGCGCAACGCCAGCGCGTGCAGGTGGCGGAACACCTTGAGCGCGATGCGGCGGATGGCGCGCTGCGTCACCTTGGCGAACACCGCATCGCGCAGCTCGCCAAACAGCGCCGAGCACAGGCGCAGCAGGCCGTAGCCCAGTACAAATATGAGTGGCAATACCAGCAGCGGGTGCTGTGCCGCGTCGAGCTGGTCCACAATCTCCTTGAGCATGAACGGCACGCCGACATTGGCGAGCTTGGCCAGCACCAGGCAGGCCATGGCAATCAGCACGCGGCCGCGAAACTCCCACAGGTGGGGCAACAGGCTGCGCACCGCCCTCCAGTCGGAGCGATGATGGGTGGGTATGGTGGTGGTGTGACCGTGCATATTTTGCTAATCGCAACAGAAGGGGGCGTGGCAGCCTCCGGTTTTGCGCTGAGCGCTATTCAAGGCTGCTTTTGGAGTATAATACGGTATCGATTTTGCGCACACACTGATTTATCCGGTCACACACTTTTCGACTTGCCCCGATGCCTATTTACGAATATGAATGCACTGCCTGCGGGCACCGTCTGGAGGTCATCCAGAAATTCAGTGACGCGCCGCTCGCGGAATGTCCGGCGTGCGGCAAATCCGCCCTGCACAAACTGCTTTCGGCGCCGTCGTTTCACCTGAAAGGCAGCGGCTGGTACCAGACCGACTTCAAGGAGGGCGGCAAGAAAAAGCTCGCCGAGACAACGCAGACAGAAGCAACAGGTGAAGCCAAGGCCAGCGACAGCACTGCGGGCACCAAAGACGCCGCTGTCCCCGCACCCGCCGCTACCGCCGTCACTGCGCCAAAACCAGCGGCGGCGAGCGGTACCGATGCCGCCTAAGCCAGCACTCTAAAGCGCACAACGTATGTCACACCTGCGTCGTTATGTCATTGCCGGCCTGCTGATCTGGGTGCCGCTCGGCGTCACCGTGCTGGTCATCAAGCTGCTGGTGGACATCATGGATCGCACCCTGCTGCTGCTGCCCGCCGCCTACCATCCCGATGTACTGCTTGGGATCCACATCCCTGGTCTCGGCGTGTTGCTGTCCGCCACCGTGGTCCTTACCACTGGTATCGTGGTGGCCAATTTTTTCGGACGCCAGTTGGTAGAGGCGTGGGAACGCCTGCTCGCACGCATCCCGCTGGTACGCTCCATTTACGCCGGCGCGAAACAGGTCTCGGAAACGCTGTTTGCGCCCGGCGGCCAATCCTTCCGCAAGGTGCTGCTGATTGAATATCCGCGCCGCGGATTGTGGACAGTGGCACTCCAGACCGGTGTTGCCGCCGGCGAGGCACAGACCAAGACCGGCGAGGACATCATCAATGTGTATGTGCCGACCACGCCCAACCCGACCTCCGGCTTTTTTATCATGGTGCCCAGGCGCGACGCGATCGAGCTCGACATGAGCGTGGACGAGGGCCTCAAGATGATCATCTCCATGGGCGCGGTGGTACCGGTGTGGCGCGGCAGGCCCGCCATCGGCAGTGCACCGCCCGAACCACCTCACACTTAAACATCAGCCTTCATTTTTCAGGATAGCCGTCATGCGCAGCCATTATTGCGGGCATGTCAACGAAACATTGCTCGACCAGAACATCACCCTTTGCGGCTGGGCTCACCGGCGGCGCGACCACGGCGGCGTGATCTTCGTTGACCTGCGCGACCGCGAGGGCCTGGTACAGATCGTGTTTGACCCCGAGCAGGTCGAGGCCTTTATGCTGGCGGAGCGCGTGCGCAACGAATACGTGCTGCGCATCAAAGGGTGTGTGCGCCGGCGCCCGCCGGGTACGGAAAACTCCGGGCTGCCGACCGGCATGATCGAGGTGCTTGGCGAGAATGTTGAAATACTCAACGCCGCACAGCCGCTGCCGTTTCAGCTCGACGAGGAAGGCGTGAACGAAGAAACACGCCTGCGCTACCGCTATATCGATCTGCGCCGCGCGGAGATGCTGGAGCGCCTGCGTCTGCGTGCGCGCATCACGCACACGCTGCGCGGCTTTCTCGATACGCACGGGTTTCTTGATGTCGAAACACCGATGCTCACCAAGGCCACACCCGAAGGCGCGCGTGACTATCTGGTACCGTCGCGCACGCACCCGGGCGATTTTTTCGCGCTGCCGCAATCACCACAACTGTTCAAGCAACTTCTGATGATGTCGGGCCTCGACCGCTATTACCAGTTTGCGCGCTGCTTCCGCGACGAGGACCTGCGCGCCGACCGCCAGCCGGAATTCACCCAGCTCGACATCGAGACCTCGTTTATGGATGAGAATGCCATCATGCTCCTGATGGAGGACATGATGCGCGAGTTGTTCGCCAAGACCGTGGAGACACCGCTGCCGAAACCGTTTCCGCGCATGACCTACCATGAAGCGATGACGCGCTACGGCGTGGACAAGCCCGATCTGCGCATTCCGCTCGAGCTGGTGGATGTCGGCGACCTGATGCGCAACGTGGAGTTCAAGGTGTTCTCCGCGCCCGCCAACGACCCCGCCGGGCGTGTCGCGGCGCTGTGCCTGCCGGGCGGCGGCGCGCTCACGCGCAAGGAGATCGACGACTACACCCAGTTCGTCGCCATCTACGGCGCCAAGGGGCTCGCCTACATCAAGGTGAACGAGCGTGCGAAAGGGCGCGAGGGCCTGCAGTCGCCGATACTCAAGTTCATGGCGGACGAAGTCATCGCGGAAATCATGCAGCGGACCGACGCCGCCGACGGCGACCTCATCTTCTTCGGCGCCGACAAGGCCAAGATCGTGTGCGACGCACTCGGCGCCTTGCGTATCAAGCTCGGCCACGACCGTGGTCTGGTGCAGCATGGCTGGCAGCCGCTCTGGGTGGTGGACTTCCCGATGTTCGAGCATGACGCCGCGAACGGCCGCTGGGCGGCGCTGCACCATCCGTTCACTGCGCCTGCGGTGGATGACATAGCCGCGCTGGAGCGCGACCCCGGCGCGTGCCTGTCGCGCGCCTACGACTTGGTGCTGAACGGCACCGAACTCGGCGGCGGCTCGATCCGTATCCACCGCCCCGAGATGCAGAGCGCGGTATTCCGTCTGCTCGGCATCAACGATGAGCAGGCGCAGGAAAAATTCGGCTTTCTGCTCGACGCGCTCAAGTACGGCTGCCCGCCGCACGGCGGCATCGCATTCGGTCTCGACCGCCTCACCATGCTCATGACCGGAGCGGGTTCGATCCGCGAGGTGATGGCCTTCCCCAAGACGCAGACCGCGGCCTGTCCGCTCACCGGCGCGCCGTCGCCGGCGTCGGAGATGCAGTTGCGTGAGCTTTCCATCCGACTTCGCCAGCAGGCGAACCCCGCCACTCCATAGCCGCCTTGACTTGAACTGATACCGTATCTGACGAGTCAAATCACCGTGACTCTGAGAACGCAAGCGATGGCGCACACAGCAACTTCACAGCACGCAATGAGCGACGCCATCACCACACGCGTGACGCCCGGTGCGCGCGGCGCAGCACCCCTGCTGACCTACCGTGACGAGCAATTCACCGATGCAGTCGCGCAGGCGACGCAGCCGATGTGGGAGCAACTGCACGGCCTCATCAGCGATGTGGACTGGCTGCTCAAGGCGCCGCTGATCCACCGCATCCAGAGACTCAAAAAAGAAAAACGCGCGCTCATCCTGGCGCACAATTATCAGTTGCCGGAAATCGCCTACGGTGTGGCGGACAGGGTGGGCGACTCGCTGCAACTCGCGCAGTACGCCGCCGCGCTCAACAAAGACGATGCGCCGGTCGTCGTGATGTGCGGCGTGCACTTCATGGCCGAGACGGTGAAGGTGCTGGCACCGGAACGTACCGTGCTGATCCCCGACGCTGCGGCGGGCTGCTCGCTCGCCGAATCCATCACCGGCGCCGATGTGCGCCTGCTCAAACAGCATTATCCCGGCGCGCCGGTGGTAAGTTACGTGAACACCTCCGCTGAAGTGAAGGCGGAATCGGACTACTGCTGCACCTCAAGCAACGCCGCGCGCGTGGTCGAAGCGGCGGCGCGTGAATTCGGCAGTCCGCGCGTAATCTTTCTGCCCGACCGCTATCTCGCCGCCAACGTGGCCAGACAAACCTCCGTTGAAATCATCGCCTGGCACGGCGCCTGTATGGTGCACGAGCGCTTCACACCCGAACAGATCCGCGCCTTGCGTGCGCAATTCCCCGGTGTGCGTGTGCTCGCGCACCCGGAGTGCCCGCCGGAAGTCTGCGCCGAGGCCGATTTTGTCGGCTCCACCTCCGGCATGATCCGTGACGTGCAGACCTCCGGTGCGGCCAAGGTGGTCATGGTGACGGAGTGCGCCATGGCGGACAACGTCGCGGCGGAAAATCCGGAGGTGGACTTCGTGCGCCCGTGCGTGCTGTGCCCGCACATGCAGCGCATCACGCTGGCGAAGATAGCCGCCGCACTGGAAACGCTGTCACCGCAGGTGGAAGTGGATGAGAAGGTCGTCCACGCCGCGCGCCGCGCGGTGGAACGCATGCTTGCCGTCAGCGCCGCGCCAGCATCCGCGCGGAGCTGACACCGGCAAACCCCGCAGCCGGCTTTAGCTGCCTCAACGGTAGCAATCAATCAGACTTTCGCACTGCGCGTACCGCAGGCAGTAGATTTGATCTAGATCAAAGAAATTTCCCGGAAAAGCCCCGAAAATCCCCTCAAGTTATCTCTGTGTCACCCTTCGAGGTGTTGCCATGCGTCTTGACGTCGCCGCGCTGCTGCCTTGCATAGTCCTCCAGTTGCCGGCCCGCGGCGTCAAAGGCGTCGCGCATGGACACATAAACATCTTCATGGGGATGACGATTCACCACCAGCTCCGCGCCCGGCACCGTGATATCGATGCGCACATTGAAAAGTTTGCCCTGATGCTGATGCTTCTGCACCGACTCCACCACCACACGGCATCCCATGATCCGCTCATAGAGCAGTTCCAGCTTCTCTACCTTCTTGCGGATACGGTCTTCCACTGCGGGCGAGTGGGGGATGTCACGAAATGTAATCTGGAGCGGTAACTGCATGATGACTTCTCCTTCGCTGTCTGCGGGCATACTTCCATCTTCTGAACTTGGACTTTGCCATGCTCCTTACTGGAGGTCAAATGTCATCTGCGAGATGTTATTCAAGGAGGACAGGATATGAAAAAGGCCAGGGCCGTCGCGCTTAATATCCCGGACATCGGCATCCATCACCCCGCATCGCAACAGGTCTTTGCGTGGGAACGCTGGCTCGCGCACCAAATACTGGCCCTGCTCGGGCGGCCTCCGGTCAGCCTGGTGCTGTGGAACGGCGAGGAGATCGCGGCCACGCAGGGCACGCCCGTCGCACGCATCGTTCTGCGCAACCGCGCCGCGCTGTACCAGCTTATCGCTCATCCGGACCTGCACTTTGGCGATCTTTACAGCACCGGCGGCATTGAGGTGGAGGGCGAGTTGGGCGAGCTTCTCGACAGCCTCTATCACAGCTCCCGGTCGGCAGAGGGATCGGCGGCGATCAAGCATTGGCAGTCGCGTATCTTCACCCGCCCGCGCAGCAATGGCCTTGATGACGCTTCCGGCAACATCCACCATCACTACGATCTCAGCAACGACTTTTATGCGCTCTGGCTCGACAGGGAAATGCAATACACCTGCGCCTATTTCCCCGCGCCGGCCATGACGCTGGAAGCCGCGCAGATTGCCAAGATGGACCTTGTCTGCCGCAAGCTGCAACTGCGCCCCGGCGAGCGTGTGGTGGAAGCGGGCTGCGGCTGGGGCGGGCTTGCGCGTCACATGGCGCGCCGCTACGGCGTGCACGTGAGCTCGTACAACATATCGCACGAACAGATTCTCTACGCGCGCGCGCACAGCGAGGGCGTGGACAACGTGGAATACATCCAGGATGACTACCGCAACATCACGGGACAATACGACGCCTTTGTCTCGATCGGCATGCTGGAGCACGTGGGCGTGGAACATTACCGCGAGCTCGGCGAGGTCATGCACCGCGCACTCACGCCGGAAGGACGCGGCCTGATTCATACCCTAGGCCGTAACCGGTCTGCACCGCTGAATGCCTGGATCGAAAGGCGCATCTTTCCCGGCGCCCATCCGCCCACGCTGCGCGAGATGATGGATATCTTCGAGCCGCGTGAATTTTCCGTGCTCGACGTCGAGAACCTGCGCCTGCATTACGCCAAAACGATGGAGCACTGGCTCGCGCGCTTCGAGCAGCACGCGAGCACGGTGGAGGCGATGTTCGACCGCAATTTTGTGCGCGCCTGGCGCCTTTATCTCGCCGGCTCGCTCGCGGCCTTCAACAGCGGCTCGTTACAGCTTTTTCAGGTGGTCTTCACGCGCGGTACTAATAACAAACTCCCCTGGTCGCGCGCGCATATCTATCAATCTGCTGAAGGCGGCGAACACTCCGATCAGCCGTTGTAGCCGGCCTCGTAGGCGATCACCTCTGCCAGCGGCGCTGCAGCGTACGCCACGGATTTGTTATTGCGCGCTCGCAGGAGTGTCCAGTATCCCAGCAGATTGACCGGCGTCTGTTCCACCACCTCGAGCCCGGTATCGTCGATAAAGCCCGGCAGCGAAAAATCCGGGTGAAACCCCAGCAGCCGGGACAGGGGCGCGATCAAGCGTTCGCCGGCACTCACCACGGGGTGGGCGTGCAGAAAGTGATTGACGATAATCAGCTCGCCCTCCGGTTTGCACACGCGGCGCATCTCGTTCACTAGGCGCACCGGGTCGGGTACCACGGAGGCGACATACATCGCCACCACCTTGTCGAAGGTGTTGTCCGCAAACTGCATCTGCTCGGCATCCATCACCTGCAGCGCGACCACATGATGCAACTCGTCGCGCTCCTTGCGCAGTGCGGCGCGCTCCAGCATATCGTGCGATACATCAATCCCGGTGATCTGCACATGGCACGGGTAGAGCGGCAGGGAAAGCCCGGTGCCGACACCCACTTCAAGGATATGCTCCCCGGGGCGGCAGTTCATGGCCTTGATCACCGCCATGCGCCCGGGCTGAAACAGCGCGCCGAAATAGAAATCATAGCCGCGCGCATAACGCCGGTAGACCTTCTGGATCATATCGATATCCACGCGTACCTCCTTGAATAACAGGCCATCTGCGGATTCATGACGGCGCTTGCCTCAACGCACGCTACAGTGTGCCACAAACGGCTGCACGGCGTCTGCGCGCGGCAGAGGATGTAGGCCTTGGCGGTTTTTTGTGACAGGGAGCGGCGGCGCTAAAGGCGCGGCGTCGCCTCGTGGGCATAGCTCTTTTCGTGCTGGCTCTGGCATTCGTAGCAGCGTTTCGCGGTCGGATACGCCGCGAGCCGGTCGTATTCAATCGTGCCCCCGCAGTCGCTGCAGGCACCATAGCTCAGGCCGGCCATGCGCAGTTGTGCCGCTTCGACATCGCGTATCTCCTGAATATGACGGTCGAAAAGGGCGGCATTCATGTCGGTCAGCATGTCCGCCACGGATTCATCGCCGACGTCCATCACGCCCGCGGCGAGGTCGATATAGTGCTGATCGCCCGAGGCGATCATCTCCTGGCGCACCTCCTCGAGCAGTTCGGTGAGGCGGCTGTTCAGCAGTTGCCGGAGTTGCTTTAATTGGGCATTGGTCAGGGTGGACATGGGCGCTGCTCCTTGGTTCGAAGATATTTTTACTTAAGATACTCCAGATATTCTCCGCGCAAGTTTGATATAGATCAATTTCCCTCCATCCTTCGTCAGCTATGTTTACAACTAACGTATGAAGCACAGCCACGGGAGCGCATCATGCCGGACGTTCTGAAAGTAATCGAGGTGCTCGCAGAGTCTGAAAAAAGCTGGGAAGACGCAGCGGCACAGGCCGTCGCGCGCGCCTCCAAGTCTCTGCATGGTATCAAGTCGATCTATATCAAGAATTTTGAGGCCAAGGTAGAAGGCAACAAGATCACTAAGTACCGCATCAACGCCAGTATAACCTTCCTGCTCGATTAGTGACGGGCATCGAATAAAAAGGGTATCCGGAATCTAGTGTGAGAAGCGTGTGCACTAGTCTTACTCGATGGCTGGCTGATCGGTATTGAAACAAGTCGAATGGCCTTGGGCGCATAGCCGGTTTCGACCCGAAGGAGACATTCAACGTTTAAGCTCACCCGCCGACGAAGGAGGTCGGGTGGAGCGACGTGTTAGGGCTATTTATTGTCATCATCTTCTTGGTCATTGTTTTTTTTGTTTTTCGTTTCGTGAGCTTTTTCAATAGCTAACCAAGTTTTTGCCACGGAGGAAGCAGTTGCACTTGCTTCAAAATAATCTTTGTAAAAGTTAGAGAATTTTTCTGTATCTATGGCCAATGATGAATGTGCTAACGAATTTCTTAAATTCTGGTAATTACTTATCATGTTGTTTAGTGCTTCAGTGTCAAATTTTTGTAGTTTCATAACGAGCACATCCTTTCTCTCATGTTTTTCTTTAAGCCCAGATAACTGGGTTTCAAGATTTTTAGCAGCGCTCTCTATCTTATCTCTCTCGCTTACTAATTTAGCTACCTCATTGCTCTTTTGCGCCCCTTCCGACTGAAGTTTTTTAATTTCGGCGTTTTTTCCTTCAATCTCTTTTCGTGCTTCATCCAGCTCACCATTCAAGGCATCGTTATACTCTTCAAGCTGCTGTCTAACACTTAAGAAATACTCTCGAATCTTCATCGGCGTCATTTCTTTAAGGCTTTCAATCTCTCCCTTTAACGCCTCTATTTGTGCTTCTTTTGCCTTTATAATTTCATCTTTCGCTGCACCATACTCCTTGCTCCACCACAACTTTGCAGCCCAAGCTAATACTGCGGCGATAGAGCTAGCGATCGCTGATATTACGTAAATCCATTCCATATTCTTGATCTCTGATTTTTTGTGCCCTAACGTTTGACATGAGCGGCAGCCAACAGTGTGCGAAGCCCGTTGTTGGATGTTCGCTCGATAGAAGGGTTAGGCATCGCTGCCAGCACCATCCTTTCCCAGGAGTTCGACTTCTTCTTGAATGATGCGCCGGCACATCCAGCGTAGCTTGTTAAAGAGAGTGCGCTCACCAAGATCCAAACGACTTTTCCCACGGTGAACGATCTTGGATCGTACTTCATAGATATCCCTAAAGTCCTGCAGGAGTTCGTTTCGTTGTGCATGTGAGGTCGCAATAAGGTACGCACAGCGGTTTGATAGGAGCTCACCAAGCCCGGTGAGGTCGGAAGAGGCCTTGCCTCCAAGGAGAATCTCAACAACTACCGCCGCCTGGACGAACTGCAGCAGCTCGTCACTTCCGCAATGGCTATCGAGAAGCCATTGGGCGCCTAGTACAATATTTCGGGCATGTTCTCCAGCGCGAAACACAGCCGAGATGGCTGACAGTCTCTCGTTCATCCATACCACGCGCTTGGCGTCAGTGTCGAGCGCTCCGTCGAGATCGTGCAGCTTCAAGTCACGGATCGTTTCGGAGTGCCTCGATTCGAGTTCATGCACCTCCTCAATGACCCACGCGTCACTGACTCTGCGGTGAATGTATAGCTTCTCGCGCTGTGGATACGGCTGATATGTAGACCCAGGCTTGAAAAGGCGCAGAGCGAGACCGAGGCCAAAGAAAGCTCGGAGAACTCCGATTGCATCGAGCAGAGGTTCTGTGCTCGTGTACTTGCCAATGAAGCCCTCGACAGATACCTGGAGGTACGCTCGATCGGCCGCCCAAGCGGGTTTGTTTCCAATAAGCAGGCCAGAAAGCAGTCCTCCACCGGCAATTGTTTGATCACGTTTCTCGATCCCTGAGGCCAATGGGTATTCATTGGCGAACGCTTCGTCGCCACGGCATATCGAGACAGTGTCGGAGAGTGTGACTCTGCCGATGTTTGGACAAAATACGTCACTGAAGACGCTTGGAAGAGGGGCTGTAACTGTGTATTTCCAGGGCAGCGAGTTGAAGTCGTCTACGAGACGGTCAGCTAGCGCTGCAAGATTCACATACGCGGGGATGGAAGTTAGCGGTGCCGGACCCTCCTCAGCTTGGTACTCCTGAGTCTCGAATAGTTCACGAGCGAGAGTTCCGCTGACAAAGTCGACGAGAGGTGCCTCACCAACCAGCTTCAACATCTTGGCGCGAATCTTTCCCGTCGTTGGCAGCGCGGCTTGAGCCAGGAAAAGGTACAGCAACGTCTCTTTCGTCAGAAACATCCCGTGGCGAGCGCCGGCGTGCGCCAACTGGTCGCCAAGCGATGTTCGTAACTGAGCTTGACAGTTCGGATGGAGATCAAGGGACATTGTTAGAGAACCTTGCGACGCCTAACAGTTATTCACCAGACCGGCCGGTCAGGACTATTGAAGTTCTGAGAACATGCCGATGCACAATAACTGCTTGATTCATTGTGTGAGTGCTCTGAGATTATCTGTCCGCATATGCAATGCTAACACGGGTCGGTTGACTGCTATGGGGGAAATGCTCGACCATCTTCATCTGGCCGCATGTCGCGACGTGCCTTCAAGTGGCGACGCGCTATTTTTGCCTTGCCGGTGGCTTAGCTAGCGCTTGAGCCTATTCACCAGCTTTAATTGGAATAACTTGGTCAAGACACGCATTTTGGCGATTTGCGTCGTTCTTGAATTCGCTCTTGCATAGATTGATGGAGTCGATAAAAAGCTTTCTATCCTGCGCGGAAGCCTTCGCGGTGTCGGCACTGTAGCGAGCGGTCGCTACCTCGGTACTGAGTTGTGCGCGGCGCTTACGATACTCATGCGATTGCTCTGCGGTCTTGGTAACTAAAGAAGACAAATTCTCCTTGCAAAAGTCTGTCAAAACCGTATCCCGGCCCCTGAGAACTGCACCCGCGTAGTTTGCGCCTGACGTTGCATTCGGGTCTGCCGTAAAGAGCCGTTCGAAAAAGCTAGTTAGCGTCGTCATCTCCTTCTTGGTATCACTATCGCCGCGTAAGCCCAATTCGATCATGCACACGTGCGTGACTTCGCGACCGATATCGGCCACGAGAAAATCTGCTTGCATGTCGCGCAAGATTTCCGCATTGGGCTTAGGCGAAAGGTCACCCCCTGCCTGCAATTGTGAAATTTTTCCTGAAGCCTCTGACGCCGATTTTGCCGTGCCTTGCATGAGCTGCACCAGGGCGTCTCGTTCGGCCTTGGCTGTCACCAAGGCAGCCTCTAACTTTGCTGTCTCCGCCCTGTAGTCATTTTCCTTTCCTGCATTGGGTTGCAACGCATTATGGGATTGGAGATCGCTCGCCGCATCGTCCACTTTCTTGTTGGCGGCAGCTAGCTTCTTGGCTTGATCGTCGATTGTCGACAGGGCATTGGGCAACCCAGTTAGGCTGGCGTCTGCATTAGCAGATGCCTCCCCTCCGATACTGGCCAGCTTGCGCCCAAATGCGCCCGCTGCCCCGTCACCAAGGGATAGGGTGACGATGGAATCATCGAGCCGGCTCATGAGCAGACTGTAGGTCGTACCTGAAATCGCCCCATTTGCGTAGGCAACGCACGTTTGATACATCTTGTCTCTGAGCAATTGAATCGCTGCCGTGCGCTCGCCAAGTTGGACAAGCCCTTCAACCTGCTGCGCGGAGAGCGAGGCCGCGCCTTGGCCCAATATGCTTGCGCCGACCCCGAATGAATTGGCGATTGTGGTCGCTACATCAGGGCTTGGTTCCGTGCAGATGATGTTCTTCGGATCGACCGATCCGGTCGTTGAGAAAATCGACTGCTCCGAAGTTGAAATGACGCGCAATCTTGAATCTGTGGCGATGAAGTTGTGATTGGGTAAGCTTTCCTTTAGTAGCGTCGTACTTGGCGAAATTGTGCAGCCCTGAAGCAAGAGGACAAATCCAACCCATAGCCATGTGCGCATACGTACCCCCGTATATTCCGCTGCGAAACCGCACCGAAGAGTTACTATTTTGACCAGCCGTCCCCTTTTGACCAGCCGCTCGCCTTCGACCACGCATCGCCTTTATTCCAAGCGTAGTAAGTGGAAGGCGAAATCCCGGCGAGTTTGCTGGACTCCACAACTGAACACTCTTTACGGCGATGTTTAGCGAATTCGACGCGGATCTGCTCTCGTACCTTGTTCTCGTGGGCTTTAGCCATGACTCTTGCTCCCCTAGGATTTCAACCGCTGGCTCTTGTGCACTGGCATCAATACATGAGATCGGGAATGTGCGGGATGGAAGATTGCGATGATTTGAGATGCGGCTGCTCGGCGCGACTCACTTCCATTGGCGTATACCAGTTTAAATAGCCTACCCTCGAGCTCATGCCAAAGCAATACCGCAATTCTGCTCGTGCTTAATCGGACGCCAGAGGTTATCCGCACGGTTATCTGAGTTTTCCAGTCCTCTTCGGCTTCGCCTAAGGTCGGAAGCAACATGCGAATGTGAACGTCCGCTATTGGCCGATTTCGGACGGTTGCTCCTTCTCAGCCATGCGGTGCGCTTGTTTTGCTCTCGCGCAGCAGGGCGATCACTTCTTCATCGTCCACCTGGGGGAAGTCGGCGTAAAACTGGCCCACGGCCTGAAAATACTCCGGCGCGTGCAGGCACACTACCTCATCGGCGTACTGCGTCACCTTCTGCAGCGTTTCCGGCGGCGATACCGGCACGGCCGCAATCAGCTTTTGCGGCTGCTTGGCGCGCAGCGCATGCAGCGCCGAAATCATGGTGGCGCCGGTGGCCAGGCCATCGTCCACCACGATGACGATACGGCCTTCCACCTCACTGGGCGGATGCACCGGCGTGTACTGCGCGCGGCGGCGTCGCATGGTCGCAAGCTGCTCCTGTTTCTCCTGCTCGATATACTCCGGCGTCGCGCCTGCGGCGGCGGCGTGGTCCGCCACGTAGGTCCAGCCGCTCTCGTCCACCGAGCCGACGGCGAATTCCGGATTGCCCGGTGCGCGCAACTTCCGCACCAGCACGACGTCCATCTCGCCCTGTAATGCTGCGGCGATGTCTTTCGCCATCGGCACCGCGCCGCGCGGGATGGCCAGTATCAGCGGATTCTTGTTGCGATACGGTTTGAGTTTTTCGGCCAGAAGCCGTGCGGCTTCCTTGCGGTTTTGAAACAGCATGGCTCTCCCTCCTACGTTAACCCTTGATGCACGCCTTCGGGCGCAGAAAGGCCACGCGGCGTGCAAGCCCGGACTGCTCCGTTACCTCTGCCACCTGATCCACATCCTTGTAGGCGCCCGGCGCCTCTTCCGCTGCGCCGCGCATGGAGCGGGTGCGGATGAGAATGCCGCGCTCCGCGAGTTCATCCACCAGTTGCCGCCCGCTCCAGCGGCGCAGCGCCTGATGGCGGCTCATGGCGCGGCCCGCGCCGTGGCTCGCCGAAGACCAGGCGCGGGTTTCGCTCTCGCGCGTGCCGGCCAGCACATACGAACCCGTCCCCATGCTGCCGCCGATGATGACCGGCTGGCCCACCGCGCGGTAACGCTCCGGCAGCGCGGGGTGACCGGGGCCGAAGGCGCGCGTCGCGCCCTTGCGGTGCACGTGGAGCGTGCGTTGCCTGCCGTCCACCTTGTGCTGCTCCACCTTGCAGGTGTTGTGCGAAACATCGAACAGCGTTTCCAGCCGCGCGTCGGGCACGATGCGCGCGAACGCCTCGCGCGTGAGGTGCGCGAGTATCTGGCGATTGGCCAGCGCGCAGTTGATCGCCGCGTTCATCGCGCCGATATACTGCTGACCTTCGGGTGAATTGATCGGCGCGCAGGCAAGCTCGCGGTCGGGCAGTGCGACGCCCAGACGGCTCGCGGCCTTGGCGAGCGTGATGAGATATTCGGTGCCGATCTGATGGCCGAGCCCGCGCGAGCCGCAGTGGATGGAGACGACCACCTGCCCCTCGTACAGGCCAAAGGCCTGCGCCGCCTCCGTATCATAAATGCGATCCACCACCTGCACTTCGAGATAATGGTTGCCGGAACCCAGCGTGCCCATTTCGCCGCGCTGGCGTTTCTTGGCATGATCGGAGACGTTCTCCGGCACCGCGCCCGCCACCTGGCCGCGCTCCTCGATATAGTCCAGGTCTTCCGCCACACCGTAACCGTGCTTCACCGCCCACTGCGCGCCGCCCGCCAGCACCCGGTCGAGTTCCGCGGGCGCAAGCTTGAGCTCGCCTTCTTCGCCCACGCCGGCGGGGATGGTGTGAAACAGGATGTCGGCCAGCATTTTCATCTGCGGCAGGATGTCGGTGATCACAAGATTGGTGCGCAGGCAGCGGATGCCGCAGGAGATGTCGAACCCCACGCCGCCCGCGGAGATGATGCCGCCCTGCTCGGCATCGAAGGCGGCGACACCGCCGATGGGAAAGCCGTAGCCCCAGTGCGCGTCGGGCATGGTCATCGCGGCGCCGACCAGGCCGGGGAGCCGCGCTACATTGGTAATCTGTTCCAGCACCTTGTCATCCATGCTGGCAAGCAGCGGTTCGCTGCCGTAGAGACAGACCGGCGCGCGCGTTTCGCTCGCAGCGAGCGGCACGCTCCAGCGGTACTCATCCAGCCTCTCAAGACGACTCATGTCCATGTCAGGTTTCCGCCGCTCTCACACATCAACCACACAGCGCGCCTCCCACCCTGCGGGGCTGGACTGCACGGACAACAGGGTAAGCGTGGCGCCCTTCACCTCCACGCCCTTCTCCAGCGCATCGCGCCACGACTCGCCCCACGCACCGCCTTCCCAGCGCGCGCCGCTGCGGTGCAGATGAAAACGCCCGAAGACGAGTCCGTGCATGCGCGCCTCGGTGAGCAGGCGGTTCAGCCAGATCACGAGCGCAAACTCCACGTCCTCCTCCTCAAAATCGAATTGCACATGCTGCACTTCGTGCACCATCGTGATATTTACCATGATGGCGAACATGGCCTCGGCGGCGGAGATAAAGGCCTCCTCCGGTGTGTTGCCGCGGCCGATGACGCCGGTGTCGGCATCGTGATCGAAATAGCTGTAACTCATCATCGGTTCAAGGCTAACACAGGAACCGGGGCGGCCATTTGATCTAGCGCAAGATATGCGTCTTTCTGCGGACGTCCATGCTTGATCTTGCCCCCGGGCGGCGTAATATGAAGCCATCGAGTACTCCGGCCCGATGGAGGGCGTCATGTGCCTCGCCGTTCCCATGCAGGTGATAGAACTGGACGGAGTTACCGCGCGCTGCAACGCCAACGGCGTGGAGCGCACGGTCAATCTGTTTTTGCTGGATGCCCCGCTTGCGGCGGGCGAGTTTGTGCTGGTGCACGTGGGTTACGCCATCCAGAAAATTTCCGCGCCGCACGCGCGCTCGGCATGGGAACTCCACGACCAGATGCAGGCGCACACTCCCCATGCATGAACTCTCCATTTGCCGCGCACTGCTGAAGCAGGCCGAGGCCGTCGCGCGGCAGCGGCAGGCGCGCGCCATCGACGTCATCCGCGTGCACATCGGCCCGCTCTCGGGCGTGGAGGCCGCGCTGCTGGAGCAGGTGTTTCCGCTCGCCAGCCGCGGCACGCTGGCGAGCGAGGCTCGGCTGGTGATCCGGCGCGCGCCGGTGCGCGTACATTGCGCGCAGTGCGACAGCGAGACAGAGGCCACGATCAATTGCCTGGTGTGCGCGCAGTGCGGCAACTGGCGCACGCGGCTGGTGAGCGGCAACGAGATGATATTGGAAAGCGTCGGCTTGATTATTGCCGATCCACCCACAACAGAAACAGAGGTGGCCTGTGTGTAACACCTGCGGCTGCAACATCACGCCGGGCAACCGGCATCTGATCTACAAACCGTTCGCCGGCACGAATGCGGTGATGGTGCTCGGCAACCTGCTGGCCGAGAACGACCGCCAGGCGGCGCACAACCGCGCGCACTTCGACAGCCACGGCGTGCTCGCCGTCAACCTGATGTCTGCGCCGGGCGCGGGCAAGACCGCGCTGCTGGAGGCGACCATCGACGCGCTCAAGCATGAATTCAGCCTAGCCGTGATCGAAGGTGATCTCGAAACCGAAAATGACGCCGCGCGCATTCGCGCCAAAGGCGTGCCCGCCGTGCAGATCACCACCGGCACCGCATGCCACCTCGATGCGCACATGGTGCACGACGCCCTGCATCACATCCGGCTCGACGGCCTCGACATCGTGTTCATCGAAAACGTCGGCAATCTGGTGTGCCCGGCGAGTTTTGATCTGGGCCAGCATCACAACGTCACACTGCTTTCAGTGACCGAAGGCGACGACAAGCCCGCCAAATATCCCGTCATGTTCCGCGCGGCGGGACTGGTCCTGCTTACCAAGACCGACCTGTTGCCGGTGCTGGACGATTTCGATCCCGAAAAAGCGGAGCACTGTCTGCGCCAACTGGCCAACCCTGCGCCGCTGTTCCGGCTCTCAGCCAAAACCGGGGCTGGTCTCGAAGGCTGGCTGGACTGGCTGCGCATGCAGGTCGCCGCGCGGCGCGCCCATACTCCGGCTGCTGTTGTTGCGCACGCGCATGCGGCGGGCTGAATAACGATGACGCTCTCCGCGGCAGCGTGGCTGGAAAAGATTCGCGCCCTGCCGTTGCCGCGCAAGGTGCGCATCATGAATGTGTGCGGCGGACATGAGCGCACCATCACGCACGCCGGTCTGCGCACGGCGCTGCCGCGCAACATCGAGCTGATTCCCGGCCCCGGCTGCCCGGTGTGCATCTGCCCCGAGCAGGACATCTTGCACGCCATCCAGCTCGCGCTGCACGAGGATATTATCCTCACCGCCTTCGGCGACATGCTGCGCGTGCCGGTGAATGTTGCCAAGGGCGAAATCCGTTCGCTCGAACAGGCCAGGGCGGCAGGCGCCGACATCCGCGCGCTCGCAACGCCGGGCGAGGCGGTGGCCATCGCGCAGCAGAACAGCGCAAAGGCGGTAGTGTTTTTCGCGGCCGGATTCGAAACCACGATGGCGCCCATTGCCGCCCTGCTGGCACAGGGTCTGCCGCAGAATCTGTTCATCCTGCTCTCCGGACGGCTGACCTGGCCCGCGGTCGCCATGCTGCTCGACTCCGGCGCGCCCGGCTTCGACGCGCTCATCGCGCCGGGCCATGTCGCCACGGTGATGGGGCCGGAGCAGTGGCGCTTTGTGGTGGAGCAACATCACATCCCCGCTGCGGTGGCGGGCTTCACGCCCGAGTCACTGCTGGCGGCCACCTATTCCACGCTGCGCCAGTTGAGCGAAAATGAATTCTTTCTGGATAATTGCTACCCGGAAGCGGTGCAGCCGCAGGGGAATCCACGCGCGCAAAAACTGCTCGCCGCCACGATGGATGTGGAAGATGCCGCATGGCGCGGCATCGGCACCATCCCCGCCTCGGGCTTTGCATTGAAACCTGCGCTGCAGGCGCACGATGCGCGACGCCAGTTTCCTGTTGCCTTGGAGACGGCGCGCAAACGCAGCGGCGAAATGCCGCCGGGCTGCGACTGCGCGCGCGTGGTGCTCGGCCAGATCTATCCCGACGCGTGCAAACTCTACGGCCGCGCCTGCACACCGCGCACCCCGATCGGCCCCTGCATGGTATCGGACGAAGGCGCCTGCCGCATCTGGTGGTCCGGCGGCGTGCGCGCCGACGCGGCGTGACTACTGAAATCACGGCGGCGCGCCTTACGGCCCATGTGCGGGAGCTTTCCGATGTCATCGGCGAGCGCAATGTATTTCGCCCGCAGGCGCTGCATGCCGCCGCCGCTTACATCACGCAGGAGTGGCAGCAGCAGGGCTATACGGTGAACCCGCAAACCTATTCCGTCTCCGGCGTGGCCTGCTCCAATCTCGAGGTCACGCGCCACGGCAGCGTCAAGCCCGATGAAATCATACTCATCGGCGCGCATTACGATACCGTCGCGGGCAGCCCGGGCGCCGATGACAACGCCAGCGGCGTCGCAGCGCTGTTGGAAATTTCCCGTCTCTTCGCCGCGCTCACGCCGGAGCGTACGGTGCGCTTTGTCGCCTTTGTGAATGAAGAGTCGCCTTTCTTCTTCTGGAATACCATGGGCAGCCTGGTCTACGCACGCGCGGCACGCAGGCGCGGCGACGACATCCAACTCATGATCGCGCTCGAAATGCTCGGCTATTACAGTACAACGGAGGGCAGTCAGAGCTACCCGCCACTGCTCAAATATTTTTACCCCGGCAAGGGCGACTTCATCGCCTTTGTTTCCGATTTGCGCTCACGCTCCCTGCTGCGCCTGTTCACCTCCCTGTTCCGCGCCCACTCCGATTTTCCCGCGCAGCAGCTGGCCACCTCCTTTCTTGTCCCCGGCGTCGCATTGAGCGATCACTTTTCCTTCTGGCGCCAGGGCTACCGCGCGCTGATGATCACGGACACCGCGTTTCACCGTAATCCCTTCTATCACACCGCCGGAGACACGGCGGACAAGATCAATTACGCCGCGTTCACCCGCGTCACCCAGGGGATATATCAGGCGCTGGCGGAATTCTCGGCGGCGCGCCCAGCCTGAATCTTGTCGCAGATCAAGGAAACCGGCGCGAGAATGGCTCAATTTAAACTATAAGAGAACTCGGAGTTGACGATGCTGCTGACGCACATTCTGGAACGAAGCGCGCAGGAATTCCCTGAGCGTACCGCACTGGTCATGCGCATGGGCTACCGCACCGTGACGCTGAATTACCGCGAGGCGCATGAGCTCGCGCGCAAAATCGCCTGCCTGCTCCAGCAGCGCGGCGTAACGCGGGGCGACCGCGTGATCGTGCTGGCCCCCAACTCGCCTTACTGGATTTGCGTGTTCTGGGCCACGCTGCTGTGCGGCGCGGTGGTGGTGCCGCTTAATATCCAGAGCACCGCGCAGATGATCGCTGATATCGTCAACCACACCGGCGCGAAGATCATTTTCAAATACCGGTACCTCAAAGAAGCACTGCCCGGTGGTGTGCCGGTTTACGACATCGAACTCATCAAGGAAGAGGTTTCCGGCATTAACGCTGCTGCGTTCAAAAAGGTGCAGGCGTTGGAACATGATCTGATCGAAATCATGTACACCTCCGGCACCACGGGCGAGCCGAAGGGGGTGATGCTCACGCATGCCAATCTGTACTCCAACGTGAGCGCGCTCGCCGCAAGCATCCCGCTCTCGACCCAAGACCGCCTGCTCTCCATTCTCCCCTTGAGCCATATCCTGGAGCAGACGGCCGGGTTTCTGCTGCCGTTCACCGCCGGCGCGTGCATCGTGTTTGCCCCCACGCCCGCGGCGATTGCCGGTCTGCTCGCGCAGCACCGCATCACAAAAATGGTCGCCGTACCCGAGTTCCTCAAGGTGATGATGAGTAAAATCGAGGAGCGTGCGGCGGCAAGCCATTTTCCGCTCGCGGCTTGGCGGCGTATGTCGCAGCGCCTCTCCCTCAAGCCGCTGCAACGCCTGTTGTTTTTTCCGGTACACAAAACATTGGGCGGCAGGCTGGACACCATCGCCTGCGGCGGCGCGCCGCTCGACGTGGAGCTGGAACAAAAATGGGAAGCGCTGGGCATCACCCTGTTACAGGGTTACGGCCTCACCGAGACCTCGCCCGTGGTGGCCAACAACTCCCGCCAGCATCATCGCACCGGCACAGTGGGGCGCGCCTTGCCGGGCGTTGCCGTCAAGATCGCCGCCGACGGGGAGATACTGGTCAAGGGGCCGAATGTATTCCTCGGCTACTTTAACAACGAGCAAAAGACGTGCGCGGCGTTCGACGCGGAGGGATGGTTTCTCACCGGCGATATCGGGGCACTGGATCAGGACGGATTTTTGTATATCAAGGGCAGAAAGAAATACATGATCAAGGGCCCCGGCGCCCAGAACGTCTATCCCGAAGACATCGAGGGCGAGCTCAATAAAATTTCCGGCGTAAAGGATAGCTGCGTACTGGGGCTAGACAAGCCGGGCGGCCACGTCGATATCCACGCCGTGGTGTTGATCGATTCTTCGGCGCCAGACGCGCACATGGCCGACATTATCGCCGCCGCCAACCAGCGGCTTGCATCGTATCAGCGCATCACGAGCTGGTCACTCTGGCCGCACGACGACTTTCCGCGCTCCGCCACGCACAAGATAAAGCGCGAACCGGTGATGGCCCACCTTATAACGCACAACACAGGCGTCGAGGCTGCCGCTCACGGCGAGAAAACCGCACTCATGCGCCTGCTGGCTTCGCTCACCGGCCAGCCGCTTGCGCGCATCACTGACGCCACGCAACTGGTGGCGGAACTTAATCTGGATTCACTGCTGCGCATCGAACTGGTGACGCGCATCGAGGAACGTTTCGGCGTTGTCGTTGATGAAACGGAGATCACCCACACCACCACGGTTGCGCAACTCGATGCGATGATCCGCGCGGCAAGCGCGCCACGGGCAAGGCAGCGCTTCAAGGGCTGGCTGCTGACGCGCTGGGTGTCCTGGCTGAGAACTGCGCTGCAATCCCTGCTGGTGTTTCCGTTGGTGCGCATCTTCATGAAACTCAAGATTGAGGGACTTGAGCATCTCGATACGCTTCAGCTGCCCGCCGTCTTCATGCCCAATCACACGAGCTATCTCGACTCCCTCGCCGTGTTGATGGCCTTGCCCTATCGCATCCGGAAACGACTGGCCTTCGCCGCGGCGCAGGACGTGGTCTATGGGGAATTCAGACATGTCGCCTGGCTGCTGGAGTTTGCCTTCAATACCTTTCCCTTCCCGCGCCACGAACACGAGCACATCCAACACGGCCTCGATTATGCGGGCAGGCTGCTGGACCGGGGCTGGTGCGTGGTCGTTTACCCGGAGGGAAGGATGAGCGAAAGCGGCGCCCTGCTTCCGCTACAGCGCGGCGCCGGCCTCATCGCCATCGCAGCGGATACCTGTGTCGTGCCGCTGAAAATCAGCGGCACAAACACCATTGTGCCTTGCGCCAGGATCATGCCCAGAAGACGCGGCGTGGTCACGGTACGCTTCGGCGCACCCGTCAAATTCAGCCGCCGCGATTCCATCGTGGAGGTCACCGACAGACTACAGGCCATAATGCGGGAGATGTGATCCATCACGCGGAAATACCGGCGCGCTCAGGCTCTTTCCTCGGACTTCACCTGATTCCACAGGTCGTCCATTTCTTCCAGGGTGGAATCGTGCGGCCCACGCCCGCTCTGCGCGAGCATCTCCTCGATGCGGCGAAAGCGGCGCTCGAACTTCGCGTTGGCCCGCTGCAACGCGTGCTCCGGATTCACTTTCATGTGGCGCGCAAGGTTGACGCACACGAACAGCAGATCGCCGATTTCATCCTCCAGCCTGTCGTGGCCCGCGGCCTCCCTGATTTCGTGGCGGATTTCCTGCAGCTCCTCCTCGATCTTTTCCAGCACCTGACTCACCTGCGGCCAATCGAAGCCGACGGCGGCGACGCGGCGCTGAAACTCCATAGCGTGCGCGAGCGCGGGCAGGGATGCCTCCACGCCATCGAGCACGCTCGACGGCCCGTTTCTGGTGCGGGTTTTTTTACTCATCGAATCACTCGCGTTATATGGTTATGGGATTAAGCTTATGCTAGTTTGAAAGCGTTTACATCTCTCAGGCTATGCCCATGACCGCAGCGCCATTGCCCGCATCCGTCGCTACCCATTGCGCGCGCAGATGGGTGCTGGCGGGGCGCGTGCAGGGCGTGGGTTTCCGTCCCTTCGTGTACCGTCTCGCACATCACTGCGGTCTTTGCGGCTGGGTGAGGAACCGTTCCGGCCACGTGGAGATATTCGCGCAGGGCGACGGCGCATCACTTGAACAGTTCGGCCATCGGCTGTTGAGCGATGCGCCGCCACTCGCACAGCCGCGCGTACTGTCGTGTGAATACGCGTCAGCGCAGCCGCTGGAGCAATTCAGCATTTTGCCGAGCGCGGAATGCGCGCCCGCACACATACACCTCGCGCCCGATTATTTCACCTGCGCGGACTGTCTCGCCGAGCTGCATGATCCCGGCGACCGCCGCTACCGTTACCCCTTCATCAACTGTACCCAATGCGGCCCGCGCTATACCGTCATCTGCCGCCTGCCCTATGACCGCAGCAACACCACGCTCGCGGGGTTTGCGTTGTGCGCGCAGTGCCGCGCAGAATATCAAAATCCACTGAACCGGCGCTTTCATGCCGAGCCGCTCGCCTGTCCCGCGTGTGGCCCGCAACTGTCGTTTAAAACAGCAGCGGATGAAACCGTCACCGGTGCCGCCGCGCTTGCCGCGTGCGTGGCCGCACTGCGTGAGGGAAAAATCGTCGCCGTGAAGGGTGTCGGCGGCTATCACCTGATGTGCGATGCACGCAACGACGACGCCGTGCTGCGGTTGCGCACCACCAAGCCGCGTCCGCACAAGCCGCTCGCCGTGATGTTTCCCATGCATGGGGCAGACGGCCTTGATGCCGTGCGTGAGGCGGCACAACTCGACGCGATTGCGGCGCAACTACTGCGCGACCCCATGCGGCCGATTGTGCTCGTCACCAAACGCAGCGCAGCGAATCTCTCCACACACATCGCGCCCGGCCTGGATGAAATCGGCACCCTGCTGCCCTACAGTCCCTTGCATCATCTGCTGCTCGAGGATTTTGGCGCACCGCTCGTCGCCACCTCCGCCAATGTCAGCGGCGAACCGGTGCTCACCAACAACAGTGATGCGCAAACGCGCCTCGCGCACGTGGCCGATGCCTTCCTGCATCACGACCGCCCCATACAGCGCCCGGCAGACGACGCCGTGTTTCGCGTCATTGCCGGACAGCCGCGTCCGTTGCGCCTCGGTCGGGGCTGCGCGCCGCTGGAACTGGAGCTGCCGTTTGAGTTGTCCCGGCCCGTGCTTGCGACCGGCGGTCACAGCAAAAATACCGTTGCGCTCGCCTGGCACAACCGCGTGGTGATCTCGCCGCACATCGGCGACCTCGGAACGCCGCGCGGTCTCGAAGTATTCGAGCAGGTGATCGAAGATATGCAAGCGCTCTACGGCGTACGCGCCGAAAAAATCCTGTGTGATGCGCATCCCGATTACGCCGGCACACGCTGGGCCCGGCGCTGGAACAGGCGCAGCGGGTTGTCGCTGACGCAGGTCTGGCATCATCACGCACATGCCTCCGGCGTCGCGGGCGAATTCCCCGCGATAAAAAACTGGCTGGTGTTTACCTGGGACGGTGTGGGCCTGGGTGAGGACGGCACCCTGTGGGGCGGCGAGGCCTTGCTGGGCGGCGCCGGGCACTGGCGGCGCGCGGCCAGCATACGGCCGTTTCATCTCCCCGGCGGCGAAAAGTCCGCGCGCGAACCGTGGCGCAGCGCGCTCGCCCTGTGCTGGGAATCGAATCAGGTATGGCTCAACGGCCCGATGGAAGATACCGCGCTGCTGCAGCACGCTTGGCAACGGCGCATCAACGCGCCGCAAACCAGCGCGGTGGGCCGATTGTTTGATGCCGCCGCCGCGCTGCTCGGCCTGGTACAAAATGCCAGCTTTGAAGGGCAGGGGCCGATGACTCTGGAGGCGATCAGCAGTGCGGGCGCGCAACCTGTCGCCTTGCCGTTGCAGCGCAACGCGCAGGGCCTCTGGCACACCGACTGGGCGCCGCTCGTGCCGCTGTTACTTGATGAACATATTCCCGTCGTGGAACGCGCGAGTATTTTTCACGCGAGCCTCGCGCACGCGCTGCTGCAACAGGCGCGCGTGTTGCGCGATGAACACGGCGTAAACGACGTGGGCCTGAGCGGCGGCGTATTTCAAAACTGCATTCTCACCGAACACGCGCTGCAGCTGTTGCAGGACGACGGGTTTGCCGTCCATCTTCCGCGCCGTGTCCCCTGCAATGACGGCGGGCTCAGTTACGGACAGATCATCGAGGCGGCACAGCGCTGATGCAGGATACCCACATCACCCTCGCCCACGGCAACGGTGGACGCTACATGCGCGAACTGGTTGAGGAACTGTTCGCGCGCCACCTCGCGAATCCGGCGCTCGATATCCAGGCCGATGCCGTCCCGCTCACCTTGCCTGCGGGAGACATCATGCTGACCACCGATGGCTTCATCGTGCAGCCGCTGGAATTTCCCGGCGGCGACATCGGTGCGCTTGCGGTGCACGGCACGGTGAACGATCTTGCCGTCGCGGGCGCGACACCGCTCTATCTCAGCCTCAACACCTTCATTGAGGAGGGATTCGAAATCGCGCGACTCACCCGCATTGTCGAAAGCCTGGCGCGCGCGGCGCGGGAAACAGGGGTGTGTGTAGTGGCGGGCGACACCAAGGTGGTGCCGCGCGGCGAAGGCGGCGGATTGTATCTCGCCACCAGCGGCGTCGGCGTGCGCGATCCGCAATTGCGCTTGGGCATAAACCGGATACAGGAAGGCGACGTCATTCTGGTGAGCGGCCCGGTGGGCGACCACGCCGTTGCCGTGATGCTCGCGCGCGAGCAGTTCGGCTTGAGCGGCAGCGTCCAGTCGGACCTCGCCTGCGTGCTGCCGCTCACGCACGCGCTGCATGCATTTCCGGGATTGCGCTTCATGCGCGACCCGACGCGCGGCGGGCTTGCCACCGTCGCGCACGACATCTGCCGCGCCACGGGATTGGGCCTGCACCTCAAGGAGAGCGCCATCCCGGTGCGCGCCGCAGTACGCACGGTGTGCGACATCCTCGGCTACGACCCGCTCTATCTCGCCTGCGAAGGGCGCGTGGTCGCGGTGCTGGCGCCCGACCAGGCCGACGCGGCACTTGCCGCGTGGCGCGCATTACCGCCCGGCAACGAAGCCGCCATCATCGGCCAGGTGACGGCCGCCAAACCGCACGTCGTACTGGAGACACCGCTCGGCGGCAGCCGCGTGCTGCAAGAACTGGAAGACGACCCGTTGCCGCGCATTTGCTGACAACGCGCTGGGGCTCGATTATTTCACTTGATATGTTACGCGTGGCGTAATAGGTTGAACGGCAATGATCTGCAATGACCAGTGGCGGTAAAGCGCAACATGAATCCGGAATTGTGCGGAGTTGTCGAGTCCGGATTATTTGTCTACTACGCGGCTTTTAAAGGCTGCACGTCTTTTTCAAGACGGCCATTCAAGGCCGCTTGCGCGATTTCCATATCGTAATGAGACTGTAAGTTAAGCCAGAACTCTGCCTCCATGCCGAAAAACCGGCCGAGCCGGAGCGCGGTATCCGCAGTAATGGCGCGGCGGCCATGTGCAATTTCATTGATGCGGCGCGGCGTAACCTTAATGCTCTTGGCAAGCCGGTACTGGCTCACGCCCAAGGGTTCAAGAAACTCTGTCAACAGAACTTCGCCGGGATGAATCGGTGGGAAATCGCGCTTGGTCATAGCTTCACCTCAATGGTAATCAACAATCTCGACTTCAAAGGCATTGTTGCCTCGCCACACGAAACAAACCCGCCATTGCTCATTGATGCGGATACTGTGCCGGCCCTTCCTGTCCCCGCGCAGCACTTCTAAATGATTCGACGGCGGCACACGCAATGTGTCCAGACGGGTAGCGGCATGCAGCATGTTGAGTTTAATCACCGCTTTGCGCTGAATCGCCTGCGGCAATTTAGCGGAAAAGCGGCCATAAAAAAGTGCCTCGGTTTCCTTGCACTTAAAGGTCTTGATCACGGAAGAATGTTATCCCATCAAGATAATATCGTCAACGGATATTATCCAAGCAATATGTGGCACTTTTGAGTGAGGCCCCAAGCCATGAGTAGAGTCGGACAGCGCTGGTTCCGGCTTACCCAAATTCGCCGTCCTGTCTTTCTGGCCCATCCGCAGTTACGATATATCATCGCCGCTACAAGTTATGAGGAAGTAACGTGGCGCGGCACGGCCACGGAGTAGCCCGAGCGAACACGGTTCTCGGTAAATGAGAAAGCCAGTGGAGATGAGGGGGAAAGCGGTGGCGCCACAACCAGAACAACCAGCAGGGCTATGCAGGCGCTTATTGCGCAAATGCCTGCGAGATATCACCTTAAACTATACAAGTCGCGTGACATGTGTATAGAAAACACTTATTATCTATACACGTTATGCTCGATATGTATAGAAAATCGCTGCTTTCTCTCGCATGGTCGCCTGCGGCGGTGCGGTTATGAGCGAGCTTAGCGCACTCAGCAGGCTCAAGGCTGCGCAGTTTGAAACCCCAGCCATTCTCAAAAAGACTACCACGGCCAGCCGCAAGCTGGCCGAGCTCAAGGGGCTGGCGGCCTCCATTCCCGATCAGGGCATCCTCATCAACAGCTTGGCCATGCAGGAGGCCAAGGACAGCTCGGCCATTGAAAATATCGTCACCAGCCACGACGAGTTGTTCAAAAGCAATGCCTTCCCCGAACTGGCGGGCAACCCCGCCGCCAAGGAAGTGCGCCACTACATCCAGGCGCTGCGCATTGGCTACGAGCGCGTCAAGCAGACCGGCCTGCTCACCGCCAACCACATAATCGAAATCCAGGCCGAACTCGAGAAAAATAAAGCCGGTTTTCGCAAACTGCCCGGCACCGCGCTCAAGAACAGCCTTGGCGATACGGTATACACCCCGCCGCAAAATCCGGACACCATCATCACCCTGATGCGCGACCTGGAGCGCTTCATCAACGATGACAGCGCGTTTGCTGCCGACCCGCTGATCAAGATGGCGCTCATCCATCACCAGTTTGAAAGCATTCACCCGTTTTACGACGGCAACGGCCGCACGGGCCGCATCATCAACGTGCTGTATCTGGTGCAAAAGGGCCTGCTGGATATTCCAGTGCTTTACCTGTCGCGTCACATCGTGCGCACCAAGCCCGATTACTACCGCCTGCTGCAAAGCGTGCGAGACGACCAGCGCTGGGAAGAATGGGTACTCTATATGCTCACCGCCGTCGAAGAAACGGCGCGGCAAACCATCACCACCCTGGCAGACATCAAGGCCGCGCTCATGGACTACAAGCACCGCATTCGTGCTGGCTACAAGTTCTACAGCCAGGACTTGATCAATAACCTGTTCACCCACCCCTACACCAAGATCGAATTCGTCGAACACGACCTCAAAGTCTCGCGCCTGACCGCCACCAAATATCTGGATGCACTGACAGCGGGCGGCTTTCTACAAAAGAAAAAAATCGGCCGCTCGAACTACTACATCAACATCGCGCTGAACACCATCTTGACGCGGGAGGATGTGTAAGGAGGAGATGAGAGGTGACGACTTCCGTCAAGAGCGCCATCGTCAATGGCAAGCGCGCCATCATCGGGCAGGTGACGGGCGCCAAACCGCACGTCGTACTGGAGACACCGCTCGGCGGCAGCCGCATACTGCAAGAACTGGAAGACGACCCGCTGCCGCGCATATGCTGACAACGCGCTGGGGCCTCGATCATTTCGCTTGATATATTACGCGTGGCGTAATAGGTTGAACGGTAATGATTTGCGCATGGCGCAGAGGTCGAGAAGCGCGTGCAGCAACTGCCGCCCAAAACACTCGCGAGGTCCGAGCGGAAACACTGGCGGTAAAGCGCGACATGAATCCGACGAATGTTGCAATGCAAGACCCGATCCCCGGAATTCTACTTGGAATTCCCGAACCCTTTATCCTCAAAAAAAGGCCGCTTTAAAAAGTGACAACCACCTTGATGAACAACGGCTTCGCAACCCTATGAGATATTGGTGGGTTAACCAGAACCAGACATTTGATCAGGAGATATCCGGTGGTTATCTCTGGTCACCAAAGCGAAATGCGGACGGCGGGCGGAATCCGTTTTATGAGTCGATGCGCGAGATTGCGCCCGGCGATCTGATTCTCTCCTTCGAGGGCACCTTTATCCGAGCGGTTGGCGTCTCCCAGTCCTATTGTTATGAATGCCCAAAACCCACCGAATTCGGCAGTGCCGGTGCCTACTGGGAGCGTATCGGTTGGAAAGTGGATGTTCGCTATCACGTCTTGACCCGCCAAATACGCCCAAGAGACCACATGGGCCGTCTTGGC
>JAURVQ010000085.1 GCA_030655395.1 Gammaproteobacteria bacterium | reverse complement strand
AGGGTGCGTTCCACGCACCAACGACGATGGTGCGTGGAACGCACCCTACATGATTATTGTTTTAAAATAGAGCCGTGGGCGCCAATTATAGCAAACTGAGCGCGAGAATGATGGCATCTTCCTTGCCGTTGGCGGCGGGATAATAGGCCTTGCGGATGCCGACTTCATTGAAACCCACCGCCAGATAAAGCGCTATGGCGTCGCGGTTCGAGGGCCGCACTTCGAGCAGTGCGGTATCCGCCTGATGGCCGCGCGCGATATTGAGCATGTGCTTGAGCAGGCGGCGGCCCAGTCCGCGCCTGCGCGATTCGGGCCGCACACAGAGATTCAGGATATGCGACTCGCCCGCACCCACCGACATCACCGCATACCCCGCAATCTTCCCACCTTCTTCACACACCCAGCAGCAATAACCCACGTTCAGACAATCACGGAAAATGCCTTCGCTCCAGGGATATTCATAGGCGCGGCGCTCAATCGCCATAATGACCTCGATGTCTTCGGCGGTCATGGGCCGCAGGTGCGTGTCCGCACGCGCGACGGCGGGCGGGCTCATCACTTGGCTCATACTTCGCCTCGCATCACCCGGCGCGCGAACTTCAGGTCTTCCCACGCCTTGCGCTTCTCCAGCGGCGAACGCAGCAGATAGGCCGGATGATAGGTCACCACCACCGGGATGTCCGTGCCGGGACAGGTGAAACGCTGGCCGCGCAGGGCGCCGATCCTGGTGTCGGTCTTGAGCAGATTCTGCGCCGCGATGCGGCCCACGGCGAGAATGATCCTGGGCCGGATCAGTTCAATCTGGCGCTTGAGATAGGGCTCGCACGCCGCCACCTCTTCCGGCAGCGGGTCACGGTTGTTGGGCGGACGGCTTTTCAGGATATTGGCGATGTACACCTGCTCGCGCGCCAGCCCGAGGGCCTTGAGCATGGACGTGAGTAATTGCCCCGCGCGCCCCACAAACGGCTCGCCCAGACGATCTTCGTCCGCGCCCGGCGCCTCGCCGATCACCAGCCACTCCGCGTTTTTATTGCCGACGCCAAACACCGCCTGCGTGCGCGTTTTATGCAACGGGCAGCGCGTACAGCCGCGCACTGTCTGCTCCAGCGCGCGCCACTCAAGGCTGTCAGCATCCGTGCCCGGCAGCGGCGCATCTGCCACCGGCACTGGCTGACCCATGGCACCTCCCTGCACGGGCAGAGCGCTACGCCGCTCCCACTGCGTGATACCCAGCGCGTGCAGATAGCGCCTGCGCACCGCTTCGTCTTCGATCATGTTGCTAGCTTAACCGCTGCGGGTGGTAAAACAAGTAGCTGTCCCATCCCCGGTGAAAGTAATGACTGCACGACCTCTGAGCCTGGGTAGCCCGCCCCGGGGCTGGTCATCTTGGCCTGCAACGCCACACCCTGCTAATAGTGGGCGTGCTCGGCACCACCCCCTTCCTCTTCATCCGCATCGAGCGGCCACAACTGGTGCGCATCCAGCAGCAGGCGGTAACGTGATTCACGCGCGCCGAGCATGGCGAGCGACGCCGCGAGCGACGCCTCCAGCGCCTGACGGCGCGCGGTGAGCACCTCGGAGAGATTCATTTCCCCCAGCGCGTAGGCGCGCGCAATGAGCTCGGCGTTGTGCTGCATGCCGTCGGCGGCGCTTTGCGCACTGTTCCAGCTATCGTAGCCTGCCACGGCGGCGTTATAGGCGGTGATGATCTCGGCATTGATGCGGTTGGTCGTCGCCGCCTCATTGCGCGCGGCGACCTCCGACTGCGCGATGGCGCCGGACTCGCTGGCCGCCCGCGCCTCGCCCGGCAGCGGGATGGACAAGAACACGCCGGCAATACGTTCCTCGCCGCTGCGCTCCGAGCCATAACTCACGCCGACGGAGGGATCCGGCGTCTTGTCCGCGCCCGCGCGCGACACGTGCAGCCGCGCACGCTGTGTCTCGCCGCGCACGAACGCCAGCTCATGATTGTGCTCCAGGATTTTTTCGCGCCAGTAGTCGAGTCCCTGCTCCAGCGGCTCCGGCGTGACCCACGGCACATCATCAGACAGGTTCAACCCGGCAAAGCGCTGCGCAAGCTCCGTCGCCGCGCTCTGCGCACGCAGGCGCGCCTGGCGCAGCGCGTACTCCGCCTGCGCCTGCGCCGCCTCGCTCAAGGACGCTTCCATGCGCGGCGCATCACCGGCCTCGACGCGGCGCTTGACGATGCGCGACTGCTCCGCAAACGCCTCCACCTGGCGCTGCCACTGTTTGACCTGCGCCTCCTGTTCACGCCAGGCAAACCACAGCCGCAGCAGACTGCGTCCGGCCTCGTGCAGCGCATCACCGTAGGCCAGACGCGACT
Organism: Gammaproteobacteria bacterium; assembly: GCA_030655395.1. Taxonomy (GTDB): domain Bacteria; phylum Pseudomonadota; class Gammaproteobacteria; order SURF-13; family SURF-13; genus JAQBXX01. The sequence goes on along the minus strand of JAURVQ010000085.1, from coordinate 15,859 downwards.
GGCTGATACCCTGTGCGCCGAGTTGCCGGTCGATCTCGGCCTTGCCCGGCAGGCGCAAGCCGCGCTCCAGCGCCGCCTCCCATTCGTTGAAATTGCTGCCGTTGTCGACCGCGCGCCGCTTTTGGGTGAGTCGCGCACTGGCCTCGTACGGCCCCGCGTTGAGCTTGCGCGCGTTGGCCTGTTCGAGCCGGATACCGGCCTCTGCCACCTGCACCCTGGAATTATTCGCCATCACCTCTTGCACCGTTTTGAGCGGGGGCAGATCGGCATGGTCGACGAAGGCCTCGGCGTGTGCGTCCGCCACGGCCCCGGCACACACCAGAAAAATCATGGGCAAGAAACGTCGCATGGATGTCACACAATACTCCCGGATTCGATCACCGGCGTGATGCAATAAATGATATTGCTCCCCGGCAAGGCCTGTTTGATGTCCTGCAGCAAGGTTTGCGCATCGGCATGCTGCATGATGATTTTCATCTCTATCCGGTGCGCGCGGCCGCGCACCTTTTCGGCGCTGCTCTGATAGGTGACATTGCGCCCGTGACCCTCCACCTCGGAGGTCGTGAATCCACCGGCGCCGTACATGGATGTACCAGTGTCGCGGGAGGCAGGATGCCGGGAGCGACTAAGCGTTTCATGCTCCAGCAGCACGTCCAGCAGATTTTCTTCCAGCGCCTTGGGGACAATCAGCGTCAAACAACAATCGGGGGAATTCATACGGAGACCTCCTTGGGGCCGACACCGAAGCGGCGATAGAGGATGGGCAGCAAAATCAGCGTGAGCAGCGTCGCGCTCACCAGACCGCCGATCACCACGATGGCCAAGGGTTTTTGTATCTCCGATCCGGGGCCGCTGGCAAACAAGAGCGGCACCAGGCCGAAGGCGGCGATGCTGGCGGTCATCAGCACCGGGCGCAAACGCCGCTTCGCTCCTTCGATCACCACATCGGCGAGCGCCATGCCCTGCGCGCGCAGTTGGTTGAAATAAGTCACCATCACCACGCCGTTCAACACCGCGATGCCGAGCAGGGCGATAAAGCCGACCGATGCGGGGACCGACAGATACTCCCCCGACAGCCATAAAGCGAACACGCCGCCCACCATGGCGAACGGGATGTTGGAAAGCACCAGCACCGCCTGGCGTACCGAGCCGAAGGTGGCGAACAGCAACAAAAAGATCAGCCCCAACGCCACCGGCACCACGATGGCGAGACGCGCGGCGGCGCGCTGCTGGTTTTCAAACTGCCCGCCCCAGCTCACCCGATAGCCGTCGGGTAATTTCACGCGCTTACTCACCGCCTGTCTGGCCTCTTCCACAAAGCCGACCAGATCGCGGCCCTGCACATTGGACAGCGTCACCGACATGCGTGCGGCGTTCTCACGGTCAATCTTGACCGGGCCGTTCACGCGTTGCAGCTTGGCCACGGTGGAAATCGGGACATTCTCGCCATTGGGCAAAGCCAGAGTCAGATGGGAAAACAGGGTCGGCGAATTACGCACGCTATCTTCACCACGCAACAACACCGGCGTGCGCCGCGCCCCTTCCAGCACTACGCCCAAGGTCTTGCCTTCCAGTTGCGAGCGTAACGCCGCGCCAATGTCATCCACGCTCAGACCCATGCGCCCGGCGGCGAGACGATCAATCTCCACCGTGAGATATTGCACGCCCTCATTCTGCACGGTGTACACGTCCTGGCTGCCGGGGACGGTCTTCAGCACCGCCTCGATCTCCGCAGCCAGGTGGTTGAGCGTGGCGAGTTCCGGCCCGAACACTTTCACCGCCACATCGCCGCGCACGCCGATAATCATTTCCTGTACGCGCATGTCTATCGGCTGGTTGAATCTGTAGGAAATACCGGGCAGTTGATCAAGCACCTTGCGCAGCTCATCTTTCAACCACTCCTTGTCGGGCGTGCGCCATTCACTGCGTGGTTTGGTCTGTAGGTAGGTATCGGTCTCATTCAACCCCATCGGATCAAGCCCCAGCTCATCGGAACCGGCGCGCGCCACGATACCGGTCACTTCCGGCACTTGGCGCATGATCGCCTGATGGATTTTCAAGTCCAGCGTGGCGGTTTGCTCCAGACTGATGGAAGGCAGTTTCTCGATCTGCACGATGAGAGTCCCCTCGTCCATTTCCGGCATGAAGGTCTTGCCGGTTTGCAGATACACCACTACGGTCAATAGCAGTGCCACTCCGGCTACCGTCACAACGGTTTTTACGTGATTCAAGGACCAGTGCAACGTCGGCTCATACAGCGCATTCGCCTTACGCACCAGCCATGGCTCATGATGCGCAACCCGTTGCAACAGGAACGAGGCGAGCACCGGAATAATCGTGAGCGAGAGCACGAGCGAGCCGGACAGTGCGAACACGATGGTCAATGCCACCGGGATAAACAGTTTGCCCTCCAGGCCTTGCAGTGTAAGCAGCGGCAGGAACACGATGATGATAACCAGAATACCAGCGGTCACGGGTGTCGCCACCTCGCGCACCGCGCGGTAAATCACATGTAGACGCGGCACCGACGCGGCGCTCTTGTCGTGCGCCAGATGCGAAACGGCGTTTTCCACCACCACCACCGCTGCGTCCACCAACATGCCGATGGCGATCGCCAGCCCGCCCAGGCTCATCAGATTGGCCGACATGCCGAACAGCCGCATCATGATAAAGGTGACCAGCGCCGCCAGCGGCAAGGTCAGCGCCACCACCAGCGCGGCGCGCAGGTTGCCCAGAAACAGAATGAGCAGAATCACCACCAGCACGATGGCCTCCAGCAGCGCCTCGGAAACCGCGCCAACCGCGCGCTCCACCAGACTGCCGCGATCATAGAACACTTCTGTTTTCACTCCCTTTGGAAGCGTGGGGGCAAGCTCCGCGAGCTTCGCACGCACGCCCTCCACCACCTGTTGGGCGTTGGCCCCGCGCAGCCCCAGCACCAGGCCCTGCACCGCCTCGCCCTTGCCGTCCTTGGTGACTACGCCGTAGCGCGTGAGACTGCCGATGCGCACCTCGGCCACGTCGCCGACGCGCACCGGCGTGCCGTCGCGGCTGGCGACGACGATGGCGCGCAAGTCGTCCAGCGTCTTGATCGTGCCTTCCGCGCGCACCAGCAACACTTCTTCACCGTCGGTGAGACGTCCCGCGCCATCGTTGCGATTATTGGTTTCCAGCGCCGTTTGCAATTGTCCCAGGCTGATGTCGCGCGCGCGCAGTGCCATGCCGTTCGGCACCACCTCAAAGCTGCGCACCAATCCACCCAGTGTGTTTACATCCGCCACGCCCGGCAAGGTGCGCAGTGCCGGGCGGATCACCCAATCCAACAGGCTGCGGCGCTCCATCAAAGACAAATCGCCGCCTTCGATGTTGAACATGAACATCTCGCCCAGCGGCGTGGTGATCGGCGCGAGGCCGCCGGAAATGCCGGGGGGAAGATCGCCGGTGATGTTGTTGTAGCGCTCCGCGACCTGCTGCCGCGCCCAGTAAATGTCGGTGCCGTCTGTAAAATCGAGTGTGATGTCGGTCAGCCCGTATTTGGTCACCGAGCGCAGGATTTTCTGATTCGGGATGCCGAGCATCTCCACCTCGATGGGCGCGGTGATGCGTGCCTCGATCTCTTCCGGCGTCATGCCCGGGGCCTTGATGATGACCTTGACCTGCGTGGACGAGACATCGGGAAAGGCGTCGATGGGCAAGCCTTTGAAGGCATAGCTGCCGCCCGCGATGAGCAGCAGCATGAACAGCAACATCAGCAGGCGCTGGGTAAGCGCAAATTCAATCAGGCGCGCCAACATTATTCAGTGCCGCCCAGGCCCTGCCACGCGCCTTTCAGCGCCACCACGCCACGCACCGCAATTCGCTCATCACCACGCAGCGCAACACTGATCACGCTGCTGTCCGCCCCTTCGCGTATCACCGTCACTTCCTGAACACGAAAGCCGGACGGCGTCTGCACAAACACAAAGGCCTTGCCTTGCTGACGGGTAAGCGCGGCATTCGGCACATTCCACTGCGCGCCTTTGGCGGATACGTCGCCGCTGAGCACCGCCTCGACCATCTGTCCGGCGCGCAGCCGCGCGGCGCCCTCAGTCACCTCGGCACGCAACATCACGGTTTGACTGCCCGCCGCCACGCTGCGTCCCACCGACAGTATTTTCCCCGCCGCCTGATGCGCGGGCACGGTCACCGGCGCGCCTTCCGCCACCGTGGCGAGCATGTCGAGCGGCGCGCTGATCTCCAGCCACAGCGGCGTGAGCTGCGCCACCTTGTACAGCGGCGCGGCGGTCTCCACGCGCTGCCCCACCTGCACCATCTGTTCCAGCACCACCGCGTCCAGCGGCGCACGGATATCGATCACGCTGGTCAGCGCATGCTGCGACTGGAGCTTTGCCACGTCGTCCGTGCTCATGCCGGACAGACGCAACATGTTGCGCCGTTCGGCGAGTGCGGCCTCGGCCTCGGCCAGACTGTTGCGGGAAGTCAGATAGCGGCTGTTGGCGATAATGCCTTCGTTAAACAATCTTTCGTCGCGCCGGGAATTCTCGCGCTGCAGGCGCTCCTGCATCAACGCCTGCAAAAAGCCGCGCTGCGCCTCGACCAGCGCCGGGCTTTGCAGCCGCAGCAGCGGCTGGCCCTTGTGCACGGCCTGATTCGGCGCGGCGAGGGTCTCGGTCACCAGACCGGAGAGCGGCGCACTCACCACCTGCAACTGGCCTGCCGGAATCACCACCTGCGCCGGAAAACCGAAAGCGGGAAGCTTTTGCGTGGAGACAGGAGCGGTTTCGATGCCCATGGACTTGGCCTGTGCGGCGCTGATCTGAATCTCGGCGGCGGCGGCATTATGGGCGAGCGCCCATGACAAGACGCAGGTGAGCACACACAGTGTGGACATTCTCGGCATGGCAAACTCCTCAACCCCTGACACTTCGATGGCGAGCACGGTACATTACAGTCTAGCAGCCGGAGCGGCGCCGGATGATTAACAATCGTTAATGTATCGCGCGCTTCAACGGCACCAGTGCTCGACAGCCTGTTTGGCGTCTGCTAGCGCCTGCTTGTACTCTGCCTTCGAGAGCGTGCGCTCCTTGCCGTCCTTGTCCTTGGTGGTGAGTTCGCCAGCATATTCGTAGTTCTTTAATCGAGCCTTGGCCGAGGTACATTCGTGCTCTCGCTTCTGCTGCTCGGCCTTGGCCTTAGCCTCTTGCTCGCGCTTTTCCTGACGTTCTTCTTCGAACACTTGCAGTAATTTCTTTTGCTTCTGTTCATGTGCGCGCTGGTTTTCGTCTGGCGCCGGCGTGGCGGGCAGGATAACCTCACGCGCGGAGGAATTACCCGGATGATCGCCGTAATGTACTTTGCCGTTTTCGTCCACCCACTTGTATACACCGGCAGCAGAGGCGGCAGCGCAACCCAGCAACAACACCATCACAAGAATCTTTCTCATGGTTTCAATCAGGTCGCAAACGGTCGAGGCGCAGACGTTCACGCTCATCGAACAAGCGGCGTGCGCCGAGCCATACCGCCATCAGGGTGCCGAGGCCGGTGCAGGCGGTGATCAAAAACATCACCAGTATCTGGTACTTTACCGCTTCCAGCGGCGGACTGCCTGCCAGTATCTGGCCGGTCATCATGCCGGGCAGACTCACCACACCTGCCGCCGCCATGGCGTTCACGGTGGGAATCAATCCGACACGCACTGCGTCACGGCGCATATCGCTCACGCTCTCGGCCCAAGTCTGGCCGAGCAGCAACCGCGCCTCGATCTGCGCGCGCTGATACCACGCCGTCTGCGTGAGACGGTCGAGCGCCAGCGCCACGCCGCTCATGGTATTGCCGAGCATCATGCCGAGCAGCGGGATGGCGTATTGCGGTTCGTACCAGGGCGTGGTGCCGATGAGCACCGTGAGCGCCAGCAGCGTGACGGAAAACGACGAGACGAACATCGAGAACGTGCTCACACCGAAGCCCCAGACTCCGGTATAAGCGTGACGCTGGCGCGCGATCACCTCGCGCCCGGCAATGAGCAGCATCACGCACCCAATCAGCGCCACCCAGCCCAGATGCACATTGGCGAATACCGCCTTCAGCACCAGGCCGACCAGCAGCAACTGCACCGTGGTGCGTACAGCGGCAACAATGATCTCCTGCGCAATCTTGAGTCGCAGGCGCAGCGAAAGCAGGGCCAGCGCGAGCACCAGCACGGCCGCCAGCGCGAGCGACCACGGACTCAGGGCAATGACATTCATGGGTTCACCAGTTTGCCGTCAGCGAGCATGTAATGGCGCGTGCTGATGCGCGCGATCTGTTCCGCATCGTGGCTCACCCACAGCACTGCGGCGTTGTGCTCCGCGCGATAGGCGCCGATCAGCGCCTCGACACGACGCACATTCTCCTGATCCAGATTCGCGCTCACCTCATCCAGCAACAACACCTGGGGCTGATGGGCGAGCATACGCAGCAGCGCGAGACGCTGGCGTTCGCCGCTCGACAAGCGGCTCACTTGCCACGCCATCACCCCGCGTTCAAACCCCAGCGACTCGACCAGGGCCGCATCGGCATGCAGGAAATGCTCACCCACCGTGGGCCACCACCACTGGCTCTCCGCCGGCAGCATGGCGACGCGCCGACGCCACTCATGTGCGCGCAGGCGCTGACACTCGACGCCATCGAGCAGCACCTGCCCTGTATGTGGATCGAGGTCGGCAATGGCGCGCAGCAGCAGGGTCTTGCCCGCGCCGGACGGGCCGGAGAGGCACACGCATTCGCCCGCACCGAGGCTGAGACTGACCGGCCCGAGGCCGTGACTGACAAGGTCTTCGACGCGCAGACGCGCGTGCAGGTTGAGCAAGGTGTTGGTGGGAAGGGTTACAGCGTGTTGGGTATCGCGCATGGAGTGGTCGAGATATTTAAGCGCTATAATCGGTGAGCGATATCCCACTTGCATGCTCAAACTGGAGGATAGTATGACAGAGGCCGTGATTGCGCAAAAATTTCCCTACCTGCTGGAGCTTGAACCCGGCCAGTATTGGTGGTGTGCCTGTGGCCGCTCGGCCAGGCAGCCGTTTTGCGACGGCTCACACAAGGGCACCGATTTCACGCCGGTGGCATTCAGCCTCACGGAAAAAACCCAGGTGGCGCTGTGCGGCTGCAAGCGCACGCTGACACCGCCCTACTGCGACGGGCAGCACAAGAAGATATAAGCAGGATGAGAAGCCGGGCCCTGTGCAGGACCCGGGATAGATCAACTGGTCAGTACGGCCTTTATGCTGAGACGGATGCGGCCCTGCTTGTCGACCTCGAGTACCTTGACGCGCACCACTTCGCCCTCGGTCAGCTTGTCGCTTACGTTCTCGACGCGCTCTTCGGAAATCTGCGAGATGTGCACCAGGCCGTCGCGGCCCGGCAGGATGGTGACGAATGCGCCGAAGTCCATCAGCTTGGCCACGCGCCCTTCGTAGATGCGCCCGACTTCGACGTCGGCGGTGATCTCCTCCACGCGGCGGCGCGCTTCCAGCCCGGCGGCCTTGTCCACCGAGGCGATCTTCACGGTGCCGTCATCGACGATGTCGATGGTGGCGCCGGTCTCTTCGGTGATGGCGCGGATGGTGGCGCCGCCCTTGCCGATCACATCGCGTATCTTATCCGGGTGTATCTTGAAACTGATGATGCGCGGGGCATAGTCGGACATCTGGCCGCGTGCCTCGGAGAGCACCTGGTTCATGATGCCGAGAATATGCAGACGGCCTTCCTTCGCCTGTGCCAGCGCCGCCTCCATGATCTCGCGCGTGATGCCGTCGATCTTGATGTCCATCTGCAACGCGGTCACACCCTTTGCGCTGCCCGCCACCTTGAAGTCCATGTCGCCCAGATGATCTTCGTCACCCAGGATATCGGACAGCACCGCGAAACCGTCACCTTCCTTGATCAGGCCCATGGCGATGCCCGCGACCGGCGCCTTGAGCGGCACGCCGGCATCCATCAACGCCAGGCTGCTGCCGCACACGCTCGCCATCGAGCTCGATCCGTTCGACTCGGTAATCTCGGACACGACACGAACCACGTAGGGGAATTCGTCCATATCCGGCATCACCGCAGCGACGCCGCGCTTGGCAAGGCGGCCGTGACCGATCTCGCGGCGCTTGGGGCTGCCCACCATGCCGGTCTCGCCGGTGCAGGAGGGCGGGAAATTGTAGTGCAGCATGAACGGCTCTTTGCGCCCGCCCTCAATGGCGTCGATGAGCTGCGCGTCGCGCCCGGTGCCGAGCGTGGCCACCACCAGCGCCTGCGTCTCGCCGCGCGTGAACAGCGCGGAACCGTGAGTGCGCGGCAACACGCCGGTGCGTACCGTGATCGGACGTATGCTGCGTGTGTCACGTCCGTCGATGCGCGGCTCACCCTTGAGGATGCGTCCACGCACGACCTTCTTCTCCAATGATTCGATAGCGTGCCTGACGGCCTCTGCCGTGCCCGAGCCTTCCGGCGCCAGCTTGGCCAGCACCGCGCTGCGGATCTCCGCCAGACGCTGCTGACGCGCCTGCTTCTCGCGCAGCTGATAGGCTTCGTTGACGGCGCTCTCGCCTGCCGCCGCTACTGCGGCCAGCAACTCGGCATCCTTGGTGGTGGGCTGCCAGCTCCACGCGGGCTGGGCCGCAGCGGCGGCCAGTTCGCGGATCGCCTTGATGGCAGTCTGCATCTGTTCATGGCCAAACATCACCGCGCCCAGCATCACATCTTCCGGCAGTTCGTGCGCATCCGACTCCACCATCAGCACGGCGTTTGCGGTGCCCGCCACCACGAGATCGAGTGCCGAATCCTGCAACTGGGTACGGGTGGGGTTGAGCAGATATTTTCCGTCGCGATAACCGACGCGCGCGGCGCCGATGGGGCCGCTGAACGGGATACCGGAAAGCGCCACCGCCGCTGATGCACCCAGCAGGGCCGGAATGTCCGAATCGATTTCCGGGTCGATCGACACCACGGTGGCGATCACCTGCACTTCATTGAGAAAGCCCTTGGGGAACAGCGGACGCAGCGGACGGTCGATCAGGCGCGAGGTGAGGGTTTCCTTTTCGCTCGGGCGCCCTTCGCGCTTAAAAAAGCCGCCGGGGATCTTGCCGGCGGCGTAGGTGCGTTCCTGGTAGTTGACGGTGAGCGGGAAGAAGTCGCGCCCTTCCTTCACTTCCTTGAGGCCGACTGCGGTCACCATCACCACGGTGTCGCCCATGCTGATCATGACGGCGCCGGAGGCCTGGCGCGCTATCTCGCCGGTTTCGATAGTGACCGCATGGTCACCGTACTGAAAGGTCTTTTTGATGGAGGGCACGATGTATTCCTTCGGCGATGAACGGAAAATCAGGCGGGGGACGGTAACGCAGGCCTGCTGTTTATGTTATTTACGCAGACCCAGTCGTTGAATAAGTTTGCGGTAACTCTCCACATTCTTCTTTTTGAGGTAATCGAGCAGCTTGCGGCGCTGGCTCACCATGCGCAGCAAACCCTGACGCGAGTGGTGGTCGTGGATGTGCGCCTTGAAGTGACCGGACAACTGGTCAATGTGGGTGGACAGCAACGCGACCTGCACCTCGGGCGAACCGGTGTCGGTGGCGGAACGCTGGTAGTCCTTTACGACCTTGCTCTTCAGTTCAACATTGAGCGGCATGCTCGACTCCTGATATCTATATTCAATCAAATGAGAGCGGACTATTCTAGCGGAAAAGGCCGCCGATGAAAAGGCGAACGCCCTTCAATTTACCTTGATTACCCCTTGGCAACGAGGCGGCGCGGGGCGACCCGGCCATCATCCAGCATTTCACCCATGCCGATGAAATGGTCGTCAGCCCCGTAGAGCGAGACCCAGCCTGCCGCCGGGGCCTGCGGCACAAACACCGCCTGGCCGCGTTGCAGGTGCCAGGCCGTATCCTCCGACAGCCGCACCTGGGGCCAGCCTTCCAGCGCGCTCTGCATCGGCAGCAACAACGCGTCGAGCTGCGCCGGGTCATGCAGTGCCTGCAAGGTGTCCAGCGTGACCGCGTGTGCGACGCTGAAATCGCCAAACCCGGTGCGGCGCAAGGCGGTGACATGGGCCCCGCAGCCGAGGCGCGCGCCGATATCCTCCACCAGGGTGCGGATATAGGTGCCCTTGGAGCACGCCACCTCCAGCGCCAGCTCATCAGCGGCGCAGTGCAGCAGGTGCAGTTCGTGAATGGTGATGGTGCGCGGGGCGCGTTCGACCGACAGGCCACGGTGGGCGAGCTTGTAGAGCGGCTGGCCCTGGTGCTTGAGCGCGGAGTGCATGGGCGGCACCTGCTGTTGCTCGCCCAGAAAATCTGTCAGCACGCGTGCCAGCTCTGCCGCAGAATATATACCGGCCGGACGCGTCTCGCGCACCGCGCCTTCCGCATCGCCGGTGGTGGTGGTGACGCCGAGCTTGCAGCGCACCTCATACCGCTTGCCGGTATTGAGCAGAAAACCCGCAACCTTGGTCGCCTCGCCGAAACACAGCGGCAACAAACCGCTGGCCAGCGGATCGAGGCTGCCGCAGTGCCCGGCCTTGCGCGCCTGATAGAGACGCTTGGCGATTTGCAGCGCCGCGTTGGACGTAATGCCGGAGGGTTTGTCGAGCAGCAGAATACCGTGCACGTCGCGCCCCTTGGCGGCGCGGCGCGGCGGGTGCTCAGGGCTTGTCATGCCGTTTGATGTGGTCACGATCGGTAGCTACTGCGGCGTCGATCAACGCGGTCAGGCGCGCGCCGCGCACCACGCTCTCGTCATGCACAAAACGCAGTTGCGGCACTATGCGCAGGCGCAGGCGCTTCGCCAGCGCCCGACGCAAAAAACCCGCTGCGTGGTTCAGCCCCAGCAAACTCTTGTGGAGATCATGAGCATCGTCCAGCAGGGTGATGAATATCTTGGCATGCACCAGATCGCGCGAGATTTCGACACGGGAAACGGTCACCATGCCGATGCGCGGATCCTGCAACTCGCTCTGAATGATGGAGGCGATGTCGCGCTTGATCTCTTCGGCAATGCGGAGGGTGCGGCTGTATTCTTTCATATTAAAGACAGTAGCGAGTAGCTAGTGGCGAGTGGCTAGGGGAGTAAAATTAAGGTTCATCTTTTTTCCTCGCCACTCGCCACTCGCTACTAGTAACTAGAGTTTCCTAGTTACCTGCACCCGCTCGAAGACCTCGATCTGATCACCGGGTTTGACGTCGTTGTAGTTCTTGACGCCGATGCCGCATTCGGTACCCGAGCGCACTTCGTTCACGTCGTCCTTGAAGCGGCGCAGCGACTCGAGCTCGCCCTGGTAGATCACCACGTTGTCGCGCAGCACGCGGATGGGATTGTTGCGCCGCACCACACCTTCCACCACGATGCAGCCCGCGATCGCGCCCAGCTTGGATGACTTGAATACATCGCGCACCTCGGCCAGGCCGACGATCTGATCCTGGAATTCCGGCGCCAGCATGCCGGTCATCGCGGCGCGCACGTCGTCGATCACGTTATAGATCACGCTGTAGTAGCGCATATCCACACCGTGCTCGGACACCAGCCGCCGCGCAGTGGCGTCCGCGCGCGTGTTAAAGCCGACCAGCAGGGCGCGCGAGGCCATGGCGAGAGTGACGTCCGATTCGTTGATGCCGCCCACGCCGCTGGAGAGAATTCGCACCCGCACCTCGTCCGTAGACAGTTTCTTCAGCGACTCCGCAAGCGCCTCAGCGGAGCCCTGCACGTCGGCCTTGATGATGATGTTGAGGGTGCTGACCTTGCCTTCCTCCAGTTGGGTGAAGACGTTCTCCGGCGTGACTGCGCGCTCGCGCGCGAGCTTTACATCGCGGAACTTGCCTTGCCGGAACAGCGCGATCTCGCGCGCCTTGCGCTCGTCCTTCACCACCAGCACGTCGTCGCCCGCATTGGGCGTGCCGGATAATCCCAGCACCACTACCGGCACCGACGGCCCGGCCTCATCTACCTGCGCGCCGTTTTCGTCCAGCAACGCGCGCACACGTCCGTATTCGGGGCCGGCCAGCAGCATGTCGCCCTTGCGCAGCACGCCGTTCTGCACCAGCACCGTGGCTACCGGTCCGCGGCCCTTGTCCAGGCTCGACTCCACCACCACGCCGGAGGCCGGAATATCCTTGTGCGCCGTGAGCTCAAGCACCTCGGCCTGCACCAGGATGGCATCGAGCAGGGCATCGACACCTGCGCCGGTCTTGGCCGAGACGCTGGCGAAAATCGTATCGCCGCCCCAGTCTTCCGGAATCACCTCGTGCTTGACGAGCTCCTGCCGCACGCGCTCCGCGTCGGCCTCGGGCTTGTCGATCTTGTTCACCGCCACCACGATGGGCACGGAAGCGGCCTTGGCGTGCTGAATCGCCTCGATGGTCTGCGGCATGACGCCGTCGTCTGCGGCCACCACCAGCACCACGATGTCGGTGATCTTGGCGCCGCGCGCACGCATCGCGGTGAAGGCGGCGTGGCCGGGCGTGTCGAGAAAGGTAATCATGCCCTTCGGCGTTTCCACATGGTAGGCGCCGATGTGCTGCGTGATACCGCCAGCCTCGCCCTTCGCCACCTTGGTGGCGCGGATGTAATCGAGCAACGAGGTCTTGCCGTGATCCACGTGGCCCATAATGGTCACCACCGGCGCGCGCGCGACCTTCTCGCCGAGCTGCTTTTCATCCTGACCCAGCGCCGCCTCAAGCTCATTCTCTTCCAGCAGCTTGGGGGTATGGCCCATTTCCTCCACCACAATCGCGGCGGTGGCCTGGTCGATGACCTGGTTGATGGTGGCCATGCTGCCGAGCTTCATCATCACCTTGATGACCTCGGCGGCCTTCACCGACATGCGTTGCGCCAGCTCTGCTACCGTGATGGTTTCCGGAATGCCGACCTCATGCACGATGGGTGCGGTGGGGCGCTCGAAGCCATGCTTGGGCGCACCGCTCACCACCACGCCGCTGGCGCGATGTTTTTTCTTGCGTCGTCCGGCGAGATCGGTGGCGATGTGCAGTTCTTCGCGGCCATACTTGGTGCCGCCTTCGCGCGCACCGCGCCACTTGGGCTTCTTCTCGACCTTGTCGGGCGCGGCCGGCTTGGCGGGTGTCGCTGCGGCGGCGACGGGTGCAGCAGCGCCTTGGGTGGCGGTCTCCTGCTCGGTCTTGCGCTTGGCCTCGACCTCCGTCTGCAACCGGGCTTCTTCTGCGAGACGCGCGGCGGCCTGCGCCTCGGCCTTCAGCTTTTCCTCAAGCTTCTGCTGTTCTGCCTGTTCGACGGCACGCTGCACCGCCTCTTCCGCCGCCACGCGCTCGGCGTCTTCGCTTTCGATCACACTGCGTTTGACGTAGGTGCGCTTCTTGCGCACTTCGACGTTGACCGTCTTGACCTTGCCCTGCGCGCCCGTATGCTTGAGCGCACTCACCGTCTTGCGCTTCAGGGTAATCTTGCGCGGCTCGGCAGCACCGGCGTCCGGCTCCTCACCCGCGCCGTGACTGCGCCTCAAATAGGCGAGCAACTGCACCTTTTCGCTGTCGTTGATGCTGTCGTCGGCGCCCTTCTCCGCGAAACCCGCCTCGCCCAACTGCACCAGCAGGCGGTCGACGGAGATGCCCACCACATCAGCAAACTGTTTTACGGTAACGTCAGCCATTTACGTCCTCACGCGCCCTGGTCTTCGTTGGCGAACCACGGCGCGCGCGCCGTCATGATGAGCTGGCTTGCGCGCTCCTTGTCCATGCCATCGATTTCGAGCAGGTCATCCACGGCCTGTTCGGCCAGGTCTTCCATGGTCACTATGCCGCGGCTGGCCAGTCTCTGCGCGAGGCGCGGGTCCATGCCTTCCATGGCCAGCAGATCGGGCGCGGCCTGCGCCGTGCCCAGCACCTCTTCGTTGGCGATGGCGCGCGTGAGCAGTACGTCCTTCGCACGGCTGCGCAACTCCTCCACCATCTGCTCGTCGAACTCTTCGACGGCGAGCATCTCCTGCGTCGGCACGTAGGCGACCTCCTCAATACTGGAGAAGCCTTCCTGCACCAGAATCGCGGCGACGTCTTCGTCCACGTCCAGCTGATCCATGAACAGTTTGCGCAACACTTCGGATTCGCCTTCGTTCTTTTCCTCGGCCTGCGTCTCGGTCATCACGTTCAGTTCCCAGCCGGTGAGCTGGCTGGCGAGGCGCACGTTCTGGCCGTTGCGTCCGATGGCCTGCGAGAGCTGGTCTTCGGCCACGGCCACATCCATGCTGTGCGTTTCCTCGTCCACCACGATGGACTGCACCTCGGCGGGCGACATGGCGTTGATCACGTACTGCGCCGGATTTTCATTCCACAGGATGATGTCCACGCGTTCGCCCGCGAGCTCGCCCGACACCGCCTGCACACGCGAGCCGCGCATGCCGACGCACGCGCCCACCGGGTCGATGCGCGCATCATTGCCCTTGACGCCGATCTTGGCGCGCAGGCCGGGGTCGCGCGCGGCGCCCTTGATCTCGATCAGACCGGCGCCAATTTCCGGCACCTCCAGCTTGAACAGCTCGATCAGCAATTCAGGCGCGGTGCGGCTGATAAACAACTGCGGGCCGCGCGCTTCGGCGCGCACCTCGCGCAGATAACCGCGCAGGCGGTCGCCCGGGCGTGCCGGCTCGCGCGGAATCATGTCGTCGCGGCTGACCAGCGCCTCGACGTTGTTGCCGAGATCCAGCAGCACGTTGCCGCGCTCGACGCGCTTCACCACACCGGTGACCAGTTCGCCCACACGCTCCTGGTACGCCTCCACCACCTGCGCACGCTCGGCCTCGCGCACCTTCTGCACGATCACCTGCTTCGCGGTCTGCGCGGCAATGCGCCCGAAGCTCACCGATTCCAGAGGCTCCTCGATGTATTCGCCCGTCTGGGCGTCCGCGCGGACATCCAGCGCGTCCATGAGCCGCAACTGGCTCTCGGGCAGAAAATCGCCCGCAGCGTCTTCCACCACCAGCCAGCGGCGGAAAGTCTGGTAGTCGCCGCTGTCGCGGTCGATGGAGACACGCACATCGATCTCTTCGCCATAACGCTTTTTTGTCGCCATCGCGAGTGCAGCCTCGATGGCTTCGAAGATAATGGACTTGGCGACGCCCTTTTCATTGGACACCGCATCCGCTACCAGCAAAATTTCCTTATTCATGACATCACCTAATAACTACAGTTATCAAGATACAAGTGGCAAGTGACAAGAAAAAAGCGGGCGTACAGGTTCATACACGCTTCTTGCTACTTGCTACTGTACTCCGGCACCAGTTGCGCCTTGTCTATGCTCTCGAACGGCAGTGCAAACTCCACACCGTCATCCACTATCACCACCTGTCCGTCACGCACACCGGTGAGCACGCCGGTAAAGTTGCGGCGCCCGTTCTGCGGCGTGTGCAGCCGCAGCTTCGCGCGCCGCCCGGTAAAACGTACAAAGTGCTCCACGCTGAACAACGGCCGGTCCAGCCCGGGCGAAGACACTTCCAGTTGATACTGGCCCGTGAGAGGGTCTTCCACGTCCAGCACACCGCTCACCTGGTGGCTCACCCGCTCGCAATCCTCGAGCGTGATGCCGCCGACGCTGCTACTGGCACTGTCGATATACACCCGCAACAGCGAATGACGGCCCTGCGGCACATGCACCACACCTACCAGTTCGTAGCCCAGTGCAGTGACGACCGGCTCGATCAATTCCTGCAAGCGCGCGGCGTTCTTGCTCACAACCGTCTCCACAAACGAAAAGTGGGCGCAAGGCCCACTTCTTTAAAAACCACTCCACCTGGCCCAGAGCCGCAGCCTGGCGCGATAAATCTGGTAGCGGGGGCAGGATTTGAACCTGCGACCTTCGGGTTATGAGC
>JAURVQ010000022.1 GCA_030655395.1 Gammaproteobacteria bacterium | reverse complement strand
GAACGCGAGCAGCAGTTTATAGAACACGCGAAATCTTACGGTCTGTCACAGGGAGTTACCATAGGGCAGCGTTCCAAACGAAACTCTGCCGGAAGCCTGTTTTCATTTGCGGGACAAGACATGGGCGAGCACCCCCGTCATGAGGCATTGCTCACCCAGCTTGCGCCACACCTGCACTTGGCGTTGATGCGCACCGCGTATTCTGTTTCTGAGTTGCCCGCGCTGACGCTGACAGCGCGGGAACAAGAAGTTTTACAATGGATGATACAAGGCAAGACTAACTGGGAAACCTCCCGTATCTTGGGCATTAGCGAACGGACAGTGAAATTTCATGTCCATAATATTTTGGCTAAGCTGCATTCCTCCTCCCGAGGCCATGCCATTGCTCAGGCAATAGACCAGGGTCTGGCTGAAGCGTCGTCATCCAGTCTAGAAACGTGGCTCGCCTCGCTTGATTCCGGAGTCGGAATTTATTCCAATCCAGGATCGCTGCTACCGATTCAGCGTCTGCTGGTGGCAGCGCCTTAAAAGGGCCGATGGGCTCATAGGGATATCCTGAAATGATCAATGCGCGCCAAAATCGTTTTTCGACCACCACATAGAGATAACGAACAGCATTAGCCAGAGACCACTGATACATCCCCTTGTAGAGCAGCTTGGAAATTTGCCCAGGGGGAATCCCCCGCTCCCACAACCCCGGCGCGGTCGTAAATCGGGTTATTTCCGCCGTGTCCGCTTCTTTTCTCACACGATAATTCGGGTCTATCAGTGGGGCAAATTCGGTCTCCAACATAAAGGGCTGGTCTGCGGGGAGAACCCGAAAGCTTGCCAATAGCTCTTCCTGCACCGAGAACACTCCCAGTGACACCGAAAGCGGATCATACCCGTCCGTTTCTTGCCCATCGAGACTAGATGGTATCCATCCTAAGGTCTGGCAAAAAATCTGGTGGCGCAACTGATAGGCTTTCAATTTGTCTTTCACGTCCACAATCGAACGGACGCAATACTGTCTCTCATGGAAATAAACGGGTTGGTAATTCATAGCCTGCTCCCTTTGAATGGGTAAAAAGATGTGACGGACGTCACACTTCTTGAAGCTTATCCAAGAAAATAAGCTTCGGCAGCCTGTCTAAAAGGACAGGTAGTAATTATATTTTATCTAGCTAAAATAAAAGGTTAGGCTCTCCCCCGAATTTCGTCTTCCAACGGTAAGCGGATAAGATGACGCAACTGGAGGTAAAGATGTTCAAGACACCGAAGCAAGAGTATGCCGCCGAGCTCAAGGAACTGGCGGTCAAGCGCGTCCATTCCACGCTCGGCAACAAATCGCCAATTCGGTTCCTTGGGGACTGGATTAGCGTTCAGCACGAGCAGAATTGGCAGTATGAACCCCGCCCCTTGGAAGACAAAAAACAGGGAGAAGCTTAGTCCCGCCCCCTCAACAAGCGGCGGGGACGTGGCGGAAAGTGTTACCTATATTTCTGACATATGAGTAACTATCATGTACAAAAAATCAGATCAATCCACTACTGCACTCCAAGGAGTAAGCGAAGGTATTGGCCAGAGTGAAGAATGGTACCGGGTTTTATATGAGAACAACCCGTCCATGTATTTTATCGTGGATAAGGAAGGCACAGTGCTTTCAATCAATCAGACCGGCGCCGCGCACCTTGGTTATGAAGCGAGCGAATTAACCGGACAATCGCTGCTTGGTATTCTGCACGAGGCCGATAAAGAAGCATTCCTGACAAGCCTTGCAG
Organism: Gammaproteobacteria bacterium; assembly: GCA_030655395.1. Classification (GTDB taxonomy): domain Bacteria; phylum Pseudomonadota; class Gammaproteobacteria; order SURF-13; family SURF-13; genus JAQBXX01. Next base: position 5,089 of record JAURVQ010000022.1, on the reverse strand, counting down.
CATGCTTGCAGAAGCCGGGCGAAACCATTCATCAGGAGTTTCGAAAAATACACAAAGATACAAGCATGTTATGGACAAAAGCGGTGCTGCGCGCCGTGCAGCACCCGGGCGGCGATAGCGTAGCAATTGTTGTCTGCGAAGACATTACGCAACATAAGCTGGCAGAGCACCGTCTTGATAATTTAAGCAATTTCGATGCGTTGACTGGCCTGCCTAACCGCACATTATTTATGGACCGACTCAGTCAAGCATTAGTCCGCGCCCCCTGGCATGCCCGCATAATGGCCGTGCTGTTTATAAACCTTGACCAATTCAAGATCATCAATGATGCGCTGGGTCGTGAGGCAGGCGACATGCTGTTAAAGGCGGTGGCCGAACGTCTGGTTACTTATGTGCGTGAAGGTGACACCGTGGCCCGCCTGGGCGGCAATGAATTTTCGCTGATCCTGCGGGACATCGCACAGGAGCTCGATGTTACCCCCATCGTGCAAAAAATCCTTGATGGCCTCACCCAGCCTTTTAGCTGGGAAGGGGATGAGCTGTTTATTACTACGAGTATCGGCATCAGCCTTTACCCTAACGACGGCAGCGACCCTGAAACACTGTTGCAAAATGCTGGGACAGCGATGTATCACGCCAAGAAACAGGGGCGAAAGCACTTCCAGTACTACTCAGCAGCCATGGGGGCAACGGCCTCTGAACGGCTGAGTCTGGAGAGCAGCTTGCGCCAAGCCCTGGAGCGCAGCGAATTCCTGTTGCACTACCAGCCTCTGGTGGACTTGAGCAGCAGCCAGATCATTGGCGTAGAGGCCTTATTACGCTGGAAACACCCTGAGGCGGGCATGGTCTCGCCCGCGCAATTTATCCCGCTCGCCGAGGAAAGCGGATTGATTGCGGGCATAGGCGAGTGGGTACTATACATGGCATGTGCGCAAAATAAGCTATGGCAGACAGCCGGCATTGCACCCATATTTATGGCAGTGAATTTGTCCGCCTGTCAGCTCCCCGGGGGAAATTTGGTGGCGTTGATCGGCAATGTATTGCGCGAAACAGGACTGGACCCCAAGTATCTGGAATTGGAATTAACCGAGAGCACCATGCAGAATGCCGAGGCGGCCAAGACACTGCATGCCCTGAACGAGACGGGGGTCGGCATTGTTATCGATGATTTCGGGACGGGATACTCTTCTTTAAGTTATTTAAAGCGCTTTCCCATCAGAAAATTAAAAATCGATCAGTCATTCGTGCGTCACGTGCCCGATGATCTCAATAATGCAGCCATTTGCCGCGCCGTTACTATCATGGCGCATAGTTTAAAGCTAAAGGTTGTAGCCGAAGGAGTGGAGACGTTAAATGAGCTGGAGTTTTTGCGCTCCCTGAACTGTAACGAGATACAAGGTTATTTTTTCAGCAAACCGCTGCCCGCCGAACAAATGACGGAACTCTTGCAACAAAAGAGATGCCTGTGAGGCGGCATGCAAGCCCAAGCCATACAATGACACACCCATCGTTGCCTTTCCTCGCCCTCACCACGCTGCTCACAGTCCCGTAGTCCATCGTACTGAATTCAGGGTGCACGATACATGCCGTGTGTGCGGGCAATGAGAATTTCATTTGGCCGGAACGCCACACTGTGCGGATAGCCGCCCAGCGTCACCAGCACCTGAGTGACCGGTATAAGACGGCGGTAAGCGATACACCTTGCCGGACTTGGAGCCGATGAACAGATCGCCGTTGCTGGAAAACGTCAACAGGCGCGGACCCTCCAGCGCACCGGTCAGCAGCTCAAGCCGATGGCCCTGCGGCACCTGTGCAAGCCGTTGCTCTCGGCCAACAGTGATGGCCTGTTTCTGATATGGCAGCAAGGCTTGAGCATACCCCGTTTCTTTGCACCCTCTTCTCCAGCTCCACTGCAAGGCTGTCACTGGCATAAAACTTGCTCTTAATCTGGAAGCTCATCGCGAAATCCGCGTAGATGCGCCAGTCGCGGGATTCGCTGGCGTCAGCCAGGATACTCTTGGCGACCTGACCGCGGAGACAGATCTCAATGTCGCGCAGGCTCTCTCGGCAAGTCAGTGTGGCGAAGCGTGTGAAGGGGTAAATGCTCCATGAGTTGTGCGCTCAAATCGGTGACACCCCTAACTACTGCTCCCTGATTCCAGGTTAACTTGTTATGCAACCCTCTGAGAAAAATTTCAGGACTACTGATCCCGATTATAAATGCGCCGGATTTTCAGGCAACGTAGGCATGCCAACCATGAATGATCCAGTTTCTTTCGATTTGCTTTCATGCCTGGCCGACTTTGTCGTGCGCATTGATGCGAACGGTGTTATCCGGCAGGCCTCGGAATCATCCCAGGCGTTCCTGGAATTGTCCGCAAGCCCGGTGGGGGAACCAGCCGGGTTTTTCATCCTGTCCGAGGACATGGCACTGTTCACGGAGGCGCAGGAGTTTGCGTCACGCACCGGGGGGAAACAGTCTTTTGTTTGCCGCCTGCTGCGCCAGCGCGTATTGCCGGTATGGGTGGATTGCCACATCTTCCGTCTGGAAGGGCGGGACGAATATGTTGTTGCGGCCTTCGATGCCTCCCACTGGAAGGAAAATGAAACCCGGCTTGCCCGCCTTTCCATCCACGATCCGCTTACCGGACTCCCGGGCAGGATGTTGCTCGACGACCGGATCAGGGTTGGCGTCAGCACCGCCCAGCGGGAGAAAAAAGGACTGTTCCTTCTTCTTCTTGATCTGGACGGGTTCAAGAAAATAAACGATTCCCTCGGACACGCAATCGGTGACGAGTTGATCAAGGCCGTGGCGGAACGGCTTCAGGCGTGCGTCCGCCGTAGCGATACCGTAGCCAGGATAGGCGGGGATGAATTTGCGCTGATCATGACAGGCTCCGGCCAGCACAAGGATGTCGAACTGATGGCCAGGAAGATATTGCCTGCGGTGCAACGGCCTTTCCACATCGAAGGCCACACCCTGTATATCAGCACCAGCCTGGGGGCTGCGGTTTATCCCGAGCACGGGGACGACCCCGCCGTCTTGCTGAGATGCGCCGAAATGGCCATGTATAGCGCGAAGACGCATGGCAAGAACCGCTGGGAAATTTATAGCCAGCAGATCGACGAGAATGAGAATGACGACTTATCTCTTGAGTCGGACATGCATGCAGGCATGCAAAACGGCGAGTTCCTGCTCCATTACCAGCCGATTTTTTGCATCAAGACCGGCCAGATGAAGGGCGCGGAATCGTTGATGCGCTGGAACCACCCGAGGCAAGGGCTGATTCCGCCGCTCAAATTCATCCCGCTTGCCGAGAGCAGTGGCCTGATAGAAATCCTCGGTGCATGGGCTTTGCGCATGGCCTGCCATCAGGCGAAACTTTGGCAGGAGGCGGGAATCCCCGATTTCTACATTGCCGTCAACGTATCACCCCGCCAGTTCATGCAGGAAGGTTTCCCGGCCCTGATAGACAGGGCGCTCAGCGAATCGGGGCTTACCCCTTCCAGCCTGATGCTGGAGATCACGGAAGGCGTGCTGATGAACAACCCGGAAAGGTCGGGCACCATCCTTGCCCATCTGCGCGCTGCAGGGGTGAAAATTGCCATTGACGATTTCGGCACCGGCTATTCATCGCTGGCCTACCTCAAAAAATTTCCCCTGTCCGTTTTGAAGATAGACAAGTCCTTCATTGACGACGTGGCAAAATGCGCCGGGGACGCAGCCATCGTTTCCGCAGTATTGAGCCTGGCGGAGGGACTGGGCCTGGTGGTGGTGGCCGAAGGTGTGGAGCATGACGAACAGCTTGAATTTCTCAAATCGAAGGGATGCAACCTGGCTCAGGGGTATCTTACCGGCAGCCCGATGGACGCTGCGGCCTTTCAGGAAAAGTTCCTGCCATGACGACGCTGATCTCCACCTTTAAAAACGGGAAAGCCGACTTCTTCGCGCTTTTATGGAAGCGCATGGGGGAAAAAGGCGATTTTCCCGCCTTGTCGCAGTCCGCACAACATCTCGCCGAAGCGATACAGGACGAAGGCAGCAGCATCGCGGATGTCACCGGGGCGATATTGAGCGACTTCACCTTGACCCAGAAGGTGATCAGGCTTGCCAACTCGGCCATGTATTCGGCAATGGGCGGGGAAATCACCACCATCACCCGAGCGGCGGTGGTGCTCGGTCTGGACGCGGTCTCACACCTTGCGCTCAGCGTCCGGTTCGTGGATACGCTTTCCGCCAGCGCGCCCGACTCCGAACAAGCCCGCGCGGAAATGGCGAAGGCGCTGCTTGCGGCCGACATCGCCAGAAATATCGTGGGCAAGGCCAAAGTGACGAACAGTGAAGAGGCCGTCGTTTGCGCGCTCATGCACCATCTGGGCCGTTTACTCCTGGCGTTCTATTTTCCCGACGAATGGTCCAGGATACAGGAAATTTCGGCGGGCAAATCCTCGTCCGAGAATGGCGCCACACTGGAAATCATCGGCGTGACCCTGGACGAGATTGCGCAGGAAGCCGCCAAGAACTGGCGGCTTCCTAAGAAGATATCCAACAGCATGATGAGCCCGGTTTCGCCCCACGGAACAAGCATCCCCGGTTCCCCGGAGTGGCTCAGAACGATGGCCAGCTTCGCCGGGGAGGCCGCGGCCATTGTAGCCGGTGGCGGCGACCAAGATGGCCTGACGGAACTTGCGTCACAGTATGGAGACGCCTTGCTGGTTTCTGCCGAATCCATCACGGAATCGGTCAATCACGCCGTTACCACCGCACAGGAATCCTCCCTCATGGTGGTCACCGACGAACCACACGGCAAACCCACCGACTCCAGAGAGCGCCTGGCCGTAGGGGTACATGAAACCACCAACGCGCTGTCGGAAGGAATGAGCTTCGGCAACGCATTGAGCATGGTTCTTGAAACCATGTACGGCAGCATGGCGTTCAACCGCGTGGTCGCCTTCCTGCGCGACGGCGAGTCGTTCAAGGGCAGGGTGGGTTTCGGCGCGATGATGCCTGGGGCGCTGCCACACCTTTCTTTTCCCGAAGCTTTTGCGACGGACGTGTTCCATTTATCGCTGGCCAACGACGCCGATG
>JAURVQ010000079.1 GCA_030655395.1 Gammaproteobacteria bacterium | reverse complement strand
ATTTGAACGCACTTATCCAAGGTAAGCTGCAACGAACCCTTCGCACTCTTTACCGTGATCTCTTGCCCCTGACAGGCTACCTCAACTCCCTTGGGAACAGGGATGGGTTTTTTGGCGACTCTCGACATGGCATCCTTCCCTTACGCGACCACACACAGAACTTCGCCGCCAACACCTGCCTTACGCGCGGCACGGTCGGTCATCAAGCCTTGTGGTGTTGATACGATGGCGATACCCAGACCAGCCAGCACCTTGGGCAGGCTGTCCTTCTGCCTGTACACACGCAACCCAGGGCGACTCACACGCCGCAACTGTCCGATGACCGGCTTGCCGGCATGGTATTTCAACATGACATGCAGCTTGGGCTTGGCGCCGGCTTCACGTACCGCGTAGTCGTTGATGTAGCCCTCATCTTTCAACACCTGGGCTACCGCCGCCTTGAGGCGCGACGCCGGCATGCTCACTTCTGCCTTTTTCGCGCTCAATCCATTCCGGATGCGCGTCAGCATATCTGCTATGGGGTCGGTCATGCTCATAAAATCAGTTCCTAAAAAAATCAGTGGCTAGTGGCTAGTGGCTAGTAAAGGCATGTTTTTTATCCTCGCTACTCGCCACTCGCTACTGTTTTTACCAACTCGCCTTCACCAGACCGGGAATATCGCCACGCATGGCGGCCTCACGCAGCTTGTTACGGGCCAAACCGAACTTGCGATAATACCCATGCGACCTGCCGGTGATGCGGCAGCGATTGTGCATCCGGACCGGGCTCGCATTGCGCGGCAGGGCCTCGAACTTGCGCCGTGCTTCATCGCGCACCTGGTCGCTGGCCTTCGGATCACGCATCTGCGCCTTCAGCGCGGTGCGCTTCTCTGCGTACTTTTTCACGGTACGCACACGCTTGAGTTCACGATTAATTAATGATGTCTTTGCCATGGTCTTTAGCTGCGTAACGGGAATTTAAATGCGGCGAGCAATGCGCGGCCCTCTTCATCGGTCTTCGCGCTGGTGGTAATGGTAATATCCATTCCGCGCAGTGCATCGACCTTGTCATATTCGATCTCGGGGAAAATGATCTGCTCACGCACGCCCAGGCTGTAGTTGCCGCGTCCATCAAACGACTTCGGACTGAAGCCGCGGAAATCGCGGATACGCGGGATGGCGATGTTGATCAGCCGATCCAGAAACTCGTACATATGGGTACGCCGCAGCGTTACCTTGCAGCCGATGGCCAGACCTTCGCGAATCTTGAAGCCCGCGATGGATTGGCGCGAATACGTAACCACCGGCTTCTGCGCGGCGATTTTGGTCATGTCCGCCACGGCGTTGTCCACGATCTTTTTGTCCGCAACGCCCTCACCTACGCCCATGTTCAGCGTGATCTTGGTGATGCGCGGGACCTGCATCGGGCTCTTGTACGCAAACTGCTCGGTAAGCGCCTTCACTACCGCGTCTTCGTAATGTTTCTTCAGTCGTGCAACGGTTGCCATAATCGTACTACCTGTCCAGCACTTCGTTATTGGACTTGAAGTAGCGCACCTTGCGCCCATCCTCAAGCGTGCGGAAACCGACGCGGCCGCCCTTTTTCGTGACGGGGTTGTAGATCGCCACATTCGAAATATGCAGCGGCATCTCTTTCTCGATGATGCCGCCGCCGGCACCGCGCGCGGGATTCGGCTTGGTGTGCCGTTTCGCCATGTTGATATTTTCAACCAGCACACGGTCGTTGACCAGCACGCGACGCACTGCGCCACGCTTGCCTTTATCCTTTCCGGTGGTGACGATAACCTCGTCGCCCTTTTTGATTCTGTCCATGACGCCTTATAATCCTGAGCTACAAAACTTCCGGTGCCAGCGAGATGATCTTCATGAATTTCTCACTGCGCAATTCACGCGTCACCGGTCCAAAGATACGGGTGCCAATGGGCTGCTGCTGATTGTTGAGCAGTACCGCGGCATTGGTGTCGAAACGGATCAGGGAGCCATCCGGGCGGCGCATCCCTTTGCGCGTACGCACCACTACGGCGTCATACACCTCGCCCTTCTTGACCTTGCCGCGCGGGATCGCCTCTTTTATGCTCACCTTGATGACATCACCGATACCGGCGTAACGGCGGTGTGAGCCGCCCAGCACCTTGATGCACATCACCCGGCGCGCGCCGCTGTTGTCCGCCACTTCCAGATGGGTTTGCATTTGTATCACGGGCGATCTCCAGGTGACTCTTGAATCTTGTTACACAACCGAAAATTTTAACACAAAAAGCTGTTAATCCCAAAACCAATCGCGTTATTCAGCGACCGCCTTCTCGAGAACCTTGACCAGGCGCCACGATTTGGTCTTGGACAGCGGACGGCACTGCTCCACAGACACCAGATCGCCTTCCTTGCAGACATTCTTCTCGTCATGCGCATGCAGCTTGGTCGTGCGCCTCACATACTTGCCGTACATCGGGTGCGGTACCGTGCGGTCGACCAGCAAGGTGATGGATTTATCCATCTTGCTGCTGATGACGCGGCCCGTGACGGTGCGACTTGCGCTGGTTTCCTGATTCATGACGCCTTACCTGCCGTTTCGTTCAATACCGTTTTTACACGAGCAATGCTGCGGCGCACGCTACGCAGTGCGCTCGGCTTGGCCAGTTGACCCGTGCCCTTTTGCATGCGCAGATTAAATTGTTCGCGCAACAAATCGATCAATTCCTTGTTCAGGTCCTGCGCCGACTTCTTTCTCATCTCAGCTGCTTTCATCACATCACCGTACGCGCTACAAACGTGGTCAGTACCGGGAGCTTGGACGAGGCCAGTCTGAATGCCTCGCGTGCGATATCCTCTGTTACGCCTTCAATTTCATACAGCATGCGGCCCGGCTGTACCATGGCCACCCAGTACTCGACGTTGCCCTTGCCGTTGCCCATGCGAACTTCCAGCGGCTTCTTGGAGATCGGCTTGTCCGGGAAGATGCGTATCCACACCTTGCCGCCGCGCTTGAGGTGGCGTGTCATGGCACGGCGTGCGGCCTCGATCTGACGCGCGGTAATCTGCCCGGCGCCGGTGGATTTCAGGCCAAACTCACCGAAACTCACGCGGTTGCCCGTCATGGCAAAACCGCGGTTACGGCCCTTCATCTGTTTACGGTATTTGGTTCTCTTGGGCTGCAACACAACACTAACCCCCTGCAGCGGCGTGAGCCGCGGTTTTTTCGGCGCCTTCTTCAGCCGCCAACTCAGCGTGCTTGAATACTTCGCCCTTGAATATCCATACCTTGATGCCGATCACGCCATAAGTGGTGTGTGCCTCGGCCAGGCCGTAGTCGATGTCGGCGCGCAGGGTGTGCAACGGCACCCGTCCCTCGCGCACCCATTCGCTACGTGCGATTTCGGCACCGTTGAGACGTCCGCCGATGTTGATCTTGATGCCCAGGGCGCCAATGCGCATGGTGTTGGTCGCGGCGCGCTTCATGGCGCGACGAAACATGATGCGTTTCTCAAGCTGCTGCGCAATGCTCTCGGCGACCAGATAGGCGTCGAGCTCAGGCTTGCGGATTTCCTCGACGCTTACGTGTACCGGAATGCCCATCATCGCGCTCAGTTGCTTGCGCAGCACCTCGATGTCCTCACCCTTCTTGCCGATCACAATACCCGGGCGTGCGGTATGGATGGTGATGCGCGCACTGCGCGCCGGACGCTCGATCTGTATGCGGCTCACCGAGGCTTGCGCCAGCTTCTTGCGCAGGAATTCGCGCACGCGCAGGTCGGTATTCAGATAATCCGCATAATTCTTGGCATCGGCATACCACATGGACGTCCAGTCCTTGACGATGCCGAGACGTATTCCAATTGGATGTACTTTATGACCCATAGCCTGTTCTCGCGTTCCGTTTACTTGGCAGCAACTGTAATAGTGATGTGACTGGTGCGCTTCAAAATACGTGCGCCGCGGCCTTTGGCACGCGCGTGCATGCGTTTTTGCATGGGGCCGCCGTCAACACAGATGGAGGATATCTTCAATTCGTCAACGTCTGCACCCGCATTGTGCTCGGCGTTGGCTATCGCCGACTCCAGCACTTTCTTGATCAGAGCAGCCGCCTTTTTAGGGCTGAAGGCCAGCAGTTGCAGCGCGCGTCCGACGGGCATACCACGAATCTGGTCCGCGACCAGACGTCCCTTCTGCGCGGAGATGTGGGTGTACTTCAATTTCGCAACCACTTGCATAGTAATCTCTCGTTATAACGCGACTTATGACGCGGCAGGAGCCGCCGCCTTCTTGTCGCCGGTGCCGGTATGGCCCTTGAAAGTACGGGTCGGGGCGAACTCACCCAGCTTGTGACCGACCATGTTATCGGTAATCATCACCGGCACATGCTGACGGCCATTGTGCACGGCAATGGTGAGCCCGATCATGTCGGGCAGCACCATCGAGCGCCGCGACCATGTCTTGATGGGGCGCTTGCTGTTGGTTGCGACCGCTGCCTCGACCTTCTTGACGAGATGCGCATCGATAAACGGACCCTTTTTAACTGAACGTGGCATGCGATTATTTCCTTACCTAACGCCTCTGGGGCGGCGATGCACTATCATGCCGTCAGTGCGCTTGTTCTGACGTGTCTTGTAACCCTTGGTCGGTGTGCCCGACGGCGACACCGGATGGCGTCCGCCTGAGGTGCGGCCTTCACCACCGCCGTGCGGATGGTCGACGGGGTTCATCGCCACACCGCGCACGGTGGGACGCACGCCGCGCCAACGCGCCGCGCCTGCCTTGCCGTATGAGCGCAGTGCGTGTTCTGCATTGCCCACCTCACCCAGCGTGGCACGGCAGTCGATCGCCACCTTGCGCATCTCACCGGAGCGCAGGCGCAGCACGGCGTGATCACCTTCACGCGACACCAGCTGCACAGCAGCGCCGGCACTGCGCGCCATCTGCGCACCCTTGCCGGGCTGCATCTCAATGCAGTGCACGGTGCTGCCCACCGGGATATTGCGCAACGGCAGACAGTTGCCCGGCTTGATCGGAGACTCCGGGCCGGAGATGATGCTGGAGTCCGGCGCCAAATCCTTGGGGGCGATAATGTAACGGCGTTCGCCATCCGCGTAAAGCAGCAACGCGATACGCGCACTGCGGTTGGGATCGTATTCGATACGCTCCACGCGCGCCGGGATGCCGTCTTTCTGGCGCTTGAAATCGATCAGGCGATAATGCTGCTTGTGACCGCCACCCTGGTGACGCGTAGTGATGCGGCCGTTATTGTTGCGCCCGCCCTTTCTTGACTGCTTCTCAAGCAGCGGCGCATACGGCGCACCCTTGTGCATGCCTGCCGTCACCACCTTGGTGACAAAGCGGCGTCCGGGTGAAGTAGGTTTTGTTTTTACCAGTGCCATAGAATGTGCTCTTACTTCGCTTCGCCGGTGAAATCGATATCATGCCCCGGCATCAGGCTGACATATGCCTTCTTCCAGCCCGAGCGACGGCCCACACCACGCGCACCAGCGCGCTTGGTTTTGCCTTTTACGTTGGTCACGCGCACATCGCCGACCTTGACCTTGAACATAAGCTCAACCGCCTGCTTGATGTCCGGCTTGGCCGCGCTGTTCGCCACCCTGAATACAAACTGCTTGTGCTTGTCAGCCGTACGCGTGCTCTTTTCAGAGACGTGCGGCGAGAGCAGCACCTTCATTAATGATTCTTGACTCATCCCAGCACCTTTTCGAACTGTTTGATCGCGCCCACGGTCATCAGCACCTTCTCAAACCCGACCAAGCTCACCGGATCGACCGTCCTCACGTCACACACGCCTATTTTGTGCAGGTTGCGCGCTGACAATATGAGGGTGTCATCCGCCTGCTCGGTAACAATCAGGACATTATCGCCCAGCCCAAGCGTGTCAATCTTGTCGATCAGGTCCTGGGTCTTGATACGCTCCAGCGCAAACTCTTCCACCACGGTGAGGCGCTGCTGGCGTGCCAGCTCGGACAAAATCGAGCACAGCGCGCGGCTATACATCTTTTTGTTTACTTTCTGCGAATAGTCGCCGGTCACTGCGGCAAATGTCTTGCCGCCGCCGCGCCACAACGGGCTGCGCGAGGTACCTGCGCGCGCCCGGCCTGAACCCTTCTGTGCCCATGGCTTTTTACCGCCGCCACGCACTTCTGAGCGCGTCTTCTGTGCGTGCGTGCCTGCACGGCCTGCGGCGAGATAGGCGGTCACCACCTGGTGCACCAACGTCTCGTTGAATTCGGCACCGAAGGCGACATCGGAAACCTGCATCACGCCCGGTTTACCTTTCTTGCCCACGGAGGTCAGTGTCAGTTCCATTTCGCTTACACTCCTTGCCGGTTACGCGTCTTGGAAGACGGGCGCACAATCACATCACCGCCCGCCGCTCCGGGCACGGCGCCCTTGACCAGCAGCACATTACGTTCCGTATCGACGCGCACAACTTCCAGGCACTCTGCCGTGCGGCGCTTGTTGCCCAAATGACCCGCCATCTTTTTGCCCTTGAACACGCGGCCCGGTGTCTGACGCTGTCCGATAGAACCCGGTGAGCGATGCGACAGCGAATTACCGTGCGTTGCATCACCCATCGTGAAATGGTGGCGCTTGATCGTGCCGGCAAAGCCTTTACCGATGGTGGTACCGGCGACATCCACCATTTGACCCGGCTTGAACATGTCTACCTTGATCTCGGCGCCGGCGGCAAGACCATCGCCTTCGCCGTCATCGAGGCGGAATTCCCACAGGCTGCGGCCTGCGGCTACACCGGCCTTGGCGAAATGTCCCGCGGCGGCCTTGGTGACACGGCTTGCGCGCCGCGTACCCAGCGTGATTTGCAGCGCGCGGTAGCCGTCGCTGTCCAGGGTTTTCACCTGGCTGATGCGGTTCGGCTCCACCTCAATCACGGTGACAGGAATGGAAACCCCTTCGTCTGTGAAGACGCGGGTCATTCCGCATTTACGTCCAATAACTCCCAAGGCCATGATGTCGTCTCTAATTCAGTTTAATCTGCACGTCCACACCCGCCGCGAGGTCGAGCTTCATCAGCGCGTCCACGGTCTTGTCGGTGGGGTCCACGATATCCATCAGCCGCTTGTGGGTGCGGATTTCATACTGATCACGCGCATCCTTGTCGACGTGCGGCGAGGTCAGCACGGTAAAGCGCTCGGTCTTGGTGGGCAACGGAATCGGCCCACGCACCTGCGCACCTGTGCGCTTCGCGGTCTCCACGATCTCACGCGCCGATTTATCAATCAGGCGGTGATCGAAGGACTTCAGTCTGATGCGTATCTTTTGGTTAGTAGCCATTAATTACTCCAGTATCTTCGCCACCACACCCGCGCCCACGGTGCGTCCGCCTTCGCGGATCGCAAAACGCAGACCCTCTTCCATCGCAATCGGGGCGATCAGGGCGATGGTCATCTTGACGTTGTCGCCGGGCATAACCATTTCGATGCCGGTGGGCAGGTCGCACGCGCCGGTGACATCGGTGGTGCGGAAGTAGAACTGGGGGCGGTAGCCGTTGAAGAACGGGGTGTGCCTGCCACCCTCTTCTTTGGAGAGGATGTAGACTTCGGCTTCGAATTTGGTGTGGGGCTTGATGGAGCCGGGTTTGCACAAGACCTGGCCGCGCTCGACTTCTTCGCGCTTGGTGCCGCGCAGCAGCACGCCGACGTTGTCGCCGGCCTGGCCCTGGTCGAGCAGCTTGCGGAACATCTCGACGCCGGTGCAGGTCGTCTTCTGGACGGCGCGGATGCCGACGATCTCGACTTCCTCGCCAACCTTG
>JAURVQ010000114.1 GCA_030655395.1 Gammaproteobacteria bacterium | reverse complement strand
TGAGTATCAAATAGCCTTCCTCTGTGCGTAGCTCACGAACACGGCGCGCCCATTCTGACTGATTGTCTACAACCGCTCGTAACTCATCGGAATCCATGATGCGGCCAATGTTGGCCAGAAAATGTGCGCGGAGCTTTCCTCGCGCACCACCCTTTGGCGCCTTTCCTTTTACCATAACTATGCTCGCTTAAGTTTCGGCTTTGCAGCGGCGCTCAGTGCTGCATGAATTTGCACACCAACAGCACGGGCAACGGGTGGCGGAAAGGCATTACCAATCTGACGGTACGCGGCAGTTTTTTTGCCACTGAACTGCCAATAATCAGGGAACCCCTGGATGCGAGCAGTCATCCTGACCGTCAGGCGCGGCATACCCATAAAGTCCTTATCCGGTGACGCATCCGCAATTCCCATACCATCAACGCCAATCGAAGCCCATGCCTTTTTTGCCCGCGTGGGGCCAAGATCAGGGCCGCCATGCTTTTTGCTGCCACCCACCAGCGTAGGAGCTATGTCGCATGCCCGTTCGCACCACTGTTTAGCACCGCGCCAGCCATTGACAGCCATGAGGTCAAAAAGCGCCTCGCCAACAGTAGGCGGCGGAGTGGTAAGTGCTGACGGCCACACAAAATGCTCTGCGGCATTTTTCTTGAGCGCCACAAAAACAACTCGGGGGCGCAACTGAGGAACCCCAAAGTCACTTGCATTTAACAAACGCCATTCAGCGACATAGCCAAGTTTTTTTAAGTCTGTGATTATTTGCGCACGATACTCGTCGAAAACAGCATCAAGTAGCCCGCGCACATTTTCGAGCATTACGGCCTGCGGCCGACACTCTGACACCAGCCGAATAGCCTCCGGGAAAAGGTCGCGCTCATCTTCAACACCAAGCTGTTTACCGGCCTTTGAAAATGGCGGGCAAGGCACACCCCCCGCTAAAAGCTCAATACCTTTCCATTTGTCTGCCGAATAATGACGAAGGTCGCCTTCTGTTACGTTCCAATGTGATCGATTGATTCGCAGTGTTTGACAGGCTGGCGCCTCGATTTCCACAAGACTGACATGCTCAAATCCGGCTTGCTCTAACCCAAGGGCTTGACCGCCTGCTCCAGCACAAATCTCTATTGAGCTCAAATACATAAATATGAACCTTATATGTGATTAGCTGATTCTACAGGTTTTACTCGCTGCATAAAATACGCCTTGCCTTGCGCCACTATGATAAGTAATAGCACATGCGTCAAGGGTGTAAACTGGCGGGGAGGCAAAAACAAGGTTTGCACACTGTATGAATTTCGTGACTGTCGCTCAATTCGATAATATGCCGCTGGCCTACATCGCCAAGGGGCGGCTTGAGGCTGAGGGCATTCCTTGCTTTATCGCCGACGAGAATCTGGTGCAGGCGGACTGGTTTTACAGTCTCGCGGTGGGGGGCATCAAGGTGCAGGTGGAGGAGGAGTTTGTCGCCCGTGCGCGCGCCGTGCTGGACACGGATTATTCTGCGAGTCTGCCGGACAGCGAGGATGAACTGGAGGCGTGAAACTTTCCTTCCCCTTTTAGGGGGAAGGTGAGGATGGGGGTGGTAGGCCAGGCGCAAACATTTACCCCCACCCTAGCCCTCCCCCTGGAAGGGGGAGGGGATCAAGTAGTTTTTTGCAGCCGCTTCAAAAATACTTTCATTTCTTTCGCGGCTTGCAGGTCGCCCTTGTCTTCCGCGACGCGGATGCCGGTTTCGTAGGCGCGCAGGGCGTCTTCGCTGCGCTCTGCGGCGGCGAGCGCTTGCGCGTAGCCTTTCCACGCGGCGGAATAACGCGCATCCAGCTCTACTGCGCGCGCAAAATGTTCGCACGCTTTGGCGTGATCATTTTGCTTGAAATACGCATTGCCCAGACTGTAACGCAGCAATGCAGAATCCTCGCCCTTGGCCAAACTCTGTGCGAGCAGTGTCTCAAGGTTTTCGGTCATGTTCATGAAGAAAAATTACTTGCGCCAGAAGGCCGGGGTCAAGATCACGAACAGGGTGAACAATTCCAAGCGCCCGATGAGCATGGCGAAGGACAGCAGCCACTTGGCGGCGTCGGGCAGCGCAGCGAAGTTGGCGGCGGGGCCGACCGCGCCCAGGCCGGGGCCGGCGTTGTTGATGGCCGCGGCTGTGGCACTGAAGGCGGTGATGAGATCCACCCCCATCGCGGAGATGCTCAAGGCGATGATGGCGAAGCTGGCGAGATAAGTGGCAAAGAAGGCGGACACTGCGGCGATGGCGCGCTCCGGCACCACCTTGCCGGAGAGCTTTAAGGGTACGATGGCGTGCGGATGGATCAAACGTTGTATCTCGCACAGAGTTTGTTTAAACAGCAGCACAATGCGCACCACCTTCATGCTGCCGCCGGTGGAGCCCGCCGACGCGCCGAAAAAGATCAGCATGATAAGCAGCGCGCCGAGCACCGGCGGCCAGGCGCCGAAGTCCGCGCTCATGTAGCCGGTGGTGGTGGCCATGGAAACCACTTGAAACACCGCGTAACGCAAGGATAGCAGCAGCGTGGGGTAGGTCGCCGTGAGGTACAGGTAAAGTCCGACAAACAAGGTCGCCGTGATGATGATGGCGGAATAAACACGAAACTCGGTGTCACGCCAATAACTGCCCAGGCTGCGGCCGCGAAACGCCAGAAAATGCAGCGTGAAGCTCGCCCCGCCCAGAAACATGAACAGCGTGAGTATCATTTCTATGGCGGGGCTGTTGAAATAAGCGATGCTCGCGTCATGCGTGGAGAAGCCGGCCGTGGCCACCGAAGTGAAGCTGTGAAACAGCGCGTCAAACGGCGTCATGCCGGCCAGCCACAAGGCGAGCATACAGGCAACCGTGAGGCCGAGATAAATAAACCACAAGGCCTTGGCGGTCTCCTTGATGCGCGGCGTAATCTTGCTGTCCTTCATCGGCCCCGGCGTCTCGGCTTTATAGAGCTGCATGCCGCCCACGCCCAGCATGGGCAGGATGGCCACCGCCAGCACCACGATGCCCATGCCGCCCAGAAACTGCAAAATGCCGCGCCACAGATTCATGGATAAGGGCAGATGATCGAGCCCGGTAAGCACCGTGGACCCGGTGGTGGTAAGCCCCGACATGGTTTCGAAATAGGCGTCCACCATGTGTGTGGTGGTGCCGACAAACTGGAAAGGCAGCGCGCCGAACAGCGCCAGCAGCGCCCAGAACAGGCTTACGATGACAAACGCATCGCGCGTGCGCAGCTCCTTGACCTGGCGGCGCACCGGCAGCCATAACAGGAGGCCGGTTGCCAGAGTAATGAGACTGGCCTTGAGAAACGGCGCAAAACCCCCGTCCTGATCGAACCAGGAAAGCACGATGCAAGGCAGCATGGTAAGGCTGAACAACATCAGCAGCAGGCCCATGATGCGTTGAATGACGAGGAATTGCATTACGGCAGATACAAGTGAAAAGAGAAAAGAGAAAAGAATAAAAGTTTAATGGCAACAGGATGGCCAGTGTCGCACCC
>JAURVQ010000112.1 GCA_030655395.1 Gammaproteobacteria bacterium | reverse complement strand
CCCGCCCCCTCAATAGGGGGCGGGAACGTGGCGGAAAGTGCTGCTATATATATGACTTATGAGTAACTACGACGCCTCCGCCATTGAAGTGCTGAGCGGGCTCGATCCGGTGCGGCGGCGTCCGGGCATGTACACCGACACCACGCGTCCGAATCATCTCGCGCAGGAGGTGATCGACAACAGTGTGGACGAGGCGCTAGCCGGATACGCCAAACGTATCGAAGTCACCCTCTACAAGGACGGCTCGCTCGCGGTGAGCGATGACGGCCGCGGCATGCCGGTGGACATGCATCCCGAGGAAAAGATTTCCGGCGTCGAACTCATACTCACGCGTCTGCACGCGGGCGGAAAATTCAGCGGCAAGGTTTACCGCTTTTCGGGCGGCCTGCACGGCGTGGGTGTGTCGGTGGTGAACGCGCTGTCGAAAAAACTGGAGGTCTGGATACGGCGCGGCGGCAACGAACACCACATGAGCTTCGCCGGCGGCGACCGGCGCTCGCAGCTCAAGGTCAGCGGCACGGTGGCGAAAAACAATACCGGCACTACGCTGCGTTTCTGGCCGGACGAAAAGTATTTCGATACGCCCAAATTTTCCGTGTCGCGCCTCAAGCACCTGCTGCGCGCCAAGGCGGTGCTCTGCCCCGGCCTGCAGGTGAGCTTCAGCGATGAGGCGAGCGGCGAAAAGGAAAGCTGGCAGTACGATGACGGCATCAAGGCCTATCTGCATGAAGCGCTGGTAGGCTCACCCACGTTGCCCGCCGAGCCTTACGCCGGGAGCCTGCAGGGCAACGATGAGGCGGCGGAGTGGGCGCTCGCATGGGCGCCGGAACATGACGAGATCATCGCCGAGAGCTACGTCAACCTGATTCCCACCGCGCAGGGCGGCACCCATGTCAACGGGTTGCGCACCGGCTTGACCGACGCGGTGCGTGAGTTCTGCGAATTTCACAACCTGTTGCCGCGCGGCGTGAAGCTCTCCCCGGAGGACGTGTTCGACAAGTGCAGTTACGTGCTGTCGGTCAAGCTGCTCGATCCGCAATTCTCCGGCCAGACCAAGGAGCGCCTCACCTCGCGCGAGTGCGCCGCCTTTGTCGGCGGCGTGGTGAAGGACAATTTCAGCTTGTGGCTGAACCAGCATGTCGATGTGGCCGAGGGCATCGCGCAGCTCGCCATCAACAACGCGCAGCGCCGTCTGCGCGAAAGCAAAAACGTGGTGCGCAAGAAAATCGTGAGCGGCCCGGCGTTGCCCGGCAAGCTCGCGGATTGCACCCTGCAGGACCTGAAGCGCACCGAGCTGTTTCTGGTGGAAGGCGATTCCGCGGGCGGCTCCGCCAAGCAGGCGCGCGACCGTGTGTTCCAGGCCATTCTGCCGCTGCGCGGCAAGATATTGAACACGTGGGAGGTGGAGTCAGGCGCAGTGCTCGCCTCGCAGGAGGTGCACGACATTGCAGTCGCCATCGGCGTCGACCCCGGCTCGGACGATCTCGAAGGCCTGCGCTACGGCAAGATCTGTATCCTGGCCGACGCCGACTCCGACGGTGCACACATCGCCACGCTGCTGTGCGCGCTGTTCGTGCGTCACTTCCGTCCGCTGGTGGAGGCCGGCCACGTCTACGCCGCCATGCCGCCGCTGTACCGCATCGACGACGGCAAAGAAGTGTATTCCGCGCGGGACGAGGGCGAGAAGCAGGGCGTGCTGGATCGCATCGCGGCGGAAAACAAGAAAGGCAAGATCAACGTGCAGCGCTTCAAGGGGCTGGGCGAGATGAACCCGGCGCAACTGCGCGAAACCACCATCGCCCCCGAGACGCGGCGCCTGATTCAACTTACGATCCAGGCCGGCGATGATACGCCGCAGCTCATGGACATGCTGCTGGCCAAAAAGCGCGCCGCCGACCGCAAGAGTTGGCTGGAACAAAAAGGCAATCTCGCCGAGGTTTAGGCGTCAGTCATTGTGGGTCAGTAATTGTAGGTCACTGTCAGGCAGCTTACGCAGCCTGACCTACAATACTGACCTGCGGGCCGCAGTCATACCCGGCCAGACACCGGCCTTGCCATTCAAGTGTTAATTTCCCCTAAAGTTTCCCTTCTCCCGTCCCGATAACTAGTCCGTAGAGCAACTGCTGATCCGACCCGGGTCAGCTTGTACTTAACTTGCAAGCTCGGCCGTACGACGGTTAGGGCGGATTAGGAGAAATAAAATGCCTCAAATCATTAATACCAATGTGCCTTCACTGAATGCACAGCGTAACTTGAACACCAACGAGGGCCAGTTGGCCACCGCCCTGCAGCGCCTGTCTTCGGGTTTGCGCATCAACAGCGCCCGTGACGACGCGGCAGGCCTCGCCATTGCCGACCGCTTTACATCGCAGATTCGCGGTTTGAATCAGGCGGCACGTAACGCCAATGACGGTATCTCGCTGGCGCAGACCGCTGAAGGCGCGCTGGCCGAGGTAACCAACAACCTGCAGCGTCTGCGTGAGCTTTCGGTGCAGTCGGCCAACGCCACCAACAGCGCCACGGATCGTACCGCACTGCAGTCGGAAGCCGCACAGCTGGTTGCTGAAATTGACCGCGTGGCCAGCACCGCCAAGTTCAACGGCGTGGCCCTGCTGGACGGCACCTTTACCAACAAGGCCTTCCAGGTCGGCGCGGACGCCAACCAGACCATCAGCATCACGGCCATTAACAGCGCCAGGACTTCCGCCCTGGGTGCAAGCTATTCCGCGACGGTCACAAGCAGCGCGGTGAACTCGACGGCGATCAACGGCTCGAACGTCACCATCAACGGCGTGAGCATCATCGCTTCCGTGAGCGACGGTGTGTCGACCGCGAGCGCCACCGCCAGCGCCAAGGCCAAGGCCACCGCGATCAACGGGACCAGCGGCACCGGCGTGACTGCGGTCGCCAACGCGACAGCCGTCGCCGGCGCCAGCCAGACCTACGCTGCCGGTACGGGTACCTTCACGATCAACGGCGTGACCACGGGACTCGTCACCCTGGCGACCGATGCCGCGACCGCCCGGGCCTCGGTAGTGGCGGGGATCAACGCCATCAGCGCCGCGACCGGCGTGGTCGCGACCAACACCGGCGCGGACGCCACCGGCGTTACGTTGTCGGCGGCGGACGGGCGCAACGTCGTACATACGATCAACTCGAGCAGCGGCACGTTTACCGCCGGCTCGACCGGTGTACTCGCCGACGCTACGACCTTGGGCACGCTCACGCTGAGCACGACCGGCAACACCGGCATCACCGCCGGCGGCACCGTTGCGATTATCGGTAGCCCGACCACTACCGCCGCGACCCAGACCGGCACGGCGCTGTCGGTGATTAGCATCGCCTCAGTGTCGGGTGCGAACACGGCTATCACCGCCATTGACGCGGCGCTGGCGACCGTCTCCAGCACCCGGGCCGATCTCGGCGCCTACCAGAACCGCTTTGCTTCAACGGTGGCGAGTTTGTCCACGACCTCGGAAAACCTGAATGCATCACGTAGCCGTATTCAGGATGCCGACTTCGCGGCGGAAACGGCGTCTTTGACCCGCGGCCAGATCCTGCAGCAGGCGGGCATCGCGATTCTGTCGCAAGCCAACTCACTGCCTAACAACGTGCTGGCGCTGTTGCGTTAAGCGGATAGAACGTAGACAAAGAACGCGTCCGGGAAGTGATCCCCGGACGCACTTCTTAGGCGAAGTGAGAAGAGGTAAACGCCATGCCCACACCTATAGGTACACAGGTGACGGCAACCCGGTCTGCGGGATATGGATCTGCGGGACAAGGACAGTCCGAGCAACAGGCAAATTCGCGGCAACAGTTGCCGGAACAAGCCGACAATCTGCCGGCAAGCAGCACCGAACAGGACACTCCGGCAGCCAGCGGAGTGGAGCTTACCAAGGCCGTCAGCCGCTTGAACGACTATGTGCAGAACCTGAGCCGTGATTTGCAGTTCAGTATCGACGAGGAAACCGGGTACACCGTGATTACGGTGACCGACTCGGCCACACAGGAGGTGATACGCCAGATTCCCTCGGAAGAGGCATTGGCCATCGCCCACAGTCTGGAGAAAGATCAGGGAGTGATACTCCGGGCCAAGGCCTGAGTGGCCTCAACTGGTATTAAATTTGCAGATTGCTGGTGCTGAGAGTCTGTACACCGCGAGTTCAGCCGCATCCGTCACATGTGCGTAAACAGAACCAGGGCGGCGGAATGGTCCGCCCGCCCTGATGTTTTGGCCCCTGACACGTTGATGGGCGCCGGGCGGTGCCGGTTGGGTGCATGAGGGAAAAGATATGGCGATTTCAGCGGCAGGTCTCGGTTCCGGGCTGGACGTTAATGCCATCGTGAGTCAGTTGATGGGTCTGGAGCGGCAGCCCCTGACCGCGCTCGACCGGAAAGAGGCCGTGTTTCAGGCCAAGATCAGCGCCTACGGCAACATCAAGAGTACCCTGTCTTCCTTCCAAACCGCAGTGCGCGGTATCAGCGACATTTCCAAATTCCAGGTTTTCAAGGCCACCTCGGCAGACACCACGCTGTACACGGCCACGGCTACGAGTACCGCCACGGCGGGTAGCTACGGTGTCGAAGTGGTGCGCCTCGCCAAGGCGCACAAGCTCACCACCGCCGGACAGGCCAGCAGCACCGCGACGATAGGCGCGGGTACTGCGACTACGCTCACCTTTGACTTTGGCACCGTCGGCGGCGGCACCTTGGGCGGAGATGGTAAATATACCGGCGTGAGCAGGACGTTTGATCTCAACCCGCTCAAGTCCACCAAGACCGTTACCGTCAACAACACCAACAACACCCTCGAGGGCGTACGCAACGCTATCAACAACGCGAATATCGGTGTCACCGCCACCATCCTGAATGACGGCGGCGCCGGTACGCCGTACCGTTTGGTGCTGACCTCCAGCGACACCGGCGCGGCGAACAGTTTGCGTGTCGCGGTGTCAGGCGATGCGACCGTGCAGGGCCTGCTGGCCTACGACAGCACGGCGACGCAGAACCTCGCGCAGACGGATACCGCCCTACATGCGGGTTCGAATGATGCCCAGATCAAGGTGGACGGCTTCACCGTTACCAAGGCCAGCAATACCATCACCGATGTGATCGCGGGCGTTACCCTGAACCTGGTCAAGGCAGGTGTCGCCACCACGCTTACGGTGGCGCGTGATACTGCGGCGGTGAAGGGCGCCGTCGAATCGTTCGTCAAGGCTTACAACGACATCCAGAAGACCATCACCGGTTTGACGGCCTATAACGCCAGCACCAAGCAGGGGGCGATACTGCAGGGCGATTACTCGGCCGTCGGCGTGCTGAGCCAGATACGCGGCAAGCTCAACAGCGCCATTCAGTATTCCGGCGGCACGCTGACCCTGTTGTCACAGGTCGGGATCAGTTTCCAGAAAGACGGCAGCTTGACCCTGGACAGCACCAAGCTGGATACGGCGATCACCAACAATTTTAACGACATCGCCAAGCTGTTTGCCGCGGTGGGCGCACCTACGGACAGCCTGGTCAGTTTCGCGAGCGCAACGGCCAATACCAAGCCCGGCAGTTATGCGGTGAATGTCACAACACTTGCAACGCGTGGCGCGTATACCGGAGCGGCGACGGCGGCCTTCCCGCTCACGGTGGACGCCAATAACGATAATTTCGCCATCAAGATTGATGGCGTGACCTCAGCCACCCTCGCCCTGGCGCAAGGCAGTTATGCCACTGCGGCCGATCTGGCCGCGCAGATACAGGCCAGAATCAATGGCGACAGCGCCCTGGCGGCGGCAGGGGTGTCCGTTAATATGATTCATAATGGCACGGCCTTTGTCGTTACTTCCAACAATTACGGCTCGGCGTCAAAGGTGGAATTTACCGGCATCGACCCGAATACCGCCACCACCCTCGGTTTCAATATCGGTGCGGGCACGACCGGGCTGGACGCGGCGGGCAGCATCAATGGCGTCGCTGCCTCGGCGGCGGGTCAGTATCTGACCGGCATCACCGGCGATAACGCCGAGGGCCTCAAGGTGCAAATCATCGGCGGGGTGACGGGAGACCGTGGCACGCTGAATTATTCGCAAGGCTACGCTTATCAATTGGATAAATTGGCCGATATCCTGTTAGGGACATCGGGCCCGGTGGCCAGCCGTACCGATGGCATAACCAAGAGCATCAAGGACATCGGTAATCAGCGTGATGTTTTGAACCGGCGCCTGACGGACTTCGAGCAGAGCCTGCGCGAAAAGTTTACCAGGCTCGATACGGCGATATCCAAGTTGAAGAGTACGAGTGATTTTGTCTCGCGGCAGTTGGCCCAGTTGGTGAAGTGAAGTAATACCTATAACCAAAAGGAGTAGATCATGGCTTTTTCAGGGGCGCGCAGTGCGCTGAGCAATTACAGCAAGGTCAGGGTGGAGACGGGTGTGACCGCCGCCAGCCCGCACGGCCTCGTCACCATGCTGCTGGAGGGCGCATTGGAAAGAATCGCCGCGGCGAAAGGACACATGCTGCGCGACGAGACGGCGGAAAAGGGCGCCTGCATCAGCCGCGCTATCGGGATTCTGGACGGGTTGCGCATCAGCCTGGACAAGGGTGCGGGCGGTGAGCTGGCGGCGAATCTTGACGATTTGTACGACTACATGGATCGCTGTCTGTTGCGTGCGAATTACGAAAACAGCCCAGGCCTGCTGGATGAAGTGTCCGCCCTGCTGCTGGAAATCAGGGGCGCCTGGGTGGCGCTGGCGCAGCAGAATGCCGGCGCAAAGAGCGGCGCCTGAGAGAAGCACCGGGAGACACAATGGACTACGCACCCGCGGAACTGATCGCTGCCGGTAACGGCGGACTGGAGCAGATGCACACCGTTGTGCTGCTGACGCAGGCCATGTACAGCGCCGCGCAAGCGCACGAATGGGCTGTCTTCGCCGAGCTGGAAACCCAGCGCGCGGGCGCCCTGGCCGCATTGTTTCCCCTGCGTCTGCTCTCAACAGCGCAAGGCGAGGAAATAGCCCTGCGTATGCAGCAGTTGCTGGTGATGAATCAGCACATGGTTGAGCTTGCGGAGCAGGAGCGACAGGGTGCCGAACTGGAGTTGCAACAACTGCGCGAGGGCCGCCAGGCGCTCCGGGCTTACTCAGGAGTCAGAAAGTCAGGTCACAATGCTTATGGTCTGACTCCTGAGTAACAACCCTGTTTACTCTACCCCCACCCTGTCCCGCCCCCTGAACAGGGGGCGGGGACGTAGCGGGTAGTGCAGTCTTACTTGCTGACTTATGAGTATACCCAAAATCAGTAGTCGCCGACGTGCGACACTGGCAAGATACAGGCTTTGGAGCGAGCGTCTTCCCCATGGACAATCCGAACCCCCATTCCTTTCTCGATGGACTTGTTTACGAAGACCATCTGGCGTTGCAGTGGAACACGATAGAGGCAAGACCCGACGCAATCGAGAGGGTGGTGCTTGAGGATTCCAACCTCGAGATATTGCGCACCGTGTTTGCGCTCGGGGATTATTATGCCGAGTCCGTGGATGAGCCTGTGAATGTGGCGCAAGAACTCACGCGCCTCGACTTCAAGCTCAATCTGGTGCTCGACCTCGTAGGAGAGGTGCTGTCCTATTATCACGAACTGCCGCCGAGGATTCCGGTGCGCCTGGGCGCGCAGGGTATCCAGTGGGAGGCGGCGCAGGCACCGCCGCCGCAGGGGCTGGTGAGCATCGAGCTTTATCTCAATGTGCGCTATCCGCGCGCGCTCAGACTGATTGGCCGTGTGCAAAGCGTCACGCCGCTGGCGCAAGGTCTGCGCAGTGTGGTTATGTTCGAAGATATCGGTGAAGCGGCGCAGGATATGCTGGAAAAAATCATCTTCCGTCATCATCGCCGCAGCATTGCCCTGGCGCGGCGCAACATCACCCCGCATTAAAGCCCTCCGTAAATGGGGGGTGCCCGGCATATCTCTTGCTTTAATTTTCCCACCTTCATACACTTACCGCGGTAGTCAAATATCTGTCACAGCCCGTAGGGTGCGAAGCGCAGCGCATTGCACCGGATGGTTGGCCGAGACACATCATGTGGCGCAATGCCCTTTGGTTATTGCGCCCTACGCGCTGGACTGAACAGCGCACAGGTTGCAGGGGGTCGGATGTCTGCGATAACGACGATACTGGTGATCGAAGCAGATACAGCGCGGCGCCAGGCGCTTAAGACGATTCTTGAGTTTGTGGATCACGCTGCGGTCATTGCGCTGGACTGCAGGCAGTGGCGTGATGTGGCGAGCACAGCGGGCACCCTCCACGCCGTGCTGCTCGGCAATTGCGGCTCGGAGAAAACACGGCTTGAGGTGTTTCGCGCGCTCAAGGAGTGGTCGCCGCAGCTTCCCGTCCTCTTGCTGGTGGACAGCGCGGATAAATCAAATATTGCCCCGGAGCTTGTCGCCGGCACTCTTTCGCGTGTGGATGTGCCGCTGAAGTACGGGCAACTCACCTACGCCCTGCAACAGGCGCAGATCTACCGCGACAGCCGCGAACCCAGCAGCACGAAAAGGCCGCTCGAGGTGTTCCGCAGCCTGGTCGGCAACAGCCGCAGCATCCGGGCGGTGCGTAAACTCATCGAGCAGGTGGCGGAGTCGGATGCCACCGTGCTCATCCTGGGAGAATCCGGCACCGGCAAAGAGGTGGTGGCGCGTAACATCCATTATCAATCGACACGCCGCGACAAGCCGTTTGTGCCGGTGAATTGCGGCGCGATTCCTGCTGACCTGCTGGAGAGCGAGCTGTTCGGCCACGAGAAGGGCGCCTTCACCGGCGCGATCTCCGCGCGCCAGGGACGCTTCGAACTGGCGGAGGCCGGCACCCTGTTTCTGGACGAGATCGGCGATATGAGCCTGCCGATGCAGGTGAAATTGCTGCGTGTGCTGCAGGAACGCACCTTCGAGCGCGTGGGCTCCAACAAGAGTATCAACGCCAACCTGCGTATCATCGCCGCCACGCACATCAAACTCGAAGAGGCCATCCGCGCGGGTAGATTCCGCGAGGATTTATATTACCGCCTGAATGTATTTCCCATCGACATGCCGCCGCTGCGCGAGCGCGTCGAGGATATTCCGCTGCTCGTCAACGAACTGATTTTGCGCATCGAGCACGAAAAGCGCGGCTCGGTGCGGCTGACGCCGGCGGCGGTGCTGGCATTGTGCCAGTACCCGTGGTCCGGCAACGTGCGCGAACTCGCCAATCTGATTGAACGCCTCGCCATCCTCTATCCCTACGGCGTGGTGGAGGTGGCGGACTTGCCGGAAAAATTCCGCGTGCAGGAGGGAGCCCACTCCGCGGCCTCGGTACACGAGGCCGCGCCTGCACCCGTGCCTGCGCCGGCTACGCTCGACACGCCACGCTTGCCGCGCAGCGGCATCGACCTCAAGGAGCACATGCAAACCCTGGAGGCCACGCTGATTCAGCAGGCGCTGGAGGAGTCGAGCGGTGTGGTGGCGCATGCCGCCAATCTGCTCAAGATGCGCCGCACTACACTGGTGGAGAAAATGCGCAAACTCGGCCTCAGCCGCGCCGAGGCGCCGCCGGGATTTTGACAAGCGATCCATCGCGTAGCCGACGGCGAATTTTATAAGCTCTTGTTTTATTTTCAATTAGTATCCACGGCACAGGTCTTGCTAGATGACCTGCGCCATGCTCAGAAAAACCAGACACGACACCCACCCCGCCGATACCTCCCCTAGCCGCGGCCTGGAGCAGGCCTTCGGCGTCTTCAATCAGGTATCGGAGCAACTCACCGCCGCCTATCACGCCCTCGAAGAGCGCACGGCCCGGCTCAGTGCCGAACTCGCCGCCGCACGCAGTGAACGCCTGCGGCAACTCGCCGAGAAGGAGCGCCTGGCGAACCGCCTGGAGGCGCTGCTCAACGCATTGCCCGCAGCGGTAGTGGTGCTCGATGGCGCGGGGCGCGTAGGCGAATGCAATCCCGCCGCCCGCGAATTGCTGGGCGAGCCGCTGATCGGAGAACGCTGGGCTGAGATATTCGCGCGAGTATTTGTGCCGCGCCTCGCCGGGCATCAGGAACTCTGCCTGCGCGACGGCAGGCGTGTGCACATGTCGCAGAGTACGCTCGGCGCCGAGCCGGGTCACATCCTGCTGTTCAAGGATGTGACCGAAACCCGCGCGCTGCAGGAGCGTCTCAACCATCACCAGCGCCTCTCGGCCATGGGCGAAATGACCGCCGCCCTCGCGCATCAGATACGCACGCCGCTTGCCGCCGCGCTCCTCTACAGCGCGCAACTCGTCAATCCGAACCACAGTGCGCCGGAAGTGGCGCGCTATGCCGGAAAGATTCAATCACGCCTGCATCATCTTGAAGCCCTGACCAACGACATGCTGCTGTTTGCGCGCGGCAGCGGCGGCGGCGAGGTGGAGACGGTTCCTGTCGCGGGCTTGCTGCACGACTTTCAGCAGGCGCTGGAGACGTACACCTCCAGCGGACTATGCACGTTGAGCATAGTGGACGAAAC
This sequence comes from Gammaproteobacteria bacterium, assembly GCA_030655395.1. GTDB lineage: Bacteria > Pseudomonadota > Gammaproteobacteria > SURF-13 > SURF-13 > JAQBXX01. The sequence continues at coordinate 7,864 of JAURVQ010000112.1, read as the reverse complement.
GCACAACGTGTTACTGCACGGTCACCGCCAGGCGCTGCTCTCCGCGTTGCAAAATCTCGCCGTCAATGCGGTGCAGGCCTGCGGCACGGGGGCCCAACTCAGCCTCACGGCGCGCTCCACCACCGATGCGCAGGGTTACCCTCAGGTGCTGCTTGCGCTCACGGATAATGGTCCGGGTGTGGCGGTGGAATTACGCGAGCGCATTTTCGAACCATTTTTCACCACGCGCACCGACGGCACCGGCCTCGGGCTTGCGGTCGTGCAGTCCATCGCGCACGCACATCACGGCAGCGTGCGGGTGGAGCCCGCAGCGGGGACGGGCAGCACCTTCATACTGAGTTTGCCGGTGATTTTCACGCCGGAGATTCTGTCGAGCGGCAACGATACGGTTATTCCCAATGTTCACCCACACCAACGCCTTTCATCGAAGGGTGCGGAAAGGAGTGCGTCATGAGCCCATCCACGATTATGGTTGTTGAAGATGATGTTTCATTACGCGAGGCGCTGTGCGACACATTGCAGCAGGCGGGTTACGGCGTCGTCGCAGTCGCGGACGGACGTGCCGCGCTGGAGTTGTTCGCCGACAGCAAGCGCGGCCCCGGAATCGGCATGGTGGTGAGTGACGTGCAGATGAATCGCATGGACGGCCATACGCTGCTCAAGCAACTGAGACAGCAGCGGCCCGATCTCCCGGTGCTGCTCATGACCGCCTACGGCACGATCAAGAATGCGGTGGAAGCGATGCGCGACGGTGCGGTGGATTACCTGGTGAAGCCATTCGAGGCCGAGGCGCTACTGCAGCGCGTCACGCGTTTTGTAACGCGTGACGCGGGTGACGATGCCGAGTGGGTGACGCGCGATCCGCGCACGCGCGACATCACGGAGCTGGCGCGGCGTGTGGCGGACAGCGATGCGACAGTGATGATCGGCGGCGAGTCCGGTACCGGCAAGGAAGTGCTGGCGCGGTTTATTCATAAACACTCGAAGCGCCGCAAGCAGCCCTTTCTCGCCATTAATTGCGCGGCGATACCGGACAACATGCTGGAGGCTACGCTGTTCGGCTACGAGAAGGGTGCATTTACCGGCGCTTACAACGCCTGTCCGGGCAAGTTTGAGCAGGCCGAGGGCGGAACCTTGCTGCTGGATGAAATCTCCGAGATGAACCTGAGCCTGCAGGCGAAGCTGTTGCGTGTGCTGCAGGAGCGTGAGGTGGAGCGCCTGGGCGGGCGCAAGACAATTCCGCTCAACGTGCGCGTGCTCGCTACCTCGAACCGCGTCATGCGCGATGAGGTCGCCGCCGGACGTTTCCGCGAGGATTTATTCTACCGTCTGAATGTGTTTCCGCTCTATCTGCCGCCGTTGCGTGAGCGCACGCAGGACATCCTGCCGCTGGCAAGCTACCTGCTCGAGCGTAACGCGCGCGCCGTGGCGCGGCCTGTGCCGACCTTCAGCGAAGCGGCAAAACAGCAGTTGCTGGCGCATGCGTGGCCGGGCAATGTGCGCGAACTCGACAACCTGATTCAGCGCGTGCTGATTCTGCACTGTGGCGACGAGATTGACGCCGATGCCCTGTTTTCCGGCGTGGCCCAGGACAGGCCGTCCCAGAATCGTCCGCACAGTCATGCCGCGCCCGGCGAGGCGTTGGGCCATGACCTCAAGGCGCGCGAACAGGATCTCATTATCGAAGCGTTGCGTGCCGGTCAGGGTAACCGCAAATACGCGGCGGAACGCCTCGGCATCAGCGAACGTACACTGCGCTACAAGCTGGCGCGGCTGCGCGACGCGGGCATCGCACTGCCCGGTGCGGTATTGGATGTTGTTCAGGGCAAGCCGTTCAAAACGCAGACACGGTTTGGTGTGGAAAATGCATGACAACAGGCCCTAGCCCCCAGCCCCTAACCCCTAGCTCGTAGAGATAAACCCATGAATGACATTGATACCTCACGGCTGCTTTCCCAATTGCGCACGATGGCGGCGCAGGCGCAGGGTGTACCGCCCGCGACGCGCGCCACGGGAGGCGTCGATTTTGCAGGGCTGCTGAAGAGCACCGTGAACCAGGTGAATGAGGCGCAGCAGAGCGCGACCCATCTTGCCGCCGCGTTTGAGACCGGAGACACCAAGGCCGATCTGTCCGAAGTGATGGTGGCGCTGCAGAAGGCAAGCATTTCGTTTCAGGCCATGACGCAAGTGCGCAACAAACTCGTGGCGGCGTATCAAGACGTCATGAATATGCCGATGTAAGAGGCAGATAAAAGAGAAAAGATACAAGAGAAAAGATATGTTGGTTAAATCCTCAGAAACGGTTTTCTCTTTTCTCTTTTCACTGCCTTTAATATGAAAATGGATCTCACAGCTCCGATGCAGGGCTTCATGCACTTGCCGATGGTGCGGCAGGTAGGCCTCCTGCTCGGCCTTGCCGCAAGCGTGGCGCTGGGCGTGGTGCTGGTGCAGTGGTCACAGGAGCCGGGCTACCGTCCGCTCTACAGCAGCCTCGCGGACAAGGACATGGGCCAGGTGGCCGATGCGCTGCAGAAAAGCAATATCCCGTACAAGATGGACGAGAAGAGCGGGGCTATCCTGATCCCCGACGAGCGCGTGTACGACACGCGCCTCAAGCTCGCCGCGCAGGGATTGCCCAAGGGTACCGGCGGCGGTTTCGAGATCATGGAAGAGAAGGTGGGCCTCGGCACCAGCCAGTTCATGGAGGCCGCGCGTTATCAGCATGCCCTGGAAGGCGAGCTGGCGCGCACCATCGGCACCCTCAGCAATGTGCAAAGTTCGCGTGTGCATCTCGCCATTCCCAAGCAATCGGTGTTTGTGCGCAGCAAGCAGGAGCCCACTGCTTCAGTGCTGGTGAACCTGTACGCCGGACGTAATCTGGAGGAGGGCCAGGTCGCCGCCATCGTGCATCTGGTGGCCTCCAGTATTCCCAATCTTTCCGCCAGCAACGTCACCGTGATTGACCAGAAGGGCCAGTTGTTGACCGCGCGCGAAGGCTCGCGGGACATGCAGCAGAGCGCCAGCCAGTTGGAGTACGCGCAACGGCTGGAGGATTCCTATATCCGCCGCATCGAAGAAATTCTCGTGCCGATCACCGGCATCGGCAGGGTGAAGGCGCAGGTGGTGGCGGATCTTGATTTTACGCAGAGCGAACAGACTGCGGAGATTTTCAACGCCGAGAAACCGAAACTGCGCAGCGAGCAGACCAGCGAACAGCAGAATGGGAGCAGTACGGGCGCAAGCGGCGTGCCGGGGGCGTTGTCGAATCAGCCACCCGCGCCCACTCAGGTGGCGGAGCAGACACCGCCCGCGCCCAGTGCTGCCGATGCCGCCAACGCCAACCCTGATTCGGCGCAGCCGCCTGTGTCTAATCCCGTCGAGGTGGCAGCGCGCGCGGGCGTAAACGGCAACACGAATGCAAATCAGACCAGCAATGCCACGCGCAATTACGAGATCGACAAGACCATCAGCCACACGCGCAACGCCGCCGGTGCTGTGCGCCGTCTTTCGGTGGCGGTGGTGGTGGATGACCGCCAGGGTACGGATGACGAGGGCGAGGTTACGCGTACGCCGCTGAAGCCCGAAGAACTGGTGCGCATCACCACCTTGGTGAAAGAGGCGGTGGGCTTCAACGAGAAACGCGGCGACACGGTGAATGTCATCAATGCATCTTTTAGCGTACCGGAAGCCGCGGAGCCTCTGCCGGAGCCGTCATTCTTCAGCAAGCCGTGGGTGGCGGCAGCGGGGAAACAGTTGGGGGCCGGCCTGGTGGTGCTGTTGCTGGTGCTTGGCGTACTGCGTCCGGTGTTGAGTGGCCTGGCCAGCCGCGCGGTTTCCGGCGGACATTCAGGAGGAATGCAAGAGCAGGCCCTGCTCAGCGACGACCGCGTGAGTATCGGTGCGCTGCGCCAGGGTAACCGTCTTGCCGCTCCCGGCAACGATTATGACACCAATCTGAGCACCACCAAGGCGCTCGCCGCGCAAGATCCTAAGCGCGTGGCGCAGGTGGTCAAGAACTGGGTGGCCACCGATGCCTGATCCAGGCACGCACATTCCCAACGTTGACCGCGCCGCGATTCTGCTGCTCACCATCGGCGAGCAGTTCGCCTCCGAAGTGCTCAAGCACATGGGGCCGAAGGAGGTGCAGAAACTCGGCACCGCGATGGCGGGTCTCGCCAATGTCTCCAAGGACCAGGTCGGAGTGGTGCTGGCCGATTTCTGCGATACGGTGGGCAACCAGACCGCGCTCGGGGTAGGCTCCGAAGACTATATCCGCAATGTGCTGGTGAAGGCGCTCGGCGAAGACAAGGCGGGCGGAGTCATCGACCGTATTCTGATCGGCGGCAGCAGCAAGGGGTTGGATGCGCTCAAGTGGATGGAACCGAGGGCGGTGGCGGAAGTCATCCGCCTCGAGCATCCGCAGATTATCTCTATCGTATTGTCTTATCTCGACAGCGATCACGCCGCCGAAGTGCTGGCACTGTTTCCGGATAAGGTACGGCTCGACGTGCTGTTACGCATCGCCTCACTCGACGGTATTCAGCCTTCGGCACTGCACGAGCTCGATGAAATCATGGAGAGGCAGTTTTCCGGCAATAACACCAGCAACGTAAAGTCATCCTCGGTCGGCGGCGTCAAGACCGCCGCCAACATACTGAACAACATGGACGGCACGCTGGAAGCGGATCTGCTGGCAAAGGTGAAGGAGACCGACGCCGATCTCGGCCAGAAGATACAGGACAACATGTTCGTATTCGAAAACCTGCTCGAGGTGGACGACCGCGGCATCCAGACGCTGTTGCGCGAGGTGTCGTCGGAGAATCTGCTGCTGGCGCTGAAGGCCGCGGATCAGGCTATGAAGGACAAGATATTCAAGAATATGTCGAAGCGCGCGGCGGAAATGCTGCGCGACGATCTCGAGGCCAAAGGGCCGGTGAAGCTGTCCGAGGTCGAGCAGGCGCAGAAGGAAATCCTCACTGTCGCGCGGCGCATGGCCGATGCGGGCCAGCTCGCCCTGGGCGGCAGCGGCGAAGAGTATGTCTAAGGTCATTTCGCGCGAAGAACTCAGCGCCTACGAGCGCTGGGAGACACCCACGGTACAGGTCTCGGCGGCCGCCGGTTCCGGTAACGGCATGGTGACCGCGAATCAGCTTGAACGCATCCAGAAGCAGGCCTACGACGAAGGTTTCGCGCTCGGCCACAAGGAAGGACATATTGCGGGCCAGACGCAGTTGCGTGAACGCGCGCAGCAACTGCAACAATTGATGGAAAAAATGCACGCACCGTTTGCCGATCTCGACCGGCAGGTGGAGCAGGAACTGCTGCTGCTCGTTACGACGATGGTGAAGCAGATGGTGCGGCGCGAAATCAAGACCGATCCAGGCCAGGTGGTGGCGGTAGTGCGTGACGCAATGGCGAGTCTGCCGGTGGCCGTGCGCAACGCGCGCCTGCACCTGCACCCGGAAGACGCCGCACTGCTGCGCGGTGCGCTGGCGCTGAATGAGGACGAGGCCGCCTGGCGCATCGTGGAGGACCCGGTGCTGACGCGCGGCGGCTGCCGCGTGGTGACCGATGCTTCGTATATCGATGCGAGCGTGGAGGCACGTCTTGCCACGTTGATCGCCATGCTCATGGGCGGAGGGCGCGAGCATGACGCATCATCATCATAGCGCCATTCCCGAATTCAATCGCGCGCCGTTGTGGGGCGCGCGTCTTGCGCATCTGCGCGCACGCATGCAAGTCCCGCCCTCATTGGTGGTGGAAGGCAAGCTCACGCGCATGGTGGGGCTCACACTGGAGGCGGTGGGCTGCCAGGCCGCGATAGGCACGCGTTGCATGATTATCGGCGCGGACGGCGACAAGGTGGAAAGTGAGGTGGTGGGATTTGCCGGTGACAAACTGTTTTTGATGCCCACCGGCGATACGCGCGGCATCGGCGCCAATGCGCGCGTAGTTCCTGCGGGAGGCGGTTATGAGGCTGTGGTAGGCGAGGCCCTGCTCGGACGTGTGCTCGACGGCGCGGGGCGCCCGCTCGACGGGCTCGGTGCGGTGCGCTGCGAGACGCGCATGCCGCTCACGGGGCGCGCCATCAATCCGCTCGCACGCCGTCCGATCCGCGAACCGCTCGATGTCGGCGTGCGCGCCATCAACGCGATCACCAGTGTCGGACGCGGACAACGCATGGGCCTGTTTGCGGGTAGCGGCGTCGGCAAGAGCATGCTGCTCGGCATGATGACGCGCTTTACCAGCGCGGACGTGATTGTGGTGGGGCTGATCGGCGAGCGCGGGCGCGAAGTGAAAGAGTTCATCGAAAATATCCTCGGTCCCGAAGGCCTGGCACGCGCCGTGGTGGTCGCGGTGCCGGCGGATAATCCGCCGCTGTTACGCATGCAGGGCGCGGCACTGGCCACCACCATCGCCGAATATTTCCGCGATCAGGGTCATCAGGTATTGCTGCTGATGGATTCGCTCACGCGCTACGCGCAGGCGCAACGTGAAATCGGGCTCGCCATCGGTGAGCCGCCTGCGACCAAGGGTTACCCGCCGTCGGTATTCGCCAAACTGTCACAACTGGTCGAGCGCGCCGGTAACGCGGACGTGGCCGGCGGTTCGATCACCGCGTTTTACACCGTGCTCACCGAGGGTGATGAACAGAGCGACCCGATTGCCGACGCCGCGCGCGCCATCCTCGATGGTCACATCGTGCTGTCGCGCCAGTTGGCCGAGGGCGGACATTATCCCGCCATCGACATCGAGGCCTCCATCAGCCGCGCCATGACTGAGATTACAACGCCGGAGCATCAGCAGGCGGCGCGCCGCTTCAAGCAACTGTATTCCACCTATCAACGGGGCCGCGATCTCATCAGCGTAGGCGCATATACGGCAGGCAGCGACCGTCAGCTCGACGAGGCGATAGCGATCAACTCGCGTCTGGTCAGTTTCCTGCAGCAGGACATGCATCAGCCGGTGAGCCTGAATGACAGTCTGCATGACCTCACGTCGTTGATGGAGACTTCCGGCATGGAACAGATGCTGGTTCAGCAATAATCCGGGTATGACAAAATCACAACGCCTCACACCTATTGCGCGCATCGCCGGATCAAAGGAGCGTAGCGCATCACATGATCTGGTAAAGGCGCAGCGCATGCTCGACGAGTGCGAAACGCGGCTGGCGGAGCTGGTGTCTTATCGCGACGACTATCAGCGGCGTTTGCACGCGGCGGGCGCGGCGGGTCTTGAGGCCGGGCAGATGCACGAGTACCTGATGTTCATCGCCCGGCTCGACCAGGCCATCGCGCGCCAGCGGGAGGCGCTGGCGGAGACGGTGCGCAGCTACGAACGGCTGAAGCTCCATTGGCTTGCGCTGCACGGCAAGACGCTGGCGCTGGACAAGGCGGTGGAGCGCTTTCGCGGCGAGGAGTCACGCCTCGATGACCGGCGCGAACAACATGAGTCGGATGAACTCGCACAACATGTCAAACCAAAGCCATAGGAGTTGCTCATAAGTCTGAAATATAGGCGACACTCCCTGCGACGTTCCCGCCCCCTGATTGAAGGGAGTGAATGAGACCGTGCCGCTGTCACACGTCGCACGCAAGCTCTGCGCACTGGCCCGCCAAGGGTCAAGTGGCATAAAAACTGCACCGTAGAGTTATATTCCGCAAGTCATGCGGCCGGCTGGAGCGGTTCCTCAAGCAATGATGCACGACGACGATGACCCATCTACTGGATAGAGCATTCTGGAAGCAGCATGGCTTGGCACTCGCGCTGAGTGGTGTCATCGCTCTGCTGTCGACTCTCTATCCAGTGCCGTGGGTGGCGCTTTCCGGCCTGTTTGCCGTGATCGTGATCTGGTCGCGCAGCG
>JAURVQ010000110.1 GCA_030655395.1 Gammaproteobacteria bacterium | reverse complement strand
AGGAACCGGAGTGTACAAGTAGTACATGAGGATTCCGAGCACCGCACGCACCCGCATCAAAGACGCGCAGTAGATTTAGGGCGCTATGTATAATGCATCGCTAAATAAAGGATACCCGTGGCTCAAGACCCTAACAATCTGATCTGGATCGATCTCGAAATGACCGGGTTGAATACCGACACCGACCTCATCATCGAGATCGCCACCATTATCACCGACAGCAATCTCAACATCCTGGAGGAAGGCCCGGTTCTCGCCATCTACCAGAACAACGAGATGCTGCACGGCATGGACGACTGGAACACCAAGCAGCATGGTCAGTCCGGACTGACGGAACGCGTACGCACAAGCCGCGTAAACGAAATCGAGGCCGAGCAGAAGACGCTGGAATTCATCCAGAAATACGTGCCGCGCAACAAATCTCCCATGTGCGGCAACAGCATCTGCCAGGACCGGCGCTTCTTATTCCGCTCGATGCCTGACCTGGAGAAATATTTCCACTACCGCAATCTGGATGTGAGCACGGTCAAGGAGCTGGCACGGCGCTGGGCCCCGTCGCTGGCCAACGGCTTTATGAAAACCCCGGCCCATCAGGCGCTCGAAGACGTACGCGATTCGATCCGCGAAATGAAGTATTACCGCGACTGCTTTTTCAAGATTTAGAGCACAGCCGCCTACACCCGATCATTCGCTAAAAAAACGGAGCCACTTGGCTCCGTTTTTCATTTTCCCGCAAGCTATACATAGCGACATAAATCGTAGCGAGCGGCTTGGTCGCTCCCGGCATCCTGCCTCCCGCGACACTAGCACATCCATGTGCGTCGCAGGCGGGGGCGGTGGAGCGGAGGAACCGGAGTGTACATAGAAGTACATGAGGATTCCGAGCACCGCACGACCCCGCATCAAAGACGCGCAGTAGATTTAGGGCGCTATGTATAAACCCGCTTACTTGTTCTTGCCCTCAATCATGCCATGAATGATCGGCGCCAGAATCAGTTCCATGGCAAACCCCATCTTGCCGCCGGGTACGACGATAGTGTTGCGGCGCGACATGAAGGAATTGGGGATCATGTTCAGTAGGTAGGGGAAATCCACGCCCTTCGGGTCGCGGAAGCGGATCACTATGAAGCTTTCATCCGGCGTCGGGATATCGCGCGAGATGAAGGGGTTGGAGGTGTCCACCGTGGACACGCGCTGGAAGTTGATGTCGGTGCGTGAGAACTGCGGGGTGATGTAGTTCACGTAATCGGGCATGCGGCGCAGGATGGTGTCCACGATCACGTCGGCGGAATATCCGCGCTCGGCGCTGTCGCGATGGATTTTCTGGATCCATTCCAGGTTGACAATGGGTACCACACCAATGCCCAGATCGACATGCTCCGACACATCGACATCGTCGCTCTTGGCCAGACCGTGCAGGCCTTCGTAGAACAGCACATCGGAACCCGCCGGCACGTCTTCCCACGGGGTGAATTCGCCCACATTCAGGCTGGTGTTGAGGCGCTTGTTGTGATGAGCCGCCTCCGCATCGCTGTGGATGTAATAGCGCTTCTTGCCGCCACCGGTTTTGCCATAGGTCTTGAACAGTTCGGCCAGCTTGTCGAAATGGTTGGCTTGCGGGCCGAAATGGCTGAAGTGACGATTGCCTGCGGCCTCGGCCTTTTTGACGGCTTCCTTGAAGTCGACGCGTGACAAGCTGTGAAAGCTGTCGCCTTCGACCACGGCGGCGTTGATCTTTTCGCGCAGGAAGATGTGCTCAAACGCGCGCTTGACGGTCGTTGTGCCGGCGCCGGACGAACCCGTCACCGCAATCACAGGGTGCTTCTTGGACATGCTGGAACTCCCTAAGGATTCAAATTGAAAGCGAGAATCGCCCAATTGTACCGGCGGGGGGCTGGGCTTGTCATCCAAGTCCGCGCCATAGAGAAGCATTTAAGGGCTTGGCCGCCTGATTCCGCTATATGAGTAGAGGGCTAAAGACCCAACCCGGCCATGGCACGGCCTTTTTTCCCGCAGACCACAGACCTCCGTGCGATTGCCCGTCACTTTGGAGTACATTACAGTACGGTAAACTGGTGGCGACGAGGCATGAGCGCAATGATGTGTGTTACTGCAAGACCCGACCTTTTGCTTCTGGTTTTGTGACCCTTTGGTTTTTCCGCACGCTTCCGAATCCAATCCAAAGGGCAATTGCAGTTAGATTTCGGAAAGCCAAAATGACCTTGGACGAAGAAAAAGTGTGCTTCTTTGCCGAACTCGGCCTCGCAATAAATTCGTGGTCGAATATCGAGGACAAATTGCGGCTGATTGTCTTGGCATGCCTTAAGGAAAAAGATCGGAATGCCATATCTCTCGGGTTTTTATCCATAGAGAATTTTAGATCGAAGCTCGAATTTGTCGATAAGGTGTTGGGGAGAACGCACCTAAGAGGCGCGCACTTCGATGATTGGCAAATACTGGCCGATCGCACTCGCCGTGCGTCGGCACACAGAAACAAACTTGCCCACTGGAGAATGCGCGAAATTGTCAAAGGAAAGGCAGGCAGACGATTAGCGTTGGAGCCGTGGATATTTTTGAAAAAGGACATGCGTAAGGCTGGTGACACAAAACCATTGCCTAGAGCGCTTTGTCTGAGAGATATCGTTAAGGTCCGTTATGAATTTGTTGCCCTTCAATTTTCTTTGGGTAATCTTTGTAGTCGATTGAATAACGAACCAGAGCGGCATTCAAAATCTGACGAACTAGCACCTCATCCGCCGACAATTCGCAGCATAAAGCTCCAGATTCTCGGAGAACACGAACTCCAGCGTATATCATCCGAGAAGAAATCTTGATTGATTTGTTCTCAGCCACGGCCTGACCACAGAAAATTCCGCAAGCACACACAGCAAGGCACAGAGCCAGGTCTTGCAATCACGCATCCAGACGACCGTCCCCTTTTTCCATTAGCCATTCGCCGTTGTCTTCTGGTCTTACAGGTCCGTCCATCCCTCTACTTTGACTGTTGGCCATACTTGTCCAGAAGGCTTTTTTCGGTGTCTGTCAATTCATTCGGAATCACCTGCAAATAACTGCCCAGCCCGATGGTCTGAAACTGTTCGGCGAGGGATGAGCCGGCGGTGCTGGTGTAGAGAACCCCCTCCTTATCAGGCAAGCTCGACTGTACTACCAGTTTTCCATGCCGGGCAAAACTGTTGGTCACGACACCGTACGCCAGCTCCACCACCGCCGACAGCGCCAATGAATCCTTTTTCACGAAACGGAAGGACGGACGGGAGACGATTTCCAGCAGTTCATCCGGCAAGCGGAACTTTGCGACGATCTTCACGTTCATCTCTGGGTAGTGACGTTCGATAAAATCCTCATCAAGCTGTACGTCGCTTTTAGCGCGATACAACAGCATCATCAATTTCCCGATCTCGCTGAACAAGGCGCCGAGGGTTACCGTGATCCGGTCGCTGTCGGACAAGGCCAGCTTGTAGGCCAGCATCTCGGAGAGTTTGCTGGCGGAAAAACAGCGGGCCAGCACCACGGTCATCTCTTCCGTGCTCGCCTGCGAAAACAGGGCGATAAAGATCGCGGTTGATTTTGTCATGCGGGTGCCCAAGTGGTTTACCACCGCCATAAACTTGGTGATCTTGCCGGAGCGGGTCTTGCCGAAATGGACAGAATTGGCGATGCAGAAAAGACGCGCCGCCACCGTCGGGCCCAACTTGTCCTTGAGCGCCTCAATCATGGTCGGCGTCGCCTTCTCATCATCAAGCACGTTCAGTACATTGAAATCGAAACCGATGTCATGGTCGTCGATGAATTTGCAAATGGCCTCCAGGTGCGCCGCCTCTTCCGCCGCGACGGAGCTGGCGTCCTGGGCTGCGTTTTGTGCCGGCTGGCCTGTATGGGTTGTCATGGTATTTTGCGCATAACATTTTTCAAAAAAATCACCGCTTCAAGTCGCGGTAGAAATTTTCATGCGCTCCGACGGCCTCCAGATAAACCAGTCTGATCGTATCGTCCACGGTGTATCCAAGCAGATAAAGCTGCCCCTGACTACGGAATTTGTGGACGCGCAAGGCCGCTAGATCGCCTTTTTTGCGTTCCCCAATTTTGGGGTTGTCTGCGACGGATTGAATGGCGCTATCCACATCTTCCGCCACGTTATCGTGCAGCTTTTTGTATTGCCGCCCAAAGCGGCGGGTTTGCACGACTTCATAGCTCATGCACGACGATTGCGTGGTAAGAAAGGAGTGGCGCTGTCGCGCGGTTCCGCCATGGAGATCATCGATTCGGCGATGAAGCTCACCGGCAGGTCGGGGTTGTCCAATGCGGCGCGCCCGACCTTGGCCCAAAATTCGATTTGGCCGGCGATGGTGCGATGTTCTGCTGCGGCCTCTGATTTGGCTTGTTCGTACAGTTCGTCGTCGATTCTGACAGGCATGCCCATGGCTTCTTCCTCCAGCATTACTACTTAAGTAGCAAGACTAGCGCAAAGGTGGGGATCAAGTCAAAGGGCGCCCTATTGCTCCAGTCTCTGAATGTAGCGTTGCCGCTCTTCTTCTGCTTCCCTGATCGCGGCGTCGATCTCCCGCATGACGCCGTCCACATCGGCGGGTTTTTCGCTGCGCGCGAAGTGCCCGGTCAGCTCGCTCTCCGGGTGCAGCTTGCCGCTCTCGTAGAGTGACCATATCTCCATGGCATAGTCGGTGGACAGGATTTCGGGAGCAAAACGGCCGAAGTAGGTGGCCAGATTGTTGATGTCGCGCTCGAGCATGCTGAAGGCGTTGTTGTTGCCTGCGGCGTTAATGGCCTGGGGTAAATCGATGATGACGGGCCCTTCACTGCCGACGAGCACGTTATATTCCGACAAATCGCCGTGGACGAGCCCGGCGCAGAGCATGCGCACAACCTGCCTGATCAGCATGCGGTGGTACTCGCGCGCCTGCTCTGCCGTCAGCACCAGATCGTTGAGCCTCGGGGCGGCTTCGCCATTGCTGTCGGTCACCAGCTCCATCAACAGCACGCCCGCATGGAAGTGATAGGGCTGCGGGACACGCACGCCGGCGGCGGCGAGTCGGTACAAGGCGTCCACCTCGGCGCTTTGCCATGCGTCTTCCTGCGCTTTGCGTCCATAGCGGGTGCCCTTCTCCATGGCGCGGGCACGGCGGCTGCTTTTCATCTTGCGGCCTTCCGTGTAATTGGCGGCCTGGCGGAAGCCGCGTTTGTTGGCCTCTTTGTAGACCTTCGCGCAGCGGATATCTTCGCCACAACGGACCACGTAGACCATGGCCTCCTTGCCGCTCATGAGCTGACGGATGACCCCATCGACGAGACCATCCTCGACCAGCGGTTCAATTCTTTTGGGGATTTTCATAGAGGGCCTTCTGCGCTGCTGCGGCGCGCAATGACAGCAAAGGCGCTTACAACGGGTATGCCTGACGGTATTGCTTTGTATTTGTACCGAGGGTCGGAATCGAACCGACACGGTGTCACCACCACCGGATTTTGAGTCCGGCGCGTCTACCAGTTCCGCCACCCCGGCATGTCGCGTAGTATAAACGTTCCCTGTATACGGCGGTAGATGGCATTGCCCTCGGGCACCTCTCAAAATGCGTCTTTTGCTCCAATACTGCGTTGCAGCTTGTCTCCGCTGCTCACATACTGACGTGTATGCTGCGCTGCTCGACGGCGCTGCGCCTTGTCTTGAAGCAAAATCCATCATTTTATAGAGGCGCCCTTAACTATATGCAGCGCAGTGATTTTTCTTACGACCTCCCGCCCCAGCTTATCGCGCAAACGCCCCTGACCGGGCGCAGCCAGAGCCGGCTGTTGTGTCTGGACGGGCGCACGGGCGCGCCGGAGGATCGCGTGTTCAGCGACCTGCCGCAACTGCTCGCACCGGGCGATCTGCTGGTATTCAACGACACGCGCGTGATTCCGGCGCGCCTGTTTGGCACCAAGGAGAGCGGCGGAAAGATCGAGGTGCTGGTGGAGCGCGTGCTGGACGAGCGGCGTGTGCTGGCGCAGATACGCGCCAGCAAGCCGCCCAGACCGGGCATGGCGCTTATGTTGGAAGGCGCTACCGCCCGCGTGCATGCGCGGCATGACGATCTATATGAGCTGGTTTTTGAGGACGAGCGCCCGGTGCTGGAGATATTAAACGCCGTCGGCCACGTGCCGCTGCCGCCGTATATTCAGCGCGCCGATCAGGCCAGCGACCGCGAGCGCTACCAAACCGTGTATGCGCGCACGCCGGGCTCGGTCGCTGCACCCACTGCGGGCCTGCATTTCGACGCGGCGCTGCTGCAGCGCCTCACCGAGCGCGGCATCGAAAGCGCCTTTGTGACCCTGCATGTGGGGCTCGGCACCTTTCAGCCGCTGCGCGTGGAGAAGATTGAAGATCACGTAATGCATGCGGAGCGCATCGATGTGTCAGCGCGCGTGTGCGAGCAGGTGCTGGCGACGCGCGCGCGCGGCGGACGTGTGGTCGCCGTCGGCACCACCAGCGTGCGCGCACTGGAAAGCGCGTCGCGCGGCGGCAAGATTGCGCCCTTCCATGGCGAGACGGATATCTTTATCTATCCGGGCTATAAATTTAAATCAGTGGATGCCATCATCACCAACTTCCATCTGCCCGAATCCACGCTGCTCATGCTGGTGTGCGCCTTCGCCGGCACCGATAATGTATTGAACGCCTATCGCCATGCGGTACAAGAGCGCTACCGTTTTTTCAGCTACGGCGATGCGATGTATGTATTACCACAGAGAAAAGAGGCAAGTGAAAAGAGAAAAGTATAGGCATACTCGCTTTTTCTTGTATCTTGTATCTTTCCTCTTGTATCTGCCTTTATATGGAATTTGAACTCCTCAACAACGATGGCCAGGCACGACGCGGGCGCATGTCCTTCACGCGCGGCACGGTGGAGACACCCGCCTTCATGCCCGTGGGCACCTACGGCACGGTGAAGGCGATGACGCCCGAGGAAGTGCGCGCTACCGGCGCCGAGATCATCCTCGGCAATACCTTTCACCTGATGCTGCGCCCCGGCACCGAGGTGATCCGCGCGCACGGCGATCTGCATGATTTCATGCACTGGGACGGCCCTATCCTCACCGACTCCGGCGGCTTTCAGGTGTTCAGCCTGGGTGAGATGAGAAAAATTACCGAGCAGGGAGTGACCTTCCGCTCGCCGGTGAACGGCGACGAGGTCTATCTCGACCCGGAACGCTCCATGGAGGTGCAGCGCGTGCTGGGCGCGGACATCGTGATGATCTTTGACGAGTGCACGCCCTACCCCGCCGACGAAGACACCGCACGCGTCTCGATGGAGCTCTCGCTGCGCTGGGCCGCGCGCAGCAAACAGGCGCACGGCGACAATCCCGCCGCTCTGTTCGGCATTGTGCAGGGCGGCGTGCACACGTCTTTGCGCGAGGCCTCGCTCGCCGGACTCACCGCTATTGGTTTTGACGGCTACGCCATCGGCGGGCTCTCCGTGGGCGAGCCCAAGCCCGATCGCCTGCGAGTGCTGGAGACGCTGTTGCCGCGCATGCCTGCGGACAAACCACGCTATCTCATGGGCGTCGGCACGCCGCAGGACATCGTCGAGGCGGTGCAGCGCGGCGTGGACATGTTCGATTGCGTGCTGCCCACGCGCAACGCGCGCAACGGCCACCTGTTCGTGCGCAGCGGCGAGATCCGCATCCGCAACAGCCAGTACCAGTCCGACACGCGCCCGCTCGACGCGGACTGCGCCTGCTATACCTGCCGCAATTACAGCCGCGCCTACCTGCGCCACCTCGACCGGGCGAACGAAATCCTGGGTGCGCGCCTCAACACCCTGCACAACCTGCATTACTATCAGGAGCTGATGCAGGGCCTGCGCGGCGCCATCGAGCAGGGCTGCCTCGACGATTTTGTGGCCGATTTCCACGCAAAACGCGCGCAAAACCCGGCGGCTATGGCATAATCGGCGGCATTAAATCCATCATTCAGGAACGATCATGAGCTTCTTTATCTCCGATGCGCTGGCCCAGCCCGCGTCCGCTGCCACACCAGAATCCAGCCTGCTCAGCTTTTTGCCGCTGATCGGTATTTTCGTGCTGTTCTATTTCCTGCTCATCCGCCCGCAGATGAAGCGCGCCAAGGAACATAAAAGCCTGCTGAACGCACTCGCCAAGGGCGACGAGGTCGTCACCGGCGGTGGCGTGCTGGGGCGCATCACCGAGGTGGGCAGCGACTTCATCAGCCTCGAAATCGCCAACGGCATCGTCGTGAAGGTGCAGAAACAGTCCGTGGCGACCATCATGCCCAAGGGCACCATCACGTCGGCCTGAACATTCCGCTGCAAGCCCCTAGATATTCATAAGCGCCATGATGAATCAGTACCCGTTGTGGAAATACCTGCTGATCCTGTGCGCGGTCACCATCGGCGTGTTATACAGCGTGCCCAACCTGTATGGTGAAGACCCCGCCCTGCAGGTCTCCGCCACGCGCACCACCAAGGTGGATGCCGCCACCGAAGATCAAGTGCTGGGACTGCTGAAACAAAACACCCTCGCCTACAAATCCGCGGCGCGTGACACACACAGCCTGCTGGTGCGCTTTAACGACACCGAAACCCAGCTCAAGGCCAAGGATATCCTGAAGGACGCGCTGGGCGGCGGCTACGTGGTGGCGCTGAATCTCGCGCCCGCCACCCCCCGTTGGCTCACGGCGCTGAACGCGCAGCCCATGTACCTCGGCCTCGACCTGCGCGGCGGCGTGCACTTCCTGATGGAAGTGGACATGGACGCCGCCGTGGGTCAGGCGGAAGAGCGCTATGTAAGCGACGTGCGTACCCTGCTGCGCGACAAAAAACTGCGCTACCTGAGCATCGCGCGCGGTACCCAAGGCCTCGAGTTCAAGTTCCGCAGCAAGGACGAGCGCGACAAGGCGCGCGACGTGGTGCGCAACGAATATCCCACCCTGGTGCTGAAGGATGAAGACAGCGCCGACAGCTTTACTCTGGTCGCCACCATTTCCGAGACAGAACAGCGCGAGGTGCGCAAGTTCGCCTTGCAGCAAAACATCACCACGCTGCGCAACCGCGTGAACGAACTCGGCGTGGCCGAGCCCGTGATTCAGCAGCAGGGCGACAGCCGCATCGTGGTGCAGCTGCCGGGTGTGCAGGACACCGCGCGCGCCAAGGAAATCCTCGGCGCCACCGCCACACTCGAATTCCGCCTGGTGGACGAAGAACACCGCGTCGAAGAGGCCCTCGCGGGCCGCGTACCTCCCGGCGCCAAGCTCTACAAGCGGCGTGAAGGTGGCCATACCCTGCTCAAGAACCAGGTCATGCTCACCGGCGATTACATCACCGACGCCGCCTCCGGCATTGAACAGCAAAGCGGCGGATCCGCCGTGTTCATCACGCTCGACGGCAAGGGTGCGGGCATCTTCAGCAACGCCACCAAGGACAACGTCGGCAAGCTGATGGCCGTCGTGTTCATCGAAAACAAGAGCGAGACGCGCGTCATCGACGGCAAGCCCACCAAGGTCAAGAGCAAGGTGGAAGAAGTCATCAATCAGGCCGTGATCCGCGAGCAGCTCAGCAAACGTTTCCAGATCACCGGTCTCGACAGCGCCGACGAGGCGCGCAACCTTGCGCTGCTGCTGCGCGCGGGCGCGCTGACCGCGCCCATAGAGATCATCGAGGAACGCACCGTCGGCCCCAGTATGGGCGCGGAAAACATTCAAAAAGGCGTCAACTCCACGCTCATCGGCTTCGCCGCCATCGCCCTGTTCATGACGATTTACTATTATTTCTTCGGCGTCATCGCCAGCCTCGCGCTGAGCGTCAACATCATCTTGCTGCTCGCGATCATGTCCCTGTTGCAGGCCACTCTCACCCTGCCCGGCATCGCCGGTATCGCGCTCACCGTGGGCATGGCGATAGACGCCAACGTGTTGATCTACGAACGCATCCGCGAGGAATTGCGCAACGGCAACAGTCCGCAGGCCAGCATCGCCGCAGGCTACGACCGCGCCTTCGATACCATTCTCGACTCCAACATCACCACTCTGATCGCGGGTTTTGCGTTGTTCATGCTCGGCTCCGGCCCGATACGCGGTTTCGCCGTCACGCTCTGTATCGGTATCCTCACCTCCATGTTCACTGCGGTGACGGTGTCGCGCGCCATGGTTAACCTGCTCTACGGCCGGCGGCGCAAGCTCGCCAAACTGGTCATCTAGCCATGGAATTTTTCCGCATCCAACGTGACATCCCGTTCATGCGCTCGGCGCGCACGACGATCTTTGTTTCCGCGCTGCTCTTTGTTGCCGCAATTGCGCTGCTCATCGCGCGCGGCCTGAATTTGAGCATCGAGTTTACCGGCGGCACGCTGATCGAGGTGCGCTACACCCAGCCTGCGCAACTCGACCTCATCCGCGAGGTGCTGGCGAAAGACGGCTTCAAGGATGTCTCGGCGCAAAGCTTCGGCTCCGCGAAAGACGTATTGATCCGCTTGCCCAACCAGGAAGGTGTGAGCAACGAAAAGTTGAGCGAAAAAGTCCGTGACACCCTGCGCGCGCAGGACAGTTCCATAGAATTGCGGCGCGTGGAGTTTGTCGGGCCGCAGGTGGGCGCGGAACTGGTGAACGACGGTGGGCTGGCGCTGATTCTGGTCTCCATCGGCATCATGCTCTATCTGGCAATGCGCTTTGAGTGGCGCTTCTCGATTGGCGCCATCGTCGCCACGGCGCACGACGTTATCATCATCCTCGGACTGTTCGCCCTGTTTCAGTGGGAATTTTCACTTTCCGTACTCGCGGCGGTGCTGGCCATCCTGGGTTACTCGGTGAACGATACCGTGGTGGTATTCGACCGCATCCGCGAAAATTTCCGCAAGATGCGCAAGGGCACGATTCCGGAGATCATAGACAACGCCATCACACGCACCTTGAGCCGCACCGTCATGACCGCGTTCACCACTCAGTTGATGGTGCTCGCCATCTTGTTTCTGGGCGGAGAGACACTGTATTATTTCGCGCTCACGCTCACTATCGGCATCCTGGTGGGCATCTATTCTTCAGTATTCGTGGCCAGTCCCATCGTGGTGTGGCTCGGCATCTCGCGCGCTGACATGATGCCGGTCAAGAAAGACGGCGAGGCCGATGACCGGCCCTGACAATCACCTGCTAGGCCAGATCGAACAACAGAAACTCCGATTCCGCCGCCACACCGGAAATCTCAAGCGCCGTTTCATCACTCACTGCGGCGCCGTCACCGGCGACCATCCTCATACCCCGTAAATCGACTACACCACGCGCCACCTGAAGCCAAGCATGGCGCCGGGCCAGCGCATGTAGCACGCGCTCATGCGCGGCGAGAATACCGGCATACACATCCGCATCCTGCTGTAATGCGACCCCATTGCCACGCCCGCCACCCGCAGCGATCAGACACAGTCTGCCGCGCTTGTCCTCAACGCTGAAGCTGCGCTGCTCGTAGCCCGGTGCAATGCCGTCTTTGTCCGGGAGTATCCATATCTGCAGCAGATGTACCGGCTCGCTCTTTGAGTGATTGTATTCGCTGTGGGTAATGCCGGTACCTGCGCTCATGCGCTGCACGTCGCCATAGCGCATCACTGATCCGTTACCGAGGCTGTCCTTGTGCTCAAGCGCGCCCGCGAGCACATAAGTGATAATCTCCATGTCGCGGTGGCTGTGCGGGGCGAACCCCTGCCCGGGCTGCACACGGTCTTCGTTGATGACGCGCAAGGCGCGAAACCCCATGTGGGCGGGGTCGTGGTAATCGGCGAAGGAAAAGCTGTGATAGCTGTCGAGCCAGCCGTGCTGGGCGTGGCCGCGTTCGGCGCTGGGGCGCAAGACAATCATGACGGCGTCCTCCTATAAACCCGAAGTTTTCCACCAACTTCACTATAATACTCAGGAGACCCGAAGCAAGGATACACTCTTGGGTATGTGTCTCCTGAGTAATAACCTGTTTACTCTACCCCCACCCTGTCCCGCCCCCTCAATAGGGGGCGGGAACGTATCGGAGAGTGTAGTCTTAATAATGAACTCATGAGCAACCTCACGCACTCCCCCGCCAGCATCTTCGGCCCGGACGGCCCGCTCGCGCGTGGTATCGAAGGCTTTGCCGCGCGCGTAGCGCAGCAGGAAATGGCCGACGCCGTGGCGGATGCGCTGGCCAATCAGGACACACTCATCACCGAGGCCGGCACCGGCACGGGCAAGACCTTCGCCTATCTCGTGCCCGCGTTGCTGTCCGGTAAAAAAATCATTGTTTCCACCGCCACCAAGACCCTGCAGGATCAGTTGTACCAGCGTGATCTCCCCGCCGTGCGTGCGGCGCTCGCCGCACCGGGCCGCGTGGCCCTGCTCAAGGGACGCGCGAACTATCTGTGCCTGCATCGGCTGGAGTTGACGGAACAGCAGCAACGCTATCACGCGCCCGCGCAGACTGCGGAACTAGCGCGCATCCGCGCCTGGGCCGGGCAGACAAAGAGCGGCGACATCGCCGAGCTGTCCGGCATACGCGAGGACTCCGCGCTCTGGCCGCAGGTGACCAGCACCGCCGACAATTGCCTCGGACAACAGTGCCCATCACTCAAGGACTGCCATGTGTTTCGCGCGCGCAGCGAAGCGCAGGCGGCAGACGTGCTGGTCATCAATCATCATCTGTTCTTCGCCGACATGGCGCTGCGCGCGGAGGGCTTCGGTGATCTGCTCCCCGGCGTGCAGGGCGTCATCTTCGACGAGGCGCATCAACTGGCGGAGATCGCCGCCGGATTTTTCGGCGTCGCCCTTGGCAGCCGCCAGCTCATCGATCTTGCCCAGGACACGGTAGCGGAATACCTCAAGGAGGCGGGCGACATGCGTGAACTCGCTACCACCGCGGAGCACCTGGAAAAGACGACGCGCGATCTGCGTCTGGCGTTCGGTGTGGACGAGCGCCGTGGCGCATGGCGCGAAGTGCAACAGCAGGCCGCGTTTACCTCCGCGTTGAAGGCACTGGAGCAGGCGCTCAACGGATTACAAAATGTGCTGGAAGTCGCAGCGGTGCGTGGCAAGGGTTTGGAAAATTGCTGGCGGCGCTGTATTGCATTGCAGGAGCGCCTCGAACTCTTTACCGCAGCGGCGCCGGAGAACCACGTCGCCTGGTTTGAAACCTGGACGCGTGCCTTCACGCTCAACCTCACCCCGGTCGACATCGCCCACCAATTTCACGAACGCATTCAGGCGCAAAAGTGCGCATGGGTCTTCACCTCAGCGACGCTCGCGGTCGGCGACAGCTTCGCGCACTTCACCGCCCGCCTCGGCCTGCAAGACGCCATCACCCGGCGCTGGGACAGTCCGTTTGATTTTGCCCGCCTCGCCCTGCTGTACGTGCCGCGCAATCTGCCCGACCCCGCGGAGGCGCACTACACCGCCGCCGTGATCGAAGCCGCGCTGCCGGTGCTCAACGCCAGCGGCGGGCGCGCCTTCCTGCTGTTCACCAGTCACCGCGCGCTGCGTGAAGCGGCAGAGCTGCTCAAGGACAGGCTCGGCTTTCCCCTGCTGGTGCAAGGCAGCGCGCCGCGCGCGGAATTGCTCGACCGCTTCCGCACACTCGGCAACGCTGTACTGCTCGGCAGCGCAAGTTTCTGGGAGGGTGTCGATGTGCGCGGCCCGGCGCTGTCATGCGTCATCATCGACAAACTGCCCTTCGCCTCGCCCGGCGATCCGCTGATGCAGGCCCGCCTTGAAGCGCTGCGCGCGGCGGGCGGCAACCCGTTCATCGACTATCAACTGCCGCAAGCGGTGCTCGCCCTCAAGCAGGGCGTCGGACGCCTGATCCGCGATACGCGCGACCGCGGCGTGTTGATGCTGTGCGACCCGCGTCTGTTCAGCAAATCCTATGGCAAGATTTTTATCAACAGCCTGCCGCCCGTGCCGCTCACGCGCAGCGTGACCGACGTCGAAGAATTTTTCGCCGCCGAGGATGTAACATGACTCAGGAGACACACTAATGGCGACACCTCACAAATTGTGTCTCCTGAGTAAATACCGTATTTACCCTACCCCCACCCTGTCCCGCCCCCTAAACAAGGGGCGGGGACGTAGCGGGAAGTGTCGTGTTACTTACTGACGTATGAGCAACATTCTCGCCATCGACACCTCTACCGACGCCTGTTCCGCCGCCCTGTCGCTCGCGGGTGAGGTGCACGAGCGCTTCGAAATTGCGCCGCGCGCGCATTCGCAACTGATCCTGCCGATGGTGGAGTCGCTGCTGGCGGAGGCCGGGGTCGTGCTCACCCAGCTTGACGCGATCGCCTTCGGTTGCGGGCCCGGCTCGTTCACCGGCGTACGCATCGCCGCGGGCATCACGCAGGGCATCGCCTTCGGCGCCGATCTTCCGGTGGTGCCGGTGTCCACACTGGCGGCGCTCGCGCAGGGCGCGTGCGACGAGTTCGGCGCTGCGCATGTGCTGGCGGCACTCGATGCGCGCATGCACGAAGTCTATTGGGGCGCATACCGGTGTGGCGATGATGGAATCGTGCAGCTTCAAGCTGAAGAAGGCGTGTATGCGCCGGATCGCGTTCCTGTTCCTGAACCAGATCAGTGGCAAGGTGTCGGCAGCGGCTGGGCGAGCTACGGCGCTGTATTGCAGGCGCGTCTTGCAGGGCGGGTCACCGCCACGCACGCGCAACGCCACCCGCGCGCGCGCGATGTGGCGCGTCTGGGCGCGCACGGCTTGCAACACGGACTGGCGGTGAGCGCGGAACAGGCGCTTCCGGTCTATTTGCGTAACGAAGTGACTTGGAAAAAAGTAGCAAGTAGCAAGTTATAAGTTGCAAGCAAACATCGCTACCATCATTATCCTCCTTGCCACTTGTAACTTGCTACTTGTCACTGTTTCTAATATGACCAACAAATCCATCACGCTGACCGATTCCCTGTACGACTACATTACGCGCGTCTCCTTGCGTGAGCCGCCATTACTCCAGCGCCTGCGCGCGGAAACTGCGCGTGACCCGCTCGCCATCATGCAGATCGCACCCGAGCAAGGCCAGTTCATGGCGCTGCTGGTGCAGCTCATGGGCGCCAAAAAGGCACTGGAGATCGGCGTGTTCACCGGCTACAGCTCGTTGTGCGTGGCCATGGCGCTGCCGCCCGGCGGCAAGCTCGTCGCCTGTGACGTAAGCGATGAATGGACACAGATCGCGCGGCGTTACTGGCAGGAAGCAGGCGTCGCGCACAAGATCGAGCTGCACCTGGCGCCGGCACGCGACACCCTCGACCGTTTATTGCACAACGGCGAGGCCGGCACATTTGATTTTGCCTTCATCGACGCCGACAAGACCGGCTACGACGATTATTACGAGCGCACGCTGCAACTCATGCGCCCCGGCGGGCTGATCATGTTCGACAACATGCTGCGTAACGGCGACGTAGCCGACCCCAGCGTGCACGACGAGGGCACCGTGGCGATCCGCGCGCTCAATGAAAAGCTTCTGCACGATGAGCGCATCACCTTGAGCCTGCTTCCCGTCGCGGACGGCATCACGCTCGCGCTGAAGCGCAGCGACGCATAAAGGGCGCCCTTACGTGGCACAGACACAGCGCCATTTGAGTCTGATCGTACCGGCGCAGATACATCCGGCGCTGGCGTCCGCGCCGAAATCCAGAACCAAGGCGCTGCGTACCCTGCTCGCGCGCGGACAAACCTCTGCGTGCGCAGCGAGCCGTGAGCGCCTCCTGTTCGACTTGTTTGCGGCGGAGTACGATAAAACCATGCCGCCGCCCGTGGCCGCCGTCACTCACGCCTATGATGCCGGCAGCGCCAATGACAACGCCGGCACGGGCTGGTGGCTGCGCGCCGATCCGGTCTCGCTGCGGCCGGACGGTGACCGGCTGCTGATGCTGGGCAATCATGCGCTCTCGCTTCGTGCCGATGAGGCCGCCGCCCTGGGCGCGGAACTCCACGACGTGTTTGCTGCGCGCGGCTTCGAGTTCAGCACGCCGCATCCGAAGCGCTGGTACCTGCGGCTGGCGCAGGATCCCTGTGTAACGCTGACCGCGCTCGACGACGTGGTGGGACACGACATCATGCACCACCTGCCGCAAGCTCAGGACGCGCGCGAGGCTGCGCGCTGGCGCAGCCTGCTGAACGAAGTGCAGATGCAGTTGCACGTCAGCCCGGTCAATCGGACACGCGCAGCGCGGGGTGAAGTACCCGTCAACAGTGTGTGGTTCTGGGGTGGTGGCCCGTTGCCTGTCGTGGCGTCACAGCGTTTCGTGCAGGTATGGAGCCATGAACCGATCAGCCTGGGCCTCGCGCGTCTGAACGGTGCGGCATCCGCCGCAGTGCCCGCGAGCGGCGCGGAGTGGTTGCAGCGGGCGACACTGGCCGGCAGCCATCTGGTGGCCATAGCCCCACCCGCTGCAGCAGACACAGGGCATTGCCTCGAAGACTTCAGCGCCACATGGTGCGCGCCGCTGCTCAGCGCGCTCAAATCCGGCGCCATCGAGACATTGGATATGTACACTGAGGACGGCAGAGTATTCCATAACACACGGCGGACACTGCGCCCATGGTTTTACAGGTTTATATGAAAATCATCCGACGTACTGCGACTGACGCGTCTCATCTTCTGGATGGTATGCAGCCGGTGCTGCAACGCATTTATGCCGCGCGCAATATCGGCTCCGCGCAGGAGCTGGACTACTCCCTGGAACATCTGCACACCCCGGCCGCGTTCGGCAGCAACATGAACCGCGCGGTAACCCTGCTTGCCACCGCGCTGGCCGAAAACAAACGCATGGTCGTCGTTGCGGATTTTGACGCCGACGGCGCCACCAGTTGCGCGCTCGCGCTGCGTGCATTGCGCCTCATGGGCGCGCGCGATGTACGCTACGTCGTGCCCGACCGGTTCAAATACGGTTACGGCCTCACACCGGAAATTGTGGCAGTCACTGCACAACTGTCCCCCGACCTGCTCATCACCGTGGACAACGGCATCTCCAGCGTGGAAGGCGTACTGGCGGCCAAACAGAATGGTATGCAGGTCATCATCACCGATCATCACCTGCCGGGTGTGTTGCTGCCGGAGGCCGATGCCATCGTCAATCCCAATCAACCAGGCGAAGAGTTCCCAAGTAAAAACCTTGCGGGCGTCGGCGTGATTTTTTACGTGATGCTGGCGCTGCGCGCGCACCTGCGCACGACCCACTGGTTCCGCGAGAAAAATATACCCGAACCCAATCTCGCGCAACTGCTCGACCTGGTGGCGCTCGGCACGGTGGCGGACGTGGTCACACTCGACAACAATAACCGCATTCTGGTCGCACAGGGCCTGCAACGCATCCGCAGCGCGCGTTCTAACGCGGGCATCCGGGCACTGCTCGCCGTGGCGGGGAGGCAGCCGGAGCGCATCGGTGCCTCCGATCTCGCATTTGCCGTGGCACCGCGCCTCAACGCCGCGGGCCGGCTGGAAGACATGGCGCTCGGCATCGAATGCCTGTTGTGCGATGACTACGCGGCCGCACTGGGCATGGCGCAGCGGCTCGACGAACTGAATCGTGAGCGGCGCGCCATCGAGAGCGACATGCAGGAACAGGCGTTGAGCGCGCTTGCGGCGATGCAGCTCGATGATGAAACCGCATTGCCCCACGGACTCTGTTTATTCGATCCCGCCTGGCATCAAGGCGTCATCGGCATACTCGCGGCACGCATCAAGGAACGTGTACACCGTCCCGTGATTGCCTTTGCGCAAACTGATGGCGAGGAGATCAAAGGCTCTGCACGCTCGGTGCCGGGGGTGCATATCCGTGATGTGTTCGATTCCATCGCCGCACGCCACCCCGGCCTGCTCAGCAAGTTCGGCGGTCATGCCATGGCCGCGGGCCTCACTCTCAGGCGCACGCAGCTCGATGACTTCAGCCGCGCCTTCGATCTTGAAGTACGGCGTCACCTCGCGCCCGAACAGATGCAGCGCATTATTCTGAGTGACGGTGAACTCGACGCCGATGCCATGGACGTGGCGCTGGCGCAAACGCTGCGTGACGCCGGACCCTGGGGCCAGGGCTTTCCGGAACCCGTATTCGATGGAGAGTTTGAAATACTCAAACAGCGCAAGGTGGGTGAGAAACACCTCAAGCTGACAGTGAGGCATCCTCAGGGCGGGCCGGCGCTGGATGCCATCGCGTTCAACATTGCGGCGGATGATCTCTCAAGGCTGGAGGGCGCCTCACGGGCGCATCTGGTCTACAAGCTTGATATCAACGATTACCGTGGAGTACGCAGCGCGCAGCTCGTCATCGAGCACATCATGAAATGAAAAGAAGGGGGTGCGAGAAAGCCCGTCTAGAAAAGCTCGGCTACATTGTAGCCGGTCACGTCTTCCTGTTCCTGCACGGCCAGCGTATTAGTCTCTGCTGAAGCCTCGATCCAGTTTTTGATACGGTTGGAGTCGGCAATGATGGAGTAGCGTGCCGCAGCGTCAAGCAGGACGATGACAAGCGGACGGTCGCCGATCTGTGCCTGCATGGCGACACAATGGCCGGCGGGTTTGATATAGCCGGTTTTGCTGAGACCGATCTGCCAGTCATCGTTGCGCACCAGAGGGTTGGTGTTGCGGTATTTGACCACGCGCTTCTGCCGAACTTCGTAACTCGTCGTAGTAGTGATCGCCCGAATCAGGGGGTAAGTGAAACCGGCACTCACCAGCTGCACCAGATCTTCTGCCGTGGAGACGTTGTCGCTGTCCAGGCCGGT
Organism: Gammaproteobacteria bacterium; assembly: GCA_030655395.1. Taxonomy (GTDB): domain Bacteria; phylum Pseudomonadota; class Gammaproteobacteria; order SURF-13; family SURF-13; genus JAQBXX01. The sequence continues at coordinate 13,734 of JAURVQ010000110.1, read as the reverse complement.
AGCCTCAACAAAACGTGTGTGCTTCATGCCGAGCAGACGCGCCTTGGCATTCATCTTGGCATAAAAGGCGTGGCGGCCACGCGGATAGGTGCGCGCCAAGGCAGCGGCGGCGCGGTTTTCAGACGACATGAGGGCGAGTTGCAGCAGTTCGCGCCGCGTGTGTACCGTACCCACCCGCAACCGGGAATGGGAATTACGCAGCCTGTCAACATCCTCCTGGGTGACGCGTATCTTCTGCCCCATCGGGAGTTTCGCGTCGAGCGTGACCATGGCCGTCATCAGCTTGGTGATCGAGGCGATGGGGCGTTCCACGCCGGCATTCTTGGCGTACAGCACCTGGCCGCTGGAGATGTCCACCACGATAACGCCGTCGGAGAGTAGCTTGGGCCCCTTGCCAGTTTCAGAAAGCGCGAGCGCAGCCGTACTGTAGGCGAGCCCCAGCGTGCCTACGGCGACGTAGACAGACATCGCCCTGAGCAGCCCTGTGATCTTTGCGGTCATTTTATTATTCATCATTACTTAACCCATCACTTGAACAATACTGTAACAACACACTGAATACAATGCAACAACAGTGCCACTGGCCGGCCCAGGCTAGCCATAATGACAGATATAATCGAGCAACTCATCCACCTCAATCTCGAAGTGCGAATTGGCCGGCACGAAAAAGCTCGCGCCAGCTTGATAGTCCTCCCAGCCCTGCTTGTCGGCCAGCTTGACGCGGCAATGCCCCTGCGTGATTTCCATACGCTCCGGGGCCTGCGTGGAAAACCGGTAAACGCCGGGCAGTATCACGCCCAGCGTCTTCATCTCGCCGTCGGCGGTGATGATGGAGCGGCTCGTCACCTTGCCGTCAAAATAGACGTTGGCCTTGCGGTGGATTTCCGCATTCTTGAAGCTCATTTCCTGTCTCTCAAGCGGCGCGCAATCCGCATGCGCAACGCGTTCAGCTTGATGAACCCCGCAGCATCGGCCTGATTATACGCACCGGCGTCCTCCTCGAAGGTAGCGATACCGGGATCAAACAGACTGTCGGTAGCGGATTTCCGACCGACGGCGCTGACGTTGCCCTTGTAGAGCTTCACGCGCACCACACCGTTGACGGTGGCCTGCGAGGCGTCGATCATCTGCTGCATGAGCACGCGCTCCGGGCTCCACCAGTAGCCGTTGTAGATCAGGCTCGCATAACGCGGCATCATCTCGTCCTTGAGGTGCGCGACCTCGCGATCCAGCGTGAGGGACTCGATGGCGCGATGCGCCTTGAGCATGATGGTGCCGCCCGGCGTTTCGTAACAGCCGCGCGACTTCATGCCGACGTAACGGTTCTCGACGATATCCAGCCGCCCGATGCCGTTCGCGCCGCCGATGCGGTTCAGCGTCTCCAGCACCCTGGCCGGCGTCATCGCCTCACCATCAATAGCGGCAATATCGCCCCCAACATAAGTCAATTCAAGATAAGTCGCCTTGTCGGGCGCCTTTTCCGGCGCCACCGTCCAGCGCCACATGTCCTCCTCCGCCTCGGCCCACGGGTCTTCCAGCACCCCGCCTTCGTAAGAGATGTGCAGCAGATTGGCATCCATCGAGTACGGCGATTTCTTGCCGCGCTTCATCTCGACGGGAATGGCATGCTGCTCCGCATAGGCCAGCAGTTTCTCGCGCGAGGTCAGATCCCATTCACGCCAGGGTGCGATCACATGCACGTCGGGTTTGAGTGCGTAGTAGCCCAACTCGAAACGCACCTGGTCATTACCCTTCCCCGTCGCACCGTGCGACACGGCGTCCGCACCGGTCTGATTGGCGATCTCGATCTGGCGCTTGGCGATCAAGGGCCGCGCAATGGAAGTGCCGAGCAGATACTCGCCCTCGTAAATCGCATTGGCGCGGAACATGGGAAATACGAAATCGCGCGCAAACTCCTCGCGCAGATCGTCGATGTAGATTTCCTTCACCCCAGCCGCCTTGGCCTTGGCGCGCGCGGGCTCGACCTCTTCGCCCTGGCCGATGTCGGCGGTGAAGGTCACCACCTCGCAGCGGTAATTTTCTTGCAGCCATTTGAGGATGACGGAGGTATCGAGACCTCCGGAGTAGGCGAGTACGACTTTTTTAATTTCAGACATTTCTACTTACCACTTGCTACTTTTTCCGTACGCCGCAGGCGCGACAACAAGCGTCGAGCCATGTCGCCGAACAGTTCGGTTTGGGTAGGATGCGGATGAATCGCGTGCGCCACCTGCTCCAGCGTCATGTCGCCCGCCACCATCATCACCGCTTCGCCGATTAAAGTGTCGGCGTGGTCGGCGAGAAAATGCACGCCGATGATGCGGTGCGTTTTCTTGTCGGCAACGATTTTAATCAGGCCCAGCGTTTCATCGGTGATCATGGCCTTGGCGTCTATACTCATCGGCACTTTGACTTCGACGGCGTCCATGTTTTTGGCCTTGGCCTGCTCCACGGACAAGCCGACAAACGCGGCCTGCGGGCGGGTGAAGATCACGCCGCAGTCCTTGTTCTGGTTGTATTTGGCATCCTCGCCGATGATATTGGCCGCTGCCACACGGCCTTGCGTGGCTGCGGTATGCGCGAGCATGTAGCCGCCAATCACATCGCCCGCCGCGAAGATGTGCGGCACACTGGTGCGGCAGCGCGCATCGGCCTTGATCACGCCGCTCTCGACCATGACAGCGGCCTTGTCCAGCTTGAGCGGCTCCAGCAGCGGGCGCTTGCCGGTCGCCATCAGCACGTAGTCGCAGCTCAGCGTGTGGGTTTTATTTTCCGCATCGGCAAAGCTCAGCTTCATCGCACCGGGCTTGCCCTTGATGTCCTGCACCTTGGCGGCGACGTGCACGGTGAGGTGCGGGTCTTTATTCAAAATCTCGGCCAGATTTTTGGCGATCTCCTGTTCGACTTCGGCGAGCAGGCGCGGCTGGCCTTCGAGCAGCGTGACCTCGCTGCCGAAGTCCTGGAAAATCTGCGCCATCTCGACACCGATGGCGCCGCCGCCGACGATGGCGAGTTTTTTCGGCGCCTGTTTCAGCGTCCACACCGTGTCGGAGGTCAGCACGCCGCCGTTTTTCAGGCCTTCCTGTGCGCCGGGTATCGGCGGCACAAACGGCGGCGCACCGGCGGCAATCACGGCGCAGCCGAAGGTGATGTGCTCGCCTTTGGAACCATTGCCCAACGGTGCGCGCGGGTGCGGGTCGTTGCCGTTGGCGGAGGTGTCCACAAATAAACGATGGTCGGTTTCAAAGCTGGCAAAACCCTGGATGAGCTTGATCTTGACGCCGGTGTCGGTCTTTTTCGCCATCTCGCCGCGCGTCTCCAGCACCTTGCGCCGCGTCTTTTCCAGCAGTGCGAAATTCAATGTGCCCCCGGTGGTGCCTTCCACGCCGAGGTGCGCGTCGTGCGCGCGGTCGCGCAAGCGGTCCGCCGCCGCGCGCCAAGCCTTCGATGGAATGCAGCCGCGCCACAGGCATTCGCCGCCGGGCAGCGGCGCGTCGTTCACCAGCGCCACCTTGATGCCGTGTTCGGCGAGTTCGCGCGCGCAGTCTTCGCCGCCCGGGCCGCCGCCGATGACGACTACGTCGTAATCCCACTTGCCTTCGGGTATGGCGGGGCCGAGCGTTCCCATCCAGTTCTCCGGTTGTTCGATATAAGCTTTCAAGGTATTGAGAAACAGCGCCACCTCCGCACCGTTCACCACGCGATGATCGGCGGTGACGGTGAGCGGCATGCCCTGTTCCTGCGTGGTGGCGATGGCGAGAATGGCCGCCGTGCCGGGGGTGGGGATGGCGTCGAAATAACTCACGCCGAGCATGCCCATGTTGGAAATCATGAAGGTCGGATTGGCATACTCCTCCGGCTTCAGGCGCCGCACGCGTGCGCGCTCGACCATATCCTGCCATGACGTGTTTAATTCATCCAGGCCGCGCGATTCGCAGTGCCTGAGCACCGGCACCACGAGACCGCCGCCATCCGCCGAGACTGCGATGCCGATATCCACACCATCGCGCTCGACCAGTTTGTCTACCGGCTGATAGGCCCAGTTGACGGTCGGGTGTTTTTTGATTGCCTCCGCGCAGGCCTTGGCGATGAGCACGGTGAGCGAGACGCCTTTGCGCTTCGCCGCCTTGATAAGATTTTCCGGCTTGGCGTGCAACGTGACACGGAACGTCGGCATGGTGAGCGCCGCCGTCATGGAGTGAGTCACCGCACGCTCCATCGCGGTCATGGCGCGGCCATGCCCCGGCACCTGGACTTCCGGCATCACGTGCGCGGGGATTTGCGGCGCGACCTCGCTCGGGCGCTCCAGCGGTTGCGCGCGGCGCACGTCCTGCGCGGTGATCACGCCGTCCGGGCCGCTGCCCTTGAGCGTGTTCAGATTGACGTGCAGCTCTGCGGCGAGCTTGCGCGCCTGCGGCGTCGCCTGTTTGTTCTCGGGGCGCGCCACCGGCACACTCGGCTCGGCGCCCATGAGCGGCGCCTTGTGTCCCGGCGCGGGATGCGCGGCGGCGAGGCGATGTCGCTCCTCCTGTTCCGACGGGCTGGTGACATTGTCCACCGCACCCTTGCCCATCACGGCGAGACTGGTGTGCACCACGTCTGCGGCCTTGTCCATCAGATAAGCGAGCGCGCCACCCACGGCCACCACGCTGTCCACCGGCGCGATGGGGCCGGACAGGAAACCGGCGCGGAATACTTCCACGTCCATGATCGCCTTGTCGGTCTCGACCTGCGCGACGACATCGCCGCGCTCAATTTTGTCACCCACCTTTTTAGCCCAGCCGACCACGACACCTTCGGTCATGGTATCGGAGAGTTGCGGCATCTTGATGATATGGGTGGCTGCTTGCGGCGCTGGAGTAGCAGCAGGTTGGGCGGGCGTTGCGGTTACGGGTGCAGATACTGGCTTTGATTCTGCGCGAGGCGCCGACGGCTGAGGTGCACCGGCGCCTTCCGCCTGCACCTCGGCGGCGCTCGCCACCAGAAAGGCGATCGGCGCCCCCACCGCCACCACGCTGTTCAGCGCTGCGCGCGGGCCGGACAGAAAGCCGTCGCGGAACACCTCGACATCCATGATGGCCTTGTCGGTTTCCACCGTCGCCACCACGTCGCCGCGCGAAATCTTGTCACCGATATTCTTTTCCCAGCTCACCACGACACCTTCGGTCATGGTGTCGGAGAGTTGCGGCATTTTTATGGGATGGGGTTCGGACATAAGCGCCAGTTGAGAGTGTTGGTTTAATTATTCAATCAATGTTCCAAAACAAAATCCCCCTCCTTGTGACAGGAGGGGGATTTAGTTTTCATCTTACACCTTGCCGAACAATTCAAGCACGGCGTTTACCACGTCCTGCGCATTCGGGATCGCGGCCTTTTCCAGCGTGTGATTGTAAGGTATCGGCACGCTGACGGCGGACACGCGCACCGGCGCGGCGTCCAGCTCGAAGAAGCACTCCTCGTTGATGATGGCCATGACCTCCGCGCCCACGCCCACCGCCGGTTCCGCCTCTTCCACGATCACCGCCTTGTGCGTTTTGGAAACGGATGCCTTGATACCCGCGCGATCGAGCGGCGAGAGCGCGTAGAGGTCAATGATCTCGGCGTCGATGCCGTGCTGGCTGGATAAAATCTCGGCGGCCTTCAAGCACCAGTGCACGGAGATGTTATAGCACAACAGCGTGACATCGCGTCCGGCGCGCGTGACCTCGGAGCCTTCCAGCGGATGGAAGTATTCGCCCTCCGGCACCTCGCCCTTCATGTTGTACATGAGTTCGTGCTCATTGATAAACACCGGGTCGTTGCAGCGCAGCGCAGACTTGAGCAAGCCGTAGGCCTGTCTTGGGCTCGACGGCGTCACCACACGCAAGCCCGCGATGCCCATGAACACCTTTTCCATGCGCGCCGAGTGTTGCGCGCCCAACTGGTGCGCGGTGCCGCCCGGCGAACGGATCACCACCGGCGCGGTGAGCTGTCCGCCCGACATGTAACGCACCTTGGCGGCGGAGTTGGCGATCTGGTCGAGCGCGAGCCAGGCGAAATTCACTGACATGATCTCGATGATGGGACGCACACCGGCAAACGACGCGCCGATGCCCAGACCGGTATAACCGTTTTCCGAAATCGGCGTGTCCATCACGCGCTCGGCGCCGAATTTGTCGTACAGCCCGTTGGTGGCTTTATAGGTGCCGCCCACCACGCCGATGTCCTCGCCCATGGCGATGACCAGCGGGTCGCGCGTCATCTCTTCATCATGCGCGCGGCGTATCGCCTCCCAGTACATGATTTCCTTGCTGCCACCTTTCGGCGCGGGCTTACCGCGCACCCACGGATCGTTTTCCGCCAGTACATATTTTTCCAGCTCGCTCGCCTTCGGCTCCGGCGACTCTTCGGCGAATTTGATGATGTCGTCTTCGATGTGCTTGATGATCTCGTCATCCAGCGCCTGATATTCTTTTTCGGTGTATTGCCCGGCCGCGATCAGACGGTCGCGCAACATGACAATCGGGTCGCGTTTATTCCAGGTGCGCTCCTCGTCTTTCACGCGGTAGGCATTGGAGTCGGACATCGAATGTCCGCGATAGCGGTAGGTCATCAGCTCCAGGAAATACGGGCCGTTGCCGCCGCGCACGTGATCCACGGCCTGCCTGGCTGCTGCGTAGACCACCTCGATATCCTGACCGTCCACCTGCTGCGCGGTAATGTCATACGCCGCCGCACGCTTGTACTGGTCGAGCACCGCGGTGGAGCGGTCGATGCGCGTACCGATACCGTACAGATTGTTTTCACACACGAACAACACGGGGAGATTCCACACCTTCGCCATGTTGAGCGTTTCATGGAAGGTGCCCTGATTGTTCGCCGCGTCGCCCAAAAAGCAAATCGCGATCTCGTCGCCGCCCTTGAGCTTGATGGCCTTCGCCATGCCCGCCGCGAGCGGGAACGGTCCGCCCACCAGCGCGTAACCGCCCATGAAGCGGTGCGCGACATCGAAGATGTGCATGGAACCGCCGCGGCCTTTGCACACGCCAGTTTCCTTGCCATACAGTTCCGCCATCACCGCCTTGGGGTCGCTGCCGCACTTGATCGCGTGCACATGATCGCGGTAGCCGGTGATGACATAATCCTGGCCGGGGCGCGCGGCCTCCAGCACGCCGTGCGCGCACGCCTCCTGACCGGGATAGAGATGCAAAAAGCCGCCGATCTTGCGTTCGACATACGCCTCGTAGCAGCGCTCCTCGAAACGGCGCGCAAACAGCATCTCGCGCAGCAGGCGTTTTTTATCGGCGACACTCAATGTGTGCGGCGCGTCCGCGGTACTCATGGCTTTCGTGATATACATGACGCAGCGATACCCCCGGGGATGGCAACCGCGTTATGATCGGTGTTTTAAATCGGGAGGTCAAGGAAAACCCCTCTCCCAACCCTTTGATTGAGAACCATAATGAACAGTAAAGTCAAGGTAAAACAACACGCTAAGCCCCTGCCCCGCGTGGATGGCACGGACGCGCTGATCATCGTGCTCCCCAAGGCGCGCATCAAGACCGCCTGGCCAGCTTTTCCTTTCAGTGATGTGCTGAAAAAACGCCTCACCGCGCGCGCGGAACATGACTGCGCCAGTGACAGCGCCGGCACCCCCTTCGTCACCGATCTCCCCAATGATGCCGGCACACCGGTGGCGCTGGGTGCGGTGGATGAAACGATGGGCAGCTTTGAACTGCTCACGCTCGCGCGCAAGCTGGCAGCGGCGGCTCTGGCGCACAACCCGCGCACCCTCACGCTGGGCATGGCAGGCCTGAGTCATGCGCTCGCGGCACGCATGGCGGAGGCGCTGGTCGCCGCGTTGCTTGCCGCAAGCTACCGCCTGCCTCACTTTAAAACCAAAAAGGACAAACCCGGCAAACTTGCAACGATTGAAATCTATGGATTACAGAAAGCCGTGGATCTCAGCCGCACCTGCGCGGAAGCCGCAGGCAACAATCTCGCGCGCCACCTCACCGTGCTGCCGCCGAATGAATTGACACCCGCGCTGTATCGCCAACGCATCGCCGCACTCGCCAGAGAGCACGGCTGGCGCATGGAATTTATGGACATCAAAAAACTCAAGCGCCTAAAAGCCGGCGCGTTTCTTGCCGTCGCCCAAGGCAGCAGCGTGCCAGACGCCGGCATCGTGCATCTGCGTTACCAGCCTGCGCGCACACGCAAACCACCCGTCGCATTGGTCGGCAAAGGCGTCTGCTTCGACACCGGCGGCACCAATCTCAAACCCGCCAAGCACATGTACGGCATGCACGAAGACATGGAAGGCAGCGCAGTCGCACTCGGCACATTGCTCGCCCTCACTGAGCTTAAAGTCGATTTCCCGGTGGACTGCTGGCTTGCGCTGGTGCAAAACCACATCGGCCCCAACGCCTATAAACAAAACGACGTCGTGCGCGCGTGCAACGGCACCAGCATCGAAGTCGTACACACCGACGCCGAAGGCCGCATGATACTCGCCGACACACTCGCCCTCGCCTGCAAACGCAAACCCGCGCTCATGATTGACTACGCCACGCTCACCGGCACCTGCGTCTATGCGCTGGGCACAACGTACAGCGGCGCATTCACCAATCAGCCGGAATGGAACTCCACCCTCATCGAAGCCGGCCGCGCCAGCGGCGAACGCGTGTGGCCCTTCCCCATGGATGAAGACTACGACACACAACTCGAAAGCAAAATCGCCGACATCAAACAATGCAGCACGGAAGGCGAAGCCGATCACATCCTCGCCGCAAGATTTTTAAACCGCTTCGTGGATAAAACAATACCTTGGGTGCATGTGGATTTATCGAGCGGTAACCATAAAGGCGGCCTCGCACATATCCCGACCGACATTACCGGCGTCGGCGTGCGCCTTACGCTCAATTTGTTATTGGATCAGGCGCTCATGACGCGCTCACAGTAAAGAGGAGCCACAGCACCCATGAAAAAACGCATACTAAAAATAGCCACGGTACTGCTACTTTCGACGCTGGCCGGACCTCTCTATGCCAGAGGCTTTCATGACGGCGTATCCGCCTATGAGAAAGGCGATCTAAAGGGGGCGCTGCAGGCGTGGCGTCCGGCGGCGGAACAGGGCGATATGCTGGCGCAATTCAACCTTGGCGCGCTCTACGAACATGGCCGTGGCGTGAAGAAGGATTTGGCTGAGGCCGCGAAGTGGTATCGCAAGGCAGCGGAGCAAGGTAATGCGCTGGCCCAGTATTATCTCGGCAACCTGTACGCCAACGGCGAAGGCGTTGAAAAAAATCTTCCCGAGGCCACAGCATGGTATCGAAAGGCCGCCGCCCAAGGGGTGCCGCAGGCGCAGGAGGCGCTGAGCAAGTTATCGAAGTAGACCGCGACCTTCAGCCGCCGGTCACCAGCCATTCCTTCCATGCCATTGCCCTACGCTCTGACCCCGGATGGGCTTGTTTGAAAAGGGAGATCCAATGTTCAACCCGTATGCGATCATTCTCGGCCTCTTCATCATCGCCGGTTTTATTGTTGCCTTGTGGGGCTGGTTCATTATCGCCAAGGCGCGAAAAACGCGGCGCTGGCCCATGGTTGAAGGCACCATTGAACAATCCGCGCCCACGTCAGCAACCGACGGCCTACCACCGCACATCCTGTTCAGCTATACGGTGGCCGCGCACACTTATCAGCGCGCATTGGAGTTTCCAGGCGGCGCCAGCTCCTCGCCGGAGCTCGCTGCCGGCTATGCCGGGAAATACGCCGCCGGCGCCAAAGTTTCCGTGTATTACAACCCCGATCAGCCCGAGCAGGCCACACTTGAGCCTGGCCTGGCCAGCGGCGACTGGATGATACTCGCCCTGGGAATCGCCGCAATGGCCTTTGGGATATTCGCCCTGTTTTTCGGCAACTAAACATAGCGTCTTAAATAATGCCGCATCATCTCGGCACGTAGGTCACGGTGCGCGCAGCGCTCCGTGACACAGCTTCTGTCAGGCAGCTTCGCAGCCTGACCTACACACGATGCGGCAGCATTTATGTCGTCATGTATAACAAGCAACGCAAGCACACGCGCACTTGGGATCAGAAACCACCCTTTTATTCTTCTCTCAGCACTCGCCCGCCAGCCATTCTTTCCATTCCTGAAACAGTCGTTCATCCAGCGCCGCCACTACCGAGGACGGCTGCAAGTCCGCGCAGCCTACCGGCGCACCTTTCAACGTAAGCGCGAAGCCACCCGTCTCACTCAGGATCAGGCTGCCTGCGGCGTAGTCCCACAACTTCTGGCCGCCGTGCAGATAGACGTGGAAGCGCCCCGCGGCGAGCCAGCACCACTCCAATACCACGGAACCGAAGTTACGCTGCGACAGATACGGCGGCTGCCGGCCGAGACTTGCCGCCAGCGGTGCGGAGAGGCGCTTGAAATCCACTACCGCGACACACTGCCGGAGACTGCGCTGCTCAGGCCGCGCGCTCAGGCGCTCGCCGTTCAGCCACGCGCCCTGGCCCTTGCACGCGCTGAAGATTTCATCCCGTATCGGGTCGTAGACGATGGCGGCACGCGCTTCACCTGCCACCAGCAGGGCGAGTGATACGGCAAAAAACGGAATACCGGCGGCAAAATTCGTGGTGCCGTCCAGCGGGTCGAGGCACCACAACCCGGTTTCTGCATGCTGCATCAGCTGCTGCTGCTGTTGCGCCGTCATCTCCTCGCTGAGAAAGGCATAACCGGGCCAGTGCTGCGCAAGCTCGTGTTGCAGGCGGTGTTGCAGGGCAAAATCCGCCTCCGTCACGGTACTTCCGTCGGCCTTTTCATGGCGCAGGCACACGGTAAAGCGGGGTAGCAGTTCCTCGCGCGCGGCGCGGCTCACGATATCGCGCAACTGCGCCAGCTCGGACAGCGTGAGATTTATTTCATTTTTCACAGGTGCGCTCTCTGCCTGCTCTGTTAAACTACACACATGCTGATATCCGTGGCATAAAATGTCTTCCCTCACCCTGACCCGCCCCGACGATTGGCACCTGCACTTGCGTGACGGCGTGGCGCTGGCGGCGGTGCTGCCGCACACCGCGCACCGCTTCGCGCGCGCCATCGTGATGCCGAACCTCAAACCGCCGGTAACAACCACCGCGCTGGCGCTAGCTTACCGCAAGCGCATCCTGGCCGCACTCCCCCAAGGGCTGCGCTTCGAGCCGCTGATGACGCTGTATCTCACCGACAACACGACAGCGGAAGAAATCTCCCGAGCAAAAACTGGCCAGATCACAGCGGTGAAATATTATCCTGCGGGGGCGACGACGAATTCCGAATCGGGTGTTACCGCATTACCCAAAACCTACACTGCGCTCGCCGCCATGGAGGAGCACGATCTCCCGCTGCTGCTACACGGTGAGGTTACTGGCAACGACGTCGATGTGTTCGACCGTGAAAAGGTGTTCATTGACCGTCACCTGAGTGAAATTGTAAAACGCTTTCCGAAATTGCGTATCGTGCTGGAGCACATCACGACGCAGGAAGCCGTCGAGTTTGTCCATTCCACGCCGCGCACTATCGCCGCGACGATCACTGCGCATCACGTGCTGCTCAATCGCAACGCGATGTTTGAGGGAGGTATGCGCCCGCACCACTATTGCCTGCCGGTGTTGAAGCGCGAGCAGCATCGTGCAGCGGTGTTGCGCGCGGCCATCAGCGGTAACCCCAAATTCTTTCTCGGCACGGACAGTGCACCCCATCCGAAAAGCGCGAAGGAATCGGCCTGCGGCTGCGCCGGCATCTACTCCGCGCACGCAGGCATCGAATTGTACGCCGAGGCCTTCGAACAGGAGGGGGCGCTGGATAAACTGGAGGGTTTCGCGAGCTTTTACGGCGCGGATTTCTACCGCCTACCGCGTAACGAGGAAAAAATCACGCTGATTAAAGAGGCGTGGACGGTGCCGCAGGAATACGGTGCCGGTGACGAGGCCGTTGTACCACTACGCGCAGGTCAAACCGTGGCGTGGCGGCTACTCACCTAGTGGCCTGCCCTGAAATTAATGAATCTTATATTGACACAGCGCGACCCCAAATCCCCCGGCCTACGGCCACCCCCTTTACAAAGGGGGTCGAGCGTTAGCGAGGGGGGATTTGAGGCCACGATGCCCTGCCGGACTGATAAGCTCTAAACAGAACGGCGCACTACACTAATACATCACCGACACGCTATATCCGCGCCGCTGTAACAAGCGCAACACGCCCTGATCTCCGGGCAGGTGCAGGGAACCGATGGCGACAAAGGCATTGCCTTCTTTAAGGCGCGGCGTCATGCGCTCCACCATGCGCACATTGCGGTCATAAATCATGCGCCGGTTGATCGTCTCGACAAGGCGCGCATCGCCCAGCTTGCTCGACTCATCGTTACTCAACTGCTCCATGCCGGCCAGGTCGCGCGCCAGATAGCGCTCGATGGTCTGCTGTAATTCCTGCGTCAGTTGCGCGTAGTTCTCGACCGCCTCTTTGAGCAGCGTGATTTGATCCTGTAACGCCATGCCGTCGAACACCGCGAGCTGCTCGTCAGCGCTCTCCAGGCCGTACACCGGTTTGCCCTGCTGCGCGGCGTTGACCTGCAACACCAAGTCCAGAAACAGCCCGGCCTGGGGTTTGGGCAGGCTCAAGGTGGTGAACACCACCCAGGGTTTCAGCTTCTGCACCGCCTCGCGCGGCATGCCGTAGTTCGCCATGAGCACGGCGGCACGCTCAAACAGCTCTGCGCCGAGCAGACTCTTCAAGTCCGGCCCTGAGCCGAGAAACATTCTGGCGGCCATCTGCTGCGACACCGCCTCGTCGAGCACCACTTCCATGGTAAAACTCTTCGCGCCGTCAAAGGTCTGCTGCACCATCGGCGGCACAGCGAGTACGCGCGCATCCTCGGAGTGGATGGTGCCGAACACGTAACTCGGCTTGACGCCCGGCCGCTCGATCTTCCACAACAGGCCCTTGCTGAAAGTGGCGGCGGACGCCGTCGTTGACGCCGTTTGCAGCGGCGCGGCGTGGAGCAGCACGGGCGCGGCGAGCGGCGCCCACAGCAGCAGCGGGACAAGAAGGCGGCGGAGGGTTTTCATGTACGGAAAAGCTACGGGCAGATACCGTCTGCCCGTAGCTTGTGGAGGGCAGGACTAGTGGGTGTTGGCCTTGGCCGGCTGATTCTGCACCTCGGCGACCATCTTGTGCAGCTCGCCGCTCTCAAACAGCTCCACGGTGATGTCACAACCGCCGATCAGCTCGCCGTTGATGTAAACCTGCGGGAAGGTCGGCCAATTGGCGTAGCGCGGCAGGTTCTGGAAAATCTCCGGATCCGCCAGCACGTTCACATGCGCGAATTCCGCGCCCGCCGCCTTGAGCGCCTGCGTGGCACGTGACGAAAAGCCGCATTGCGGCATCTGCGGCGTGCCCTTCATGAAGATGATGATCGGGCTGCCTTCCACCTGCTGCTTGATTCTTTCCATAACATCCATGGCATTACCTCTGTCTATGTTGCACTGCCGGGAATTATAACAGAACCGGCGCGCCCGCTCTTGCGTCTCAGGGCATAATCCACCATGGTTGTTATGGTCTTTCAGTACGGCGCGCGTGCTCCTATAATGCCGGTTATGGCGCTCAAAGACATCCCCGTGGCCGCTGCACCCAGACGCGCCCTGCCACCCGCGCGAATAGAGCTTGTCAAAAACAGCTTTGACGTCGAAGATGCGGTGTTTCACGGCTTGATG
>JAURVQ010000092.1 GCA_030655395.1 Gammaproteobacteria bacterium | reverse complement strand
CATGCGCCGTACCGGCTGCCAGTTTCACTGGAGCAATTCAGGCTACCGTGATTTTTCCGATTTTCTTTCCGCCCTCACGTCGGAGAAGCGCAAAAAAATCAAACAGGAGCGGCGGCGTGTGCGTGAGGCGGGCATTGAACTGGAGATTTTGAGCGGCCATCACATCACTGAGGCCCAGTGGAAAATCTTTCACGACTTTTATTGCTCCACCTTTGCAAAAAAGGGCGGCATCGCATCGCTGACGCTGGAGTTCTTCCAGGAGATCGGGCGCACGCTGGCGGACAATGTGGTGCTGGTGCTGGCGCGGCATCAGGGGCATTACGTGGCGGGGGCGTTCAATCTGCGCGGCACGGCTACGTTGTATGGCCGTCACTGGGGCTGCGCCGCAGACTTTCACAGCCTGCACTTCGAATGTTGTTATTACGCCCCCATGGATTACTGCATCGAACACGGGCTTGCCCGCTTCGAGGCCGGTGCGCAGGGAGAGCATAAAATCGCGCGCGGCTTTCTGCCCACGCCCACCTGGTCGGCGCATTGGCTCGCGCACCCGGCGTTCAGCCGCGCGGTGCAGGATTTTCTCGCGCGCGAAACCATCGCCGTGGAGTCTTATATGAGCGAGTTGCGCGAACACTCGCCGTTCACTCAGGAGTCACACATAAGGCTACCCGGCTTACCGGGTGACTCCTGAGTGAACATCCTGTTTTACCTACCCCCACCCTGTCCCGCCCCCTACACAAGGGGCGGGGACGTGGCGGGAGGTGTGCCTTATTTATAGACTTATGAGTAAACCGGTCTGAAAGACGATGGGCAACCCCTACTGGATAAAGGCGCACGACACCGGCTTTCCCGACGTGGAGCTGGCGCTGCGCGAACCTGACGGCCTGCTTGCGGTCGGCGGCGATCTCACGCCGCAGCGCCTGATCGAAGCCTACCGCAACGGTATCTTTCCCTGGTACAGCGCTGACCAGCCCGTGCTGTGGTGGTCACCCGATCCGCGCACGGTGCTGTTGCCGGAGAATTTCAAAATATCGCGCAGCCTGCACAAGCTGCTGCGACAGAATAAATATCGTGTGACGTTCGATACCTGCTTTACTGACGTGATGCAGGCGTGCGCCGCGCCGCGCAAAGACGATGCGGGCACGTGGATTACGCCGGAAATGGTTGCAGCCTACAGCGCGTTGCATCATCTCGGTCACGCGCACTCCGTGGAGGTCTGGCACGGCGATGAACTGGTCGGTGGGCTCTACGGTGTAGCGCTGGGGAGTATGTTCTTTGCCGAGTCCATGTTCAGCCGGCGCAGCAATACCTCCAAGGTCGCGCTGGCGCATCTGGTCGCATGTCTGCGTAAATGGAATTACGCCTTGATCGACTGCCAGATGCATACGGCACATCTCGCAAGTCTGGGTGCGGAAGAGCTGCCGCGCCGAGAATTCATCCGCCTGCTGCAACACTGGCGTGATATCCCTCCAGCGGCGAATGCCTGGCAGATGCCATGAGTAATATCAATTTCTACCTGACACCGCCGCATGCCTGCGCCTACCTCGCCGGGCGTAGCGCGAACACGCTGTTCGCCGATCCCGAACTCAGCGTCACCCCACAACTCTACGGCACACTGATCGACCACGGCTTCCGGCGCAGCGGCGCTCATCTGTACCGCCCGCACTGCACAAACTGCGACGCCTGCATTCCGGTGCGCGTGCCGGTGAGCGAATTTCAACCGCGCCGCCGCCACCAGCGCGTATGGCGGCGCAATCACGACCTCGACGTGCGCTGCGTCGGCACCGTTTATGACGAGGAGCATTTTCAGCTCTACCGGCGTTATCTTGCCCACCGTCACAGTGAGAACCGCGCAGATGAGGCGGCACCGGAGCAATATCGGGAATTCTTCGCCGCCCCCGGCATCGACACACGCCTGTATGAATTTCGCCACTCACAGCGCCTGCTTGCCGTCGCGGTGGTCGATCACCTGGCGCAGGGACTCTCCTCCGTCTACACGTTTTTCGATCCGGCGGAGGCCGCACGCAGCCTGGGAGTGTATGCCGTGCTGTGGCAAATCCGCGAGGCGCAGCGCCTCGGGTTGCCGTGGGCCTACCTCGGCTACTGGATCAAGGAGTGCCGCAAGATGAGCTACAAGGGGCAGTATCGCCCGCTTGAGATATACCGCCACAACCGCTGGCTGCGGCTCACGGGAGATGAGCCATAGGCATGTACTTTTTGTAGTATACTGTGCCCGCTTTGGAAACTACGAGAAACGAACGAAGAGCGCATGGCAAAAGAAGAACACATTGAAATGGAAGGCACGGTGGCAGAAACGCTGCCCAATACCATGTTCCGCGTAAAGCTGGACAACGGGCATGTGGTGACCGCGCACATCTCCGGCAAGATGCGCAAGCACTACATCCGCATCCTCACCGGCGACCGCGTGACGGTACAACTTACGCCTTACGACCTCACCAAGGGCCGCATCAGCTTCCGCGCACGCTAGACCTGTGTCGGATCCGCTACGCTTGATCCGACCTACTCGCCTTTAACCCACTTCCTCGGCGTGAGATAGCTTCTCTTTCTCTTCAATCACAAAAACAAGCTCGCCGTTTTTCTCGCCAATCTTCACGTGGCCACCACCGACAAGTTTGCCGAACAGTAGCTCCTCGGCGAGCGGGCGCTTGATCTTTTCCTGAATCAGACGCGCCATCGGGCGTGCGCCCATCACGCGGTCGAAGCCGTGTACGGCGAGCCAGGCGCGTGCCGCGTCGTCCACGTCGATGGTCACGTGCTTGTCTTCCAGCTGCGCCTCAAGTTCGAGGATGAATTTGTCCACCACGTTGGCAATCGTACCGGTGTCGAGCGACTTGAACTGGATGATGGCGTCAAGACGATTGCGGAACTCCGGGCTGAAGGTGCGCTTGATCACCTCCGTGCTGTCGCCGGTGTGATCCTGCACGGTGAAGCCGATGGAAGGACGGCTGACCTGATCCGCACCCGCGTTGGTGGTCATCACGATCACCACGTTGCGGAAGTCGGCCTTGCGCCCGTTGTTGTCGGTGAGCGTGCCGTGATCCATCACCTGCAACAGCAGGTTGAACACATCGGGGTGCGCCTTTTCGATTTCGTCGAGCAGCAGCACGGCGTGCGGATTTTTGCTGACCGCCTCGGTGAGCAGGCCGCCCTGATCGAAACCGACATAACCCGGTGGCGCGCCGATCAGGCGCGACACGGTGTGCCGCTCCATGTACTCCGACATATCGAAGCGAACCAGCTCCACACCCATCACCTTGGCGAGCTGGCGCGTGACCTCGGTCTTGCCCACGCCGGTAGGGCCGGAAAACAGGAATGAACCGATCGGCTTCTGCGCATGGCCAAGACCCGAGCGCGCCATCTTGATTGCGGCGGCAAGGCTCTCGATCGCCTCGTTCTGGCCGAATACCATGAGCTTCAGGTTCTTCTCCAGGTGGCGCAGCATGTCCTTGTCGGAGGTTGACACGGTCTTCGGCGGGATGCGCGCCATCTTCGCCACCACGTTTTCGATCTCCACCACACCGATCGTCTTCTTGCGCTTGGAGACCGCGAGGATGGCCTGGCTCGCGCCGGCCTCGTCGATCACATCGATGGCCTTGTCCGGCAGGTGGCGGTCGTTGATATAGCGCTCGGCGAGTTCCGCAGCGGTGCGCAGCGCCTTGTGCGAATACTTCACCTTGTGGTGCGCCTCGAAACGCGACTTCAGCCCTTCG
Source organism: Gammaproteobacteria bacterium (assembly GCA_030655395.1). Lineage (GTDB taxonomy): Bacteria > Pseudomonadota > Gammaproteobacteria > SURF-13 > SURF-13 > JAQBXX01. The sequence goes on along the minus strand of JAURVQ010000092.1, from coordinate 10,328 downwards.
AGGATGGACACGGTTTCATCCACGCTCGGTTCGTTCACCTCGATCTTCTGGAAGCGGCGCGCCAGCGCGCGATCCTTCTCGAAGATGCCGCGGTATTCCTGATAGGTGGTGGAGCCGATGCAGCGCAGATCGCCCGACGCCAGCATCGGCTTGAGCAGGTTGGATGCATCCATCACGCCGCCGGAGGCCGCGCCCGCGCCGATGATGGTGTGGATTTCGTCGATGAACAGGATCGCACCGGGCTCCTTGTGCAACTGGTTCAGCACCGCCTTGAGGCGTTTCTCGAAGTCGCCGCGGTATTTGGTGCCCGCGAGCAGCGCGCCCATGTCGAGCGAGTAGATGGTACTGTCCTCCAGCACCTGCGGCACCTCGCCGTCGACGATCATCTTGGCGAGGCCTTCCGCAATAGCCGTCTTGCCCACGCCGGCCTCGCCCACATAGAGCGGATTGTTCTTGCGCCTGCGGCACAGTATCTGAATCGTGCGCTCGACCTCGTTTTTGCGCCCGATGAGCGGGTCGATCTTGCCCTGCCGCGCAAGCTGGTTGAGATTGGTGGCAAAGTTTTCCAGCGCGCTGCGGGCGGGCGCCTCGGCACCGGACTCCTCATCTGCTGCGGGGGCCGGGGCCTGCGCGTCGTCATCGCCGTGCACCTTGGAGATGCCGTGCGAGATGTAGTTGACCACGTCGAGGCGGTTGATATTCTGCTTCTTCAGGAAATACACCGCCTGCGAATCCTGCTCGCCGAACACCGCCACCAGCACATTGGCGCCGGTCACCTCCTTTTTGCCGGAGGACTGCACATGCAGCACCGCGCGCTGCAGCACGCGCTGAAAGCCGAGCGTGGGCTGGGTATCGCGCGCGTCCTGCATCGACAGCAGCGGCGTGGTCTCGGTCAGGAAGCCGTTCAGCTCCTTGCGCAGCCGATCCAGGTCGGCGCCGCAGGCGCGCAACACCGCGACAGCGGTGGGGTTATCCAGCAGGGCGAGCAGCAGATGCTCCACGGTCATGAACTCGTGCAGCTTCTCGCGCGCCTCGCGGAACGCCATATTGAGTGTGGCCTCCAACTCCTTGCTTAACATGCGTCTACCCTCATCGTGTGACTGCGGCTTGCTCGTTTGCCGGTTTAATCATAGTAGTTGCAAAATTCAGGCCTTCTCCAGGGTGCACACCAGCGGATGCTGATTGCGCCTGGAATACTCATTCACCTGCGCCACCTTGGTCTCGGCGATATCGCGCGTGTACACCCCGCACACGCCCTTGCCGCGGGTGTGCACGTGCAGCATGACCTGGATCGCCTGTTCCCGGTTCATGGCGAAAAACAGTTCCAGCACCTGCACCACAAACTCCATCGGCGTGTAATCGTCATTCAACAGAATGACCTTGTACAACGGCGGCTTGGCAAGCTTGGGCTTCGCCTCTTGCAGCGCTACACCGTCGTCCCTGTCCTGATCCGGAGTGTACGCCATAACTGGATTCCATCTGAAACCGCCAATATTGGCGGCAATTATTGCCGCACACTGTGTCCATGAGACCTAGGTTAGGCAGTTACAGTTCAATTTTCAATAGCGGCAGCATCACGGCATCAGCCTAGCGAAAAGTCTGCCGCGCCCTGCGGAATATGGGAAAATAATCGGCTATACATTTAGGGCGCCATCTAAAAATGATGGATTTTGATTCAAGACAAGGCGCAGCGCCGTCGAGCAGCGGTCGCTCCTGCGCGTCCTGCGCCCGCGACATTCGTACATCCCTGTACAGCACAGCATACACGCCAGTATGTGAGCAGCGGAGACAAGCTGTAACGCAGTATTGGAGCAAAAGACGCTTTTTTAGAGGTGCCCTTTAGCCCTGTCTGATGGCCCACCCGCTACCGGTATCACCTCCTGCAGCAGCAGATTCCGTTCCTGCGCTGAATCTGCTGCATCCGCCGCTCCCTGCGGAGGCGGGCACCTGCGTGCGCTGGGCACAGCTCTCCGGCAGCAGCTATGGCCTCGCCCTCTGCGAGGCGGCGCGGCGCCACTCCGGGCCGTTGTTGGTCATCACCGAAGACACCTTGCACGCGTACCGGCTGGAACATGAGGTGCGATTCTATGCCGGTACACAAGCCGGGCTCCCGGTGCTCACCTTCCCCGACTGGGAAACGCTGCCTTACGACACCTTCTCGCCGCACCAGGACATCATCTCGCAACGCCTGACCGCGCTTTACCAACTCCCCGCGCTGGAACGCGGCGTGCTGATCGTGCCGGTGGAGACGCTGCTGCACCGCATCGCACCGCGCGAGTACGTGCAGGCGCACAGCCTGCTGCTCGAAACCGGCGCGCGCTTTGATCTCGGCGCGATGCGCGCCCGGCTGGAGGCGAGCGGCTACCGCTGCGTGTCACAGGTGATGGAGCACGGCGAGTTTGCCGTGCGCGGCAGCCTGATGGATCTGTTCCCCATGGGCAGTGAGCTGCCCTACCGCATCGACCTGTTCGACGACAGCATCGACACCCTGCGCACCTTCGATGTGGAGACGCAGCGCTCGCTCGCCACGGTGCCCTCCATCCGCCTGCTGCCCGCACGCGAATTCCCCTTGCACGAAGATGCGATTGCCTTGTTTCGCCGGAATTTCCGCGAGCAGTTCGAGGGCGATCCGCAGCAGAGCCCGCTCTATCGCGACGTGAGCAAGGGCCTCACGCCGCCCGGCATCGAATATTACCTGCCGCTGTTTTTCACCCACACCCACACCCTGCTCGACTACCTGCCGCCGGCCAGTCTGATACTCACCACCGCAGGCGTGGAGCAGGCCGCGCACGCCTTCTGGCACTCGGCCTGCGAGCGCCACGAACAGCGCCGCCACGACCGTGAACGTCCACTGCTGGCGCCGGAATCCATTTTTGTACAACCCGATGCATTGTTCGCGGGGCTGCTCACTTTCCCGCAGGTGACACTGCAACATGCGCCCAATCCCGCAGCATCCAACTTCGCCACCGGCGCACCGCCTGATCTCACGCTCGATGGCCGCGCCGCACAACCCGCCGCGCGGCTACTGGAATTTCTAAGCGCGTTTTCCGGCCGCGTGCTGTTGGCCGCCGAAACCTCGGGGCGGCGCGAGACGCTGATCGACCTGCTCAAGCAGGCCGGTCTGCGCCCCGCGCTGTTTGCCGATTGGCCGGGCTTTCTCGCGGGCGCTGCGCCACTCGGCATCACCGTAGCACCGCTGGAACACGGGCTGCTGCTGCCGGATGCGCGCATCGCGGTCATCGCGGAGACACAGCTCTTCGGCGAGCAGGTGTTGCAGCGCCGCCGCCGCAAGGCGCGCACGCGCGACGCCGAGGGTCTGGTGCGCAATCTCGCCGAGCTTACCCTCGGCAGCCCGGTGGTGCACGAAGATCACGGCGTCGGGCGCTACCGCGGGCTGCAAATCCTCGACGTCGGCGGCCTGCAAACGGAATTCCTCACCCTCGAATATGCGGGCGGCGACAAACTGTACGTGCCGGTGGCATCGCTGCACCTCATCAGCCGTTACACCGGCGCCGCGCCGGAGCAGGCGCCGTGGCACAAGCTCGGCGGCGAACAGTGGGCGCGCGCCAAGCGCAAGGCCGCGGAGCGCGTGCGCGATGTGGCGGCGGAACTGCTGGAGATTCACGCGCGGCGCGCGGCGCGCGAGGGCCACGCCTTCACGCTGGACGAGCACGACTATCTCGCCTTCGCCGCCGCGTTCCCGTTTGAAGAAACGCCGGACCAGCACGACGCCATCGAAAGCGTGCTCGCCGACATGCGCAGCGGCAAACCCATGGACCGCCTGGTGTGCGGCGACGTCGGCTTCGGCAAGACCGAGGTCGCCATGCGCGCGGCCTTCGTCGCCGTGCAAGGCGGCAGACAGGTCGCCGTGCTGGTACCCACCACCCTGCTCGCGCAGCAGCATTATCAGAACTTCAAAGACCGCTTTGCCGACTGGCCTGTGCGCATCGAAACGATCTCGCGCTTCCGCTCCAAAAAAGAACAGGATGTCGTGATAACAGGTCTTGCCGACGGTGCCATCGACATTGTCATCGGCACGCACAAACTGTTGCAGGAAGGCATCGCCTTCAAACGCCTGGGACTGGTGATCCTCGATGAGGAACACCGCTTCGGCGTGCGCCAAAAAGAGCGCTTCAAGCAATTGCGCGCCGAGGTCGATGTACTCACGCTCACCGCCACACCCATCCCGCGCACGCTCTCGCTCTCGCTCTCGGGCCTGCGCGATCTCTCCATCATCGCCACGCCGCCCGCGCGCCGCATTGCGGTCAAAACTTTCGTGCGCGAATGGGACAAGGCCTTGGTGCAAGAAGCCGTGCTGCGCGAAATAAAACGCGGCGGGCAGGTGTATTTTCTGCACAACGACGTGGACACCATCGAGAAAATGGCGCGCGACCTGACGGCGCTGGTGCCGGAGGCGAGCGTGCGCGTGGCGCACGGCCAGATGCGCGAACGCGAACTGGAACAGGTGATGCTCGATTTCTACCACCAGCGTTTCAACCTGCTGGTGTGCAGCACGATTATCGAATCCGGTATCGACGTGCCGAGCGCAAACACCATCATCATCAACCGTGCGGACAAATTCGGCCTGGCGCAGCTTTATCAACTGCGCGGCCGCATCGGGCGCTCACATCACAGCGCCTACGCCTACCTGATTATTCCGGAACGCAACGCCATCAGCGCCGATGCGAACAAGCGGCTCGAAGCCATCGAGTCGATTCAGGAACTGGGCGCGGGCTTCACCCTCGCCACGCACGATCTCGAAATCCGCGGCGCGGGCGAGCTGCTGGGCGAAGACCAGAGCGGGCAAATGCAGGAGATTGGTTTCACGCTCTACGCCGAGTTACTGGAACGCGCCGTGGCCTCGCTCAAGGCCGGACGCGAACCGGAGCTGGATCGCCCGCTCGATCACGGCGCCGAGATCGATCTGCGCCTGCCCGCGCTGATACCGGACGACTACCTGCCGGACGTGCACGCCCGTCTGATGCTGTACAAACGCATCGCAAGCGCCGCGACCGATGACGAGCTGCGCGAACTGCAAGTGGAAATGATCGACCGCTTCGGCCTGCTGCCCGAGGCCACCAAAAACCTGTTCACCCTCACCGCGCTCAAGCTCAAGGCGCAACCACTCGGCATCCGCAAGATCGAGGCGGGCGAGGGCGGCGCGCGCGTCATCTTCAATGACCACCCCGCCGTCGATCCCGGTAAAATCATCAGCCTGATTCAACGCGAACCGAAAGTGTATAAACTGGACGGACAGAATAAACTGCGTATCATTAAAACCTTGCCGGACGCTGCTGCACGCATTAACGCCATCGAGCAGTTGTTGCAGACGTTGGCACCGGGTATGTAGTTGCGTAGGTCGGGTCAAGCACAGCGGATCCGACATGTGTCTTAAGGCGCCAGATGCTCCGCCGCATCCACGGTGTTTTGCAGCAGCGTCGCCACGGTCATAGGGCCGACGCCGCCGGGCACTGGCGTAATCCAGCCGGCGCGGGTGCGGGCGGCCTCAAATTCCACGTCGCCGCAGAGTGAGCCGTCGGGCAGGCGGTTGATGCCGACGTCGATGACGATGGCGCCGGGCTTGATCCATTCGCCGCGTATCAGGCCGGGCTTGCCGACGGCGGCCACTACGATGTCGGCGCGCGCGACGTGCGCGCCGAGGTCTTGCGTAAAGCGGTGGCAGAGGGTGACGGTGCAGCCCGCGAGCAGCAGCTCCAGCCCCATCGGCCGGCCGACGATGTTGGAGGTACCCACCACCACCGCATGCATGCCCTGGAGCGGCACACTGGTGTGCTCCAGCAGCGTCATCACGCCGCGCGGGGTGCAGGGGCGCAGGCGCGGCATGCGTAGGGCCAGACGCCCGATGTTGCAGGGATGAAATCCGTCCACGTCCTTGTCGGGGTTGATGCGCTCGATCACGGCGTCGGCTGCGATGTGCGCAGGCAGCGGCAGTTGCACCAGGATGCCGTCCACGTCGGCGCGCGCATTCAGTTCATCGATGAGGGCCAACAGCTCTTGCTGTGACGTGGCGGTGGGAAGATCGTAGTCCAGCGAGCGTATCCCGGCCTCCTCGCAGGCCTTGCGCTTGCTGCGCACATAGACTTGGGAAGCGGCCCCCTCGCCCAGCAGCACCACCGCCAGCCCCGGCGCGCGCTGCCCCGCCGCCAGACGTGCCTGCACGCGCTGCTTCACTACCTGCTGCAGGGCAGCGGCAATCGCCTTGCCGTCGATGATGTGTGCGCTCATGGTGGGGAAACGAGTAATGTCAATCAGGCTCCAATGATCGCACGCCCACCGCATTTCACCAAGGGTGGAGCGGGAGGATTATAATTGACCCTCGCGGGAGCGGCGCGTATGATCGCCAACCTTGTGCCGGAGTCCGGTTCAGGTGTAGCTTCTGGCGAGTGCGAGGGACTTTCGGGGTATAGCGCAGCCTGGTAGCGCACCTGCTTTGGGAGCAGGGTGTCGTGGGTTCGAATCCCTCTACCCCGACCATTTTGCGCCCGTAGCTCATCTGGATAGAGCACCGGCCTTCTAAGCCGGTGGTAGCAGGTTCGAGTCCTGCCGGGCGCACCAGTTTCAAGACGCCGGAATGTAGTACAATAGCGCACAGTTTATGGTGGGCGTAGCTCAGTCGGTAGAGCCCCGGATTGTGATTCCGGTTGTCGTGGGTTCGATCCCCATCGCTCACCCCAAAATACGGGCCGTTAGCTCAGTTGGTAGAGCAGCTGACTCTTAATCAGTAGGTCGCTGGTTCGACCCCAGCACGGCCCACCATTTCCTCCCCACCCACGCTCAGACGTTGCGCGCACGCTGTTGCATGCCGGGCAGATGTACCAGCGCCGCGAGCGGAAAATCACAACTGAAGGTGCTGCCCTTGCCCAGCTCGCTCTCGACGCGTAACTGCGCGCCGTGCCGGTTGAGCACATGCTTGACGATGGCGAGCCCGAGGCCGGTGCCCCCACTCTGGCGCGAGCGCCCCGCATCGATGCGGTAAAAGCGCTCGGTGAGGCGCGGGATGTGGTGCGCGGCGATGCCCACGCCGGTGTCACTCACCGCAAGGTGCACGCCCTCAGCATCGCGGAACCAGCGCACGCGGATTTCACCCTGCTCCGGTGTGTACTGCACGGCGTTGAATACCAGATTGGAAAATGCGCTGCGCAACTCATCCTCGCTGCCGCGCAGCCCGAGTTCCCTGTCGACATCGAGCACGATGTGATGTTTGCGTACACCGCTCAAGGCCCGCGCCTCCAGCACGACAGCCTCGAGCAGCTCAGCCACCGCCACAGTCTCCACCCGGGACGGCTGCTCCATCTCCAGACGCGACAGCAGCAGCAGATCCTGCACGATATTCTGCATGCGCTGCGCCTGCTGCCGCATGAGATGCATCGGGCGCCGCCAGTCGGGCGGACACTCCGGGGCGTCTTCGTTCGCCGTCTCGAAAAAGCCGTTGATTACCGTAAGCGGGGTGCGCAGTTCATGCGACACGTTGGCGACAAAATCACTGCGCACCTGCTCCAGACGGCGGATGCGCGTGATGTCGCGCGCGACCAGCAGACGCTGCTCATTGCCGTAAGGCACCACCAGCACCGCGAGCAGTACGTCGGCATTCGCCGGCGCGGACAATTCCACGCTTCTGGAGTAATCGCGCGCCGCAAGAAATTCGATAAACGCCGGATGACGCAGCAGATTGCTGATGCGCTGGCCGACGTCCTGCGGCCAATGCAGGCCCAACAGCTGTTGCGCTGCGTTATTAAACCACTCGATTTCGTCATGCATGCCGAGCACGACCACCGCGTCCGGCAGCGCGGCGGCGGCGTCTTCAAACCGCGTGAGGGTGCGGGTGAGCTTGCGTTTGCGTTTGCGATTACGCGCCTGCAGGCGCGCCAGATCGGTAAATATTACATCCCATGCCCCGCTCGAAACGGGAGGGTGCGCATCTTCGCCCTCCGCCAGCCAGCGCTGCAAGCGCATCAGGTTGAGGAGATGCCAGCCGAGATAACCGAGCACTGCGAGCAGCAGGAAAAGCTCAGCGTACCCCGCCACGAGCCCCGTCACGAACGCGACCAGCCCGATGCTGGTCAACCGCCAAAATTCGTTTATCCAGACCTGGCGCATACCGTCCTCAGTGTTAGTCCGCCGCCACAGCGCAGGCGCAGCTTGATCCTATTTTGCTACACTGGGCAGCTATGCGCCAGAAACAACACCTCATAAACCTGCTGAGTGACGGCCTGTTCCATTCCGGTACGGCGCTTGGCCATACGCTCGGCGTGAGCCGCAGCGCGGTATGGAAGGAAATGCAGGCACTGTCCGCCGAAGGCCTCGAAGTCCATGCCGTCACGGGGCGCGGCTACCGCCTCGCGCACCCGGTCGAGCGGCTGAATGAGGACGCGATACGCACGACCTTAAGCAAACCCGCGCAGCGCCTGCTCGGCAAGGTCGAAATCCTCGACGACACCGACTCCACCAATGCGTATTTGATGCGCCAGGCGGCCTGCGGCGCACCCGGCGGCACGGCCTGTCTCGCCGAGCAGCAACACGCGGGGCGCGGGCGGCATGGGCGCACTTGGGTTTCGCCGCCGGGCGGAAATATCTATCTCTCGCTGTTGTGGCGCTTCACAGCGGGCCCCGGCACGCTCGGCGGCGCCAGCCTCGCCGTTGCGGTGGCCGTGATGCGTGCGCTGCGCGCCGCCGGCCTCCCCACCGGTCCCAAAGGCGCAGGCCTGAAATGGCCGAACGACGTGCTCTGGCAAGGGCGCAAGCTCGCCGGTATTCTGCTCGACATGGCAGGCGAAAGCTCCGGGCCGTGCCATCTGGTCGCCGGCGTCGGCTTGAATGTGCTCATGCCCGCGCAGGCGGCACAGCTGATCGATCAACCGTGGGTAGACGTGCGCGCACTGCTCGACCCGCCGCCGTCGCGCAACCTGCTCGCGGGTCTGCTGCTGCAACATCTGCTGCTGGCGTTGCACGAATTCCAGCGCCACGGCCTCGCGCCGTTCATGCCGGAGTGGAAACAGTTTGATCTCATCGCAGGCAAGCGCGTGGCGATCAACCTCGCCGGGCGCAACATCAACGGCTTAGCCCAGGGCGTGGCCGACGACGGCGCGCTCAAACTGCTCGTGAACGGTGTCACACAGCGCTATTATTCCGGCGCAGTGAGTATGGCGAAGTGAGCGTAAGGGAGCTGGCGTGAATATGGATAAAATCCTGTTGCTCGACAGCGGCAACACGCGCATCAAATGGGCGTGGCTGACCGCCGCGGGGCTCGATCATCCGGGCAGCGCCGCGCAGGCGGGGCTCGATCTGCAAGCACACGCGCAATCCGCATGGAGCAAGGTCGCCACGCCCACGCGCATCATCGTGTCGAACGTCGTAGGCGACGAATTTGCCGCGCGCCTGTCCGCGTGCACGCAATGGCTGTGGAAGCTGGCACCGGAATTCGTACACGCGCAACCTCGCGCCTGCGGCGTCACCAACGCCTATGCCGACCCCGGCAAGCTCGGCGCCGACCGCTGGGTGGCGCTGATCGCGGCGCACAGACACACTCCCGGCGCCGTGTGCGTAGTAGATTGCGGAACGGCCGTGACTATTGACACGTTGACGGCGGACGGCAATCATTCAGGCGGCGTTATACTGCCGGGGCTGAGATTGATGCAGCGCGCATTGTTTGAACACACGCAACAGATCAGTGATGACATGAATCCGGTTACGCACCCTCTCACGCCGTTCGCGCGCTCCACACAGGCAGCGGTACAAAACGGCTCGCTGTATGCGCTCACCGGCGCCATCGAACGCACAACGGCAGACGCCGAGACCGCTCTCGGCACCGCCGTCACCCGTATCATCACCGGCGGTGACGCCGCGCGCGTCCTGCCCCATCTTGCCGCACACTACCGTCACACGCCCGACCTGGTGCTGCAAGGCCTCGCCGTGATCGCAGGAGGTTCATCGTGAAAAGGTTATTTCTGTTGCTGGTGCTACTCAATCTGGGTTTTTTCGCTTGGCAACTCGTAGGGGATAACACCGACGCTGCAGCGCCCATCACAACGGACAAGGCGAAAGGCATCGTGCTACTGCGCGAACTCAATACCGCTCAACTCAAGCAACTGTCACCTGCCGCCGAGCCACCCTCCGTACCCGAGAGCCTGCCGCCAGCCACACCTCCGGCCACGCCGTAAATTGCCTTCGCTGCGTGAATTACCTACAATGGCCGCACGTTTCCGCACAGATCGTACTTCCAACGCTGGCGTAGCTCAGATGGTAGAGCAGCTGATTTTTAATCAGCCGGTCGGGGGTTCGACTCATCACGCCAGCACCAAATTTCTCAA
>JAURVQ010000090.1 GCA_030655395.1 Gammaproteobacteria bacterium | reverse complement strand
CATAGCGCCCTAAATCTACTGCGCGTCTTTGATGCGGGTGCGTGCGGTGCTCGGAATCCTCATGTACTACTTGTACACTCCGGTTCCTGCGCTCCACCGCCCCCGCCTGAAAGCCGCTCGCTACGATTTATGTCGCTATGTATGGAACAATAAATCTGTGCCTACTTTTACAAACCTTCCCTTCAAAGTTATCCCGCAGACTTGCTGGAGCATTGAGGAATGGGGTTTCTAAAGGGGGAGAGCGTAGCGAGGGGGCCCCGCAGTTCTCCCCTTTAGTCGCCTGCGCGAGTTCACCTCGCGCAGTGCGAAATAAAATTAGTTACGCGACTGAAGTATCGTCAAGCCCTTGAGCAGATTGAGCGCCTCGTAGAGCTGGTAATCGCTGCTGACCAGCGGCTCCTTTTCCGCCGCTGCGGGACCCGCCTCTGGTTTGGACGATCCCGCGCCCTCCGGCTTTTTGCCGTTGCTGAGGTGGCGGCTCAGGTCGGCTTCCTTGAGCGGCTCCACGCTGCTCTTTTCACCCGCTGTAAGCTTGACGTTGTCGGTGATGATGTCCGGCACGATGCCTTCGGCCTGGATCGAGCGGCCGTTCGGCGTGTAGTAGCGTGCCGTGGTGAGCTTAAGCGCGGTGTCATTGGTGATGGGCAGGATGGTCTGCACCGAGCCCTTGCCGAATGTCTTGCTGCCCATGATCACGGCGCGCCTGTGATCCTGTAGCGCGCCGGCCACAATCTCGGAGGCCGAGGCGGAGCCGCCGTTCACCAGCACCACCATCGGCGCGCCCTTGAGGACATCGTCGGGCGTGGCGGTGAATTTCATCTGGGAGTCTTTCACCCGGCCCTCGGTGTAGACGATGAGCCCCTTTTCGAGAAAGGCATCGCTCACCGTGACCGCACCGTTCAACACGCCGCCCGGATTGTTGCGCAGGTCGAGCACCATGCCCTTGAGGCTGCCGCTGTTGTCCTTCTTGAGCTGGCTCACGGCGTCGATCAGGTTGGTGCCGGTCTGGGCCTGGAACTGCGAGACGCGCACGTAACCATAGCCCGGCTCCAGGGTCTGCGACTTCACGCTCTTCACCTTGATGACGGCGCGTGTGAGTGTGATCTTGAGCGGTTTCTCCTCGCCCTTGCGCAGCAGGGTGAGCGTGATGTTGGTGCCGACTTGGCCGCGCATCAGCTTGACGGCGTCGTTCAGCTCCATGCCTTGCAGCGGTGTGTCGTCGAGACGGATAATGAGATCGCCCGCCTGCACGCCGCCGCGCGCCGCGGGGGTGTCGTCGATCGGCGCGATCACCTTCACGAAACCGTTTTCCATGCCGACCTCGAGCCCGAGGCCGCCGAATTCGCCGCTGGTGCCGATCTGAAGTTCCTTGTAGGCATCGGCATCGAGATAGGCGGAGTGCGGATCCAGCCCCGACAGCATGCCGCGGATGGCGTAATTGAGCAGGGTTTTGTCGTCCACGCCTTCGACGTAATCGCTTTTGACCCTGGCAAACACTTCAGTGAAGGTGCGCAACTCGGCGAGCGGCAGGGTGGCGGCGCTCTTTTCTTCGCGCTCGGCGAACACGCTCTGCCCGACCGTCAGGGATACGCCCAGCACGAGGCCGAGGGCGAGGATGAGAAAGGCGCGTAATGTGGACTTCATGTAAGGCTCCGTGGTGCGCATGCGAATGTAAGATATATCTGTTAGTTACTGCGGCCCAGCTTTGGTTCCCGGGGCCGGCACCAGGCGAGCGGGTCGCGCGGTACGCCCTGCTCGCGAATTTCGAAATAGACGCCGGGCCGTTCGTTACCGCCGCTCGCGCCCATCGCCGCAATTACCTCGCCTGCTTCCGCCCGGTCGCCCACGCCTTTATACAGGGCCTGATTGTGGCCGTACAGGGTCATGTAGCCGTCACCGTGGTCAATGATCATCATTAATCCGAAGCCGCGCAACCACTCGGCGAACGCGACGCGTCCCGGCGCGACGGCATGCACCTCGTCGCCCGCGCGTCCCTCGATCAGCACACCCTGCCAGTGCGCGCGGTCGTCAAGGCGGCTGCTTCCAAACGGCGCGATGGCGGTACCGCTGGCCGGCCAGGGAAGCTTCCCCTTGAGTGCCGCAAACGGGAGATAGCTCGGTTTATCCGCTGCGCGCGGCAGGCGCTTCAGCAAGACATCGAGTGCGCGCATATCTTCAAGCAGGCGCGCAAGCTGGGTATCTTTCCGGTGTATGTCGGCATTGAGGCGGGCGAGGATTAATTCCCGCGTCTGCTGACCGTCGTCCAGTGTCTCTTTTTCCTGCTGCTGCTCCACACGCAGCTCGGCGAGGTGCGCACGCTGTTGTTCGATGGCCTGCGTCGTTGCGGTCAACTGCTCCAGGCCCGCGCTGGCTTGCGCAATACGTTCCGCGCGCGCGTGATTAAAGTATTTATAGTATAGCAGGCCGCGTCCCAGCCGCGCAGGGTCTTGCTGATTGAGCAGCGTTTTCAGGTAGTCCTGGCGGCCCATCAGGTACGCGGAGCGGACCTGCGCAGTGAGGGCATGCCGCTGGGCGCTCATCTCCGCGGCCAGTTGCTCCTTATCGCGCTGTAACTGCGCCAGCCGCGCGTTGTGTTGTTGCGCCTCGGCATCAAGTTTGCGCAGACGCTGATTGATGCGCCCGATGGCCTGTTCGCTGGTCTTGAGCGAGTTGAGCAGTTCGCCCTGTGTCCTGTGCGCGCCAGCGAGCGCAGTGCGCAGGGCCTGTATGCGCGTGCGCAGTTGGGCAAGTTCCTGGCGCTTGGCGGCGGTGTCGGCTGCGGGGGCGGGCACTGCCATGCACACCAACAGTGCGGCGAGGAGCGGCAGCCACCCCCGGCGCGGGTTCAGTGCGTGATCTCCACCAGCGGCACGCCGCTCATCTCCCGCGGTATCGGCAGCCCCATGAGTTTCAGCATCGTGGGCGCGACATCTGCCAGTGCGCCGTCGCCGGCGAGATGCACGGGGCGGCCCACGTAGATCAGCGGCACCGCGTTGGTGGTGTGCGCGGTGTGCGCCTGGCCCGTACCCTCGCCGATGAGCTGTTCGGCGTTGCCGTGATCGGCGGTGATGAGCATCTCGCCGCCCGCCTTGTGCAGCGCCAACTGGATGCGGCCGAGGCAGGCGTCGATGGTCTCGATGGCCTTGACCGTGGCGGCGAAATTGCCGGTGTGGCCGACCATGTC
>JAURVQ010000086.1 GCA_030655395.1 Gammaproteobacteria bacterium | reverse complement strand
CACATTCATGCAGCGCACCGGACGGTTTGGCGCGTCGCCTGCCTATCCGGTTTGGACCCGGGACGAGTTTCTGGAATATGCTGAAATTATTGTAGCGATGAACGACCCGGCGCATCCACTCTATGATTACGCCGTAACGGGCGTGGCGGCGATTCAGGAATTCTCTGAACAGCAACTGCGCGACTATGAACACTTGATCAACGTCGGCGCGAGCATCAACCGTCCGCCTTACGAAATAATAAGGATATAAAAAACATGTCCGGCAACAGCTTCGGCAAATTATTTGTGGTGACAACATTTGGCGAGAGCCACGGCCCGGCGCTGGGTTGCATTGTGGACGGCTGCCCGCCCGGCATGGAACTATCGGAGGCCGACATCCAGCCCGACCTGAACCGGCGCAAACCGGGACAGTCGCGTCACGTGAGCCAGCGGCGCGAAGAGGATCAGGTGCAAATCCTGTCCGGCGTGTTCGCAGGCAAAACCACCGGCGCGCCGATTGGTCTGTTGATTCATAACACCGATCAGCGTTCCAAGGATTACACCAACATCGGCCAGACCTTCCGCCCCGGTCACGCCGACTACACCTACACGCAAAAATACGGCTTCCGCGATTACCACGGCGGCGGGCGCTCGTCCGCGCGCGAAACCGCGATGCGCGTTGCCGCCGGTGCGATTGCCAAGAAATACCTGCATGAGCGCTATGGCGTGGTGATACGCGGCTACCTTGCCCAATTGGGGCCGGTCAAGATCGAAAACTTCGACTGGAACGAAGTCGAAAACAATCCGTTTTTCTGCCCGGACAAGAACAAGGTCGCCGTGATGGAAGAATTCATGGATCGCCTGCGCAAGGAAGGCGATTCCATCGGTGCGTGCATCAATATCGTGGCGAGCCACATGCCGGTGGGTCTGGGCGAACCGGTGTTCGACAAACTCGACGCCGACATCGCGCACGCCATGATGGGCATCAACGCCGTCAAAGGCGTCGAGATCGGCGCGGGCTTTGCCAGCATCGAGCAGAAAGGCACTGAGCACCGCGACGAGATCACACCCAAAGGCTTCCTGAGCAACAACGCGGGCGGCATGCTGGGCGGCATTTCGTCGGGCCAGGATATTCTGGTCAGCATCGCCCTTAAACCCACCTCCAGCCTGCGCCTGCCCGCGCAGAGCATCAACTTAAAAGGCGAGCCGATGGAGATGGTGACCCACGGCCGCCACGATCCCTGCGTCGGCATCCGCGCCACACCCATCGCCGAAGCCATGCTGGCGCTGGTGTTGATGGACCATGCCTTGCGCCATCGCGCGCAGAATATGGATGTGACGCGGACTACGCCCACAATACCAGGGTCGAGTTGACCGCCGTGCCGCGTTGCACTAGAATAGGCCGAATTCTGGTCAACCTGAAAGGAGCCCAACCATGATTACCCTGCCGCTGTCCGAGGTCAAGATGAAGCTGAGCGGGCTGGTGGAAAAGGTGGGCGCCAGCGACGAAGAGGTGGTCATCACCAAGAACGGCCGGCCTGCTGCGGTGCTGGTGAGCCCGGAAGAATTTGATAGCTGGAAAGAAACGGTCGCCGTGCGCGGTGACGCAGCCTTGCGGCGCGAAATCAAAATCGGGCTGTCTGCGCTGAGGGGGAAAAAGGCGCGGCTCTATACCCTGGAGCAGCTATTCAAGTAACCGTTTAACTGCATGGTCATCTCGCAGGGTCACGGATGAATCAGCTCTTCTACCGCCTCAGGATTCCTGATGAAGTGGCGAGATTGATCCGTGGCCTGCATCCGCACTTAAAGAAAAAACTCAAGGCTTCATTACAAACCATCCTGTCCGATCCGCGCTCCGGCAAGGCGTTAAAAGAAGAGCTTGCCGGATTGTGGAGCTTTAGGGTCAGCCGATTCCGGATTATTTACCGAATGCGTGGCGCGCAACAGATCGAGATCATCGCCGTCGGCCCGCGCGAGCGTATCTATGAAGAAACCTTCAAGCTGATGCGAAAAGAACAGCGCAGGTAAGACAACATGCTGCGGCCCTCATTCTTGTCACTTGCATCTTGCCACTTGTAACTGTCTTTATGCCCTACTGGCGCCTGTCTGGTTTTTACCTGTTTTATTTTGCCGTGCTGGGCACGCTGGTGCCGTATTGGGCGCTGTATCTCCATTCGCTCGGCTATACGGCGGTGGACATCGGACATTTGATGGCGCTCCTGATGATCTCGCGCATCGTCGCGCCCAACATCTGGGCGTGGATCGCCGATCACCGCGAGAGCCGCATGCGCATGGTGCGGCTCACCACGCTTCTCACTATCGTCACCTTTGCCGGTGTGTTCTTCGGCACCAGCTTCTGGTGGCTCGGTCTCGTGATGCTGGTGTTCAGTTTTTTCTGGAACGCCTCACTGCCGCTGCTGGAAGTCACCACCATGCGCCATCTGGGCGGGAGCGCGGGCGCTTACGGGCGCGTGCGCCTGTGGGGCTCCATCGGATTCATCGTGAGCGTCGCGGCGCTGGGCCCGGTGATAGACGCCTACGGGCCGTGGTGGGTGTTGCCGAGTTTGCTGATATTCATGGGCGGCATCTGGGTATTCAGCCTGGTACTGCCGGAATCGGAGGTGCGCGGGCCCGCTGAGCACCCCTCGCCTTTTTTGAAAACGATCATGCGTCCGGAGGTCGCACTGTTTTTGTTCGCCTGTTTTCTGATGCAGGCGAGCCACGGCCCCTACTACACCTTTTACTCGATTTATCTGGTCGACCACGGCTACAGCAAAACGCTGATCGGCCTGCTGTGGGCGTTCGCCGTGCTGTGCGAGATCGGCGTCTTTCTGCTGATGCAGAAACTCATGACGCACATACCGCTGCGCCGGATACTGATGGCGAGTTTCGCGCTCGCCACCGTGCGCTGGTTATTGATCGGCCAGTTCCCCGACAGCCTGACCATGCTAGTGCTCGCGCAAACGCTGCACGCGGCGACCTTCGGCACGTTTCACGCCGCCGGCATGCAGGTGGTGTACCGCTTCTTCACCGGGCACCACCAGTTCCGCGGCCAGGCGATCTACAGCAGCGTAAGCTTCGGCGGCGGCGGCGCGGTGGGGAGCCTCTACAGCGGTTATATGTGGGCCAGCGCGGGGCCCACACTCACCTTTGCCGTCGCCGCGCTGCTGAGCCTGGGTGCGTTTCTGATCGCGTGGCGGCTGCTGCGCGAGCACGTTTAGCCTGTACTATTTCGCACTGGACGTAATCAGCGTAAAATACGAGATTCTTCGCTGCATCAGCGCGTAACACACTATGGCCGGCAAAACCCTCTACGACAAACTCTGGGACGCGCATGTGGTGCGTGTCGAGCCCGATGGCACGACGCTGCTCTACATCGACCGTCACCTGGTACACGAAGTCACCTCGCCGCAGGCGTTTGAGGGCCTGCGTCTCGCGGGGCGCAAACCATGGCGCAGAGATACGAATCTCGCCGTGGCGGACCATAACGTCCCCACCACCGACCGCGACCGGCCGGTGGCCGATCCCGTCGCGCGCATTCAGATCGAAACGCTGGATGACAACTGCGCGGAGTTCGGCATCACCGAATTCAAGATGAACGATGTGCGCCAGGGCATCGTGCACGTGATCGGCCCGGAACAGGGCGCGACATTGCCCGGCATGACAGTCGTGTGCGGCGACTCGCACACCTCCACGCATGGCGCGTTCGCCGCGCTTGCGCAGGGCATCGGCACCTCCGAAGTTGAGCACGTGCTTGCCACGCAATGCCTGTTGCAGAAAAAGGCCAGGAACATGCGCATCACCGTGGACGGCACACTTAGCTCCGGCATCACCGCCAAGGACATCGTGCTCGCCATTATCGGCAAGATCGGCACGGCGGGCGGCACCGGTTACGCCATCGAATACGCGGGCAACGCGATCCGC
>JAURVQ010000069.1 GCA_030655395.1 Gammaproteobacteria bacterium | reverse complement strand
CTGCGTATCTCGCCCTTGGTTGATATCTCATTGTCCGCTTGTTCAATTTGCCGGTCCTGCTTCACGGTGATCAACAGGCGGCGCGGCGGTACATCAAGGGTTTGCAGCATTTTCCTTATCTGCGCCAGATTTTCCGGTGTGGTGCGCACTACCAACTGGTTGTTCCATCCGCTCAGCGCCCCCTCTTTCTCGAGGAACGGTTTGACGAGCGTAATCGCCTGCTCCACCGTCAGATGGCGCAACGGTATGATTTCCAGCGTTGGCTCGTCGGCAAATGCCGGCTGCATCAGGGCGATCAGGAAGATGAATCTGGCGGCGCGCATGTCAGGGTGCCTCTAAAAATCAGATATACAGTCTGCGCAATTCGGGGTCAGGCTCGCTCCTGTCCCACACCTCGTCGAAAAAGCGCACCAGTGCGGTGGCCTCCAGCGGTGCGTTGAAGTTCACCACGCCGTCGTAGCGGTCGCTCATCTTGCGGTGCAGGAGGCCAAGCTTGTCCACCACCAGAAAGGCCTCGCTCAAGG
Organism: Gammaproteobacteria bacterium; assembly: GCA_030655395.1. Lineage (GTDB taxonomy): Bacteria > Pseudomonadota > Gammaproteobacteria > SURF-13 > SURF-13 > JAQBXX01. The sequence continues at coordinate 1,521 of JAURVQ010000069.1, read as the reverse complement.
CCTGATGATCGCGCCCCGGTTTGCGTACCTGGATAAAGCTGCTCAGCCGGTGCGCCAACTGCACCAGACGGTGACCGTGCTTGGCGATGTGCTCCGAGTTCTGCACCAGAATACGAATCTGCGAATAGCGGCTGTAGGTGGCAAGCTCGCGCACTGCGGAGACAAATGTGGTGGTGTCATACACTGAGGCGTCGAGATCGCGGCTGAAGATATACAGATAGCGCCTGCCCTGTTTGACCAGCGCGACGGCGGCGATGCGGTTGTCCGTACTGGTAGCCACCAGTACGGGTTCAGCATCTCTTCCGAGCTTCATTTGCTCCAGGTTGCTCAACGCCGACCCCCTTATAGCCTCTTTTAAATCTTTTCGGCAAGCTCCCGCGCGTAGCCGGTATAGTCCGCTGGTGTAAGCGCGAGCAAACGTGCCTTGGCCTCCTGCGGAATCGCCAGCGTAGCAATAAATTTGTGCAGTGCATCACGATCAATACGCTGTCCGCGCGTAAGCGCCTTCAGTTTTTCATAGGGCTGCTCGACCCCGTGACGGCGCATCACGGTCTGCACTGCTTCTGCCAGCACCTCCCAGTTACGCGCCAGCTCGGCATCGATCTCCTCACGACTGACCTCGAGCCGGGCGATGCCCCGCAGGCAGGACTCATAGGCGATGACGCCGTGCGCGATGCCGACACCGAGATTGCGCAGCACGGTGGAATCGGTGAGGTCGCGCTGCCAGCGCGACACCGGCAGCTTGCCGCTCAAAAATTCGAGCACCGCATTGGCCATGCCCAGGTTGCCTTCCGAATTTTCAAAATCGATGGGGTTGACCTTGTGCGGCATGGTGGAGGAACCCACCTCGCCCGCCACCGTCTTCTGCTTGAAGTAACCGAGCGAGATGTAGCCCCACATGTCGCGGTTAAAATCGATCAGCACCGTGTTGAAACGGCGCAGCGCATCGAACAACTCGGCGAGCGCATCATGCGGCTCGATCTGTGTGGTGTAGGGATTCCACGCCAGCCCCAGGCTCTCCACAAAACCCTGCGCCAGCACCGGCCAGTCGATTTCCGGGTAGGCCACGCGGTGCGCGTTATAGTTGCCGACCGCACCGTTGAACTTGCCGAGCAGCGCAACTTCGGCCAACTGCTTGCGCTGACGTTGCAGGCGAAACACGGTATTGGCGATTTCCTTGCCCAAGGTGGTCGGCGTGGCGGGCTGGCCGTGGGTGCGCGCCAGCATCGGTTGCGCGGCGTAGCGGTGCGCGAGGTCTTGCAGCTCCGCGGTCAGCTTGTCCATCAGCGGCAACAGCACACGTTCACGCGCCTCGCGCAGCATAAGCGCATAGGCCAGATTGTTGATGTCTTCCGAGGTGCAGGAAAAATGAAAGAACTCGCTCGCGGCGGCCAGCTCGCGCTGATCCTTTACCTTCTCCTTGAGAAAGTATTCGACCGCCTTTACATCATGGTTGGTGGTGCGCTCGATCTCCTTGATGCGCACGGCGTCCGCAATATTGAAATTTTCGACAATCGCATT